>CALZJF010000009.1 GCA_945787885.1 uncultured Bacteroidales bacterium | reverse complement strand
AATGACAGGCAACTTACTTTATTCTAAAGTATATTCGTCGAACTCACGTTATTTACGTTTGGTAATTGAAATGTCGCTCAATCACTAATCATTTCGCGAAATTTCAAAAGGTCACGGGAGATGAGTTTTGCCTCAAAAAGGTCACTTGAAGGTCACTAACAAAAGAAAAAAGCACTTACGATTACTCGTAAGTGCTTGATTTTCAGGGTGGACCAGCTAGGGCTTGAACCTAGGACCTCCAGATTATGAGTCTGTTGCTCTAACCAACTGAGCTACAAGTCCGATACTTCTACACCACAAATATGGCGTATTTGTGCGTGCAAAAGTACGAAGAAATGGCGAAACAGCCAAATTTCAACGTGTTTTTTTCTAAAAAACGCCCGAAAGACACTGCAAAACGCAGGAGCAGGGAGCCTACATCGTACACCGGGCCTCTCTGTCAGCTTCCTTTGGGACGATTTCTATTGGGGCAACTCATCTTTATATAAGATGACACTGGATATATATGAATATACCAAAGACTTTATATAAGATGTCACTGGCTTACATAAGATGTCACTGGATATATATGAATATACCTAAGGCTTCATATAAGATGACACTGGCTTATATAAGATGTCACTGGATAATATACAAGATTCCACTGGCTGCTACTCACTTGCAGCATCGCCTTCAAGATATTTGATGGCACGCTGGACGATGTCGCTCTTCTCGTTGATGATGCGGAAATACTCGTTGCGGTCCCAGAGGTCGTAGGCAACGAGGGATTTGAGGGCGAAGCGGACATCGGGGAGAGTGGCTTGCAGCTCTTCGTCGTCCTTCGGCTTCACATCCTTCTCGGCAGCCTGACGGATAATGTCGTCGATGACATCCTGCGGCACCTCGTATTGCTTCAGGAAGGAATCAAAATCGGGATAGGCGGCGCGGAGACGCTTGCGGTTGCGGTCGATGTATTTCAGCGAGACACTGTTGAAAAGACCGAGACGACGGAGGCTGGAATAATATTTTGTGAAGACGGTGGTGTCAAGGGGGACGAATACATCGGGCATGATGCCGCCGCCACCATAGACGATGCGTCCCTCGCGGAGAGTGCGATAGACCTTGGTGGAATCGAGGTGGATGCTATCAACGCAGGAGAGTTCGCCGTGGGTAAAACGTTTTTCGAGGTCTTGGCTGTACTCGTCGCGCTCACCCTTGACGTAGGGTTTCTGGATGCAGCGTCCGGAGGGAGTGTAGTAATGACTGACGGTGAGGCGAATCATAGAGCCATCGGGGAGGTCGATGGGGCGTTGCACGAGTCCCTTTCCGAAGGTACGGCGTCCGATGATGGTGCCGCGGTCGTGATCCTGAATGGCGCCGGCAACGATTTCTGCCGCCGATGCAGAATATTCGCTGACGAGGATGGCGAGACGCCCCTCACGGAAGAGCCCACCACCCTGCGCCTTAAAAACCTGACGGGGCGCGGTGCGTCCTTCGGTATAGACGACGAGGGCATCTTCGTCAAGGAATTGGCTTGCCACCTCAAAGGCAGCACCGAGATAGCCACCACCGTTGGCAGTGAGGTCGAGGATGAGCTGCTGCATGCCCTGCTTTTTCAGCTTGGCAATCGCCTCCTTGACCTCCGTCCCAGAGGTAGCTCCGAAGCGGTCAAGCTCGATGTAGCCCGTGGTCGGCGTCACCATATAGCTGGCGCCAAGGGTATTTACGGGAATTTTATCGCGTTTGAGGGTGAACTCTATGAGGTCTTTATTTCCACTGCGCAAAACTCCGAGCGTCACCTTCGAGCCTTTTGGTCCGCGGAGCATGCGCATGATGCTGTCGCGCTCCATTTTTACGCCGGCAATGGTGATGCCATCGCAAGTGATGAAGCGGTCGCCGGCAACGATGCCCGCCTTCTCGCTCGGCCCTTTCGAGATGGTCTGGATGACGACGAGGGTGTCTTCAAGAATATTGAACTGCACGCCGATGCCTTCGAAGTTGCCTTCAAGGGGCTCGTTGAGTTTCTTCGTCTGCTGGGCATCGGAATAGGAGGAATGGGGGTCGAGCTTTTCGAGAATACCGTTGATGGCATCCTCCACGAGTTTTTTCTGATCTACGCTATCCACATAGAGCTGCGTGATGGCGAGCTGGGCAATTTGCAGCTTTCTGACCATCTCTACATCAATGTCTTGATAGGGGTCATCGTTGCGCAGCTGCGCTTTTCCTGAGAAGGGGAAAAGAAGCAGTGCGGCGATGACGTAATAAAGGAGAGTTTTCATAATCTCATTTTTTAGATGGAAGGAGTTCGGAGACATCATGTCCGAAGGAGCGGAGCTCGCGGATGAGCGAGGAGGAAACGTGGGCATAGCGAGGGTCGGAGAAGATCAGGACGGTCTCAATGTCGGCAAGCATGCGGTTGGTGGTGGCGATATCGCGCTCGTACTCAAAATCCTTGATGCTCCGGACGCCTCTGAGAATATATTGTGCGCCCTCGCGCTTTGCGAGATCCACGGTGAGGTCGGTGTAAGTGACGACACGAATCCGCGACTCACTGCGATAAAGTTCTTCAATTTGCCGTACGCGCTGGCTCATGGCATCAGCACCTTGCTTATGAATATTCGTCCCGACGGCGATGACAATCTCATCGAACAGCGGCAGCGCGCGCTCGATGATGTCTGCATGGCCGATGGTGAAGGGATCGAAGGAACCCGGGAAAAGAGCTATCCTCATATACTTAAGGTAGGGGACAATGATGGTTTTCAGTGACTTGGATGTCTTCGCGCCCCTCACACCGTGACATCCTCTACGAGGTCTTCCTCGACGACGAGGTTTTCGATGATGAAGTTTTGGCGTTCGGGAGTGTTTTTGCCCATATAGTATGCCAGAAGGTCGGCCACTTGGTCAGACTTCTGGAGCGTGACGGGGTCAAGACGCATATCCGGACCGATGAAATGCTTGAACTCCTCGGCGTTGATTTCGCCAAGACCCTTGAAACGCGTGATTTCAGGATTCGGCGAGAGGCGTTCGATGGCAGCAAGACGCTCCTCCTCATTGTAGCAATAAGCCGTCTCATACTCCACGCGTCCGCTCTTCTTCTCCTTCGAGCCCTTCTTGCGGTTGCGGACGCGGAAAAGAGGTGTCTGGAGGATATAGACGTGGCCCTTCTTGACCAAGTCGGGGAAGAACTGCAGGAAGAACGTCATCATCAGCAGGCGGATGTGCATGCCATCGACATCGGCATCCGTGGCGATGATGACCTTGTTGTAGCGCAGTCCGTCAAGCCCCTCCTCGATGTTGAGGGCAGCCTGAAGGAGATTGAACTCCTCATTCTCATAGACTACCTTCTTCGTCAGGCCATAAGAGTTGAGGGGCTTGCCGCGAAGGGAGAACACCGCCTGCGTATTGACATCGCGACACTGCGTGATGGAGCCGCTCGCAGAGTTTCCCTCGGTGATGAATATACACGTCTCCTGACGTAAATCCACGGTTTCATCGTCTTTTTTGGCCTTCACGGAGGAGTCGTTGTAGTGTATATGGCAATCGCGGAGCTTCTTGTTGTGAAGATTCGCCTTCTTAGCCCGTTCGCGCGCCAGCTTCGCCACGCCCGCCATAGCCTTGCGCTCCTTCTCGCTCTCCTGCACTTTCTGGAGGAGCACTTCGGCGATGTCGAGATGGCGGTGCAGGAAATTATCAACCTGCTCCTTGACAAAGTCGCCTACGAACTTATTCACGCTGACGCCGGAGAGGAGGAAGGGCTTGCCGTTCTTGTCCTTGTCGGGGGCCATATAGAGCGAGCCCAGCTTAATCTTTGTC
Source organism: uncultured Bacteroidales bacterium (assembly GCA_945787885.1). Lineage (GTDB taxonomy): Bacteria > Bacteroidota > Bacteroidia > Bacteroidales > Bacteroidaceae > Alloprevotella. Next base: position 64,381 of record CALZJF010000009.1, on the reverse strand, counting down.
TGGCTCTCGAACATCGGCTCGATGACCTTCACGGCTATCGCGGCGACGAGGCCGTTCCTGATGTCCTGCACCTCGAAGTTCTTGCCGCTATATTCCTTGATCGTGCGGGCAATATGCTCCTTGAACGCCGCCTGATGCGTACCGCCCTGCGTCGTGTTCTGGCCGTTCACGAATGAATAATACTCCTCGCCATTCTGGTTCTTGGCGTGCGTGAAGGCGATCTCTATGCCCTCGCCCTTGATGTGTACGATGGGATAGAGCGCCTCATCGGTCATCTTGTCGGTGAGGAGGTCTTCCAGGCCGTTGCGGCTGATGATGCGCTGCCCATTGTGGTAGATGGCGAGCCCGGTGTTGAGATACGTGTAGTTGCGGAGCATATCCTTCACGAACTCCGAGTGGAAGCGATAGCCGACGAAGAGGGAGGGGTCGGGCTCGAAGGAGATGAACGTGCCGTCGTCTTCCTCCGTCGTCCCCTGCTCATCGCTGACGAGCGTGCCGCACTCGAAGACGGCGCGGTGAAACTCTCCGTCGCGGTATGAGCAGGCAGTGAAGCGCCGGGCAAGGGCATTGACCGCCTTCAGGCCGACGCCATTCAGGCCGACGCTCGCCGTATATTGATCGTTGTCGTACTTGCCGCCCGTGTTCAGCTTGGAGACGGCGGGAATGAGGCTTCCCAATGGAATGCCACGCCCATAGTCGCGGATAGACGCCACGCCATTGCGGATATCGACCTCTATCTTCTTGCCGAAACCCTCATTGAACTCGTCGATGGAATTGTCGATGCTCTCTTTCAGCAGCACATAGATGCCATCTTCGGGCTGGCTGCCATCGCCGAGGCGTCCGATGTACATGCCGGGGCGCAGGCGGATATGCTCCATGTCGTCGAGGTGACGGATGGACTCATCGCCGTAGTCGCTGGCATTGCGGGTGGCTTCGGGGGTGTCTTCGGAAATTTCAGGAGTGTCAAAAATATCTTCTGCCATGGTCTTCTTGTGGGGGAATGTTTCAGGGAGGGGGGACTACAGGGGTTTTTGATAGCAGCGGCGACGTTTGTGGATGGTGCAGTCCAGATAGGCCCACTGCGACTGCGAGCGGTCGTTCGTCTCCAGCTGGGGGTGCGTCTCGGCAAACACGAAGCCCATCTCCTGCGCTATGGGGATGATGTCGGCAAAGAGGAGGGCATTCACGCCCTTGCTCTGATATTCCGGCAAGACGGCAACGAGCAGGAGGTCAATGATTTCCGAATGCTTGAACTTGAGGGCTTTGATGAGGTGCCACCACCCGAAGGGGAAGAGCTTTCCCCTTGCCTTCTGGAGGGCCCGGCTCAGGCTGGGAATGCCGACGCCCATTGCCACGGGCTCGCCCTCCTCGTTCTCCACGACGGTGAGGAGGCGGAAGTCGAGGAACTGCAGGTACTGATTGACGTATTTGTCAATCTGATGTTTCGTCATCTCGGAATAGCCGTAGAGGGGCGCATAGGCACGGTTCACCACATCGAAAATCTTATAGTGATAGCCATCGCGCTTCACCTCGGAGACGCTGTGGAATTTCCGCACATGGACGTTGGAACGCTTCTTCACTATCTCTGCCACGCGGAAATATTTGTCCTTCTGCGCCTCATGGCCGGGCGTAGGCACCATGACCTTGCGTTCCACCCAGTCGATTTCATGGGTATAGCCATGCTTCTCCATGTGCTGGGGATAGTAAGGATAGTTGTAAGTGGTGGACATGGTGGAGAGCTGGTCGAAACCGTCAATGAGCATTCCCTCGGCATCCATGTCGGTGAAGCCAAGAGGCCCTACGATTTTGTCGCATCCATGGTTGCGCCCCCATTCCTCGGCAGTGTCGAGGAGAGCCTTGCTGACCTCTTCATCGTCGATGAAGTCTATCCACCCGAAGCGTGCATTGTTGTTCTGCCAGATGCGGTTGGCCTTGTTGTTCTTGATGCAGGCAATGCGCCCGACGATTCTCCCGTCGCGATAGGCGAGGAAGAGGTCGGCGTCGCAGAAGGTGAAGGCATCGTTGCGTTTCGGGTCGTAGGTTTCATACATATCCTCGAGGAGGTCGGGGACGGAGTAGGGGTTATCCTTATAAAGTTCGTAGTTGAAACGAATGAAGGCTTTGACCTCCTTTCTGTCATTGAGGTCTATTCTGCGTATTTCTACTGCCATGGATATAATGTTTTGTGAGGATTTATCGCGCAAAGTTACCTTTTTTTCGTAAAATGCGGCTTATTTTCTCTCGTAAAACGTTCTGACTGCGCGTTGAAACGGCATAAAACGGGGCACTTCGTGGTGTTTTCAGGTAGGTAACGAAACCTGGTGGGTGCTTTATGCTCCATTCGGATGCAGCTCCTTGCCTTGTGGGCTATCATGATTCACCTATGGTGCGGCCTCCATGCTTCTATGTTTCAAGACTAAAGGACACGGCAAGGGGGGGGGCATTCAGGCAGGAAATCATCTTCATCGCCTGCCCTACAAAAAAACTCCCTGATTTCGCGGTGAAATCAGGGAGTTTTTTTGGATGTTTGCCGTTTAGGCGTCGGCCAAACGCAGGGCGGAAGGTCAGAACTCGAACTTCTCAAGTTTCAAGAGTCCGAGGCTTTGCAGGCGACCCACATACTCGGCGAAGTGGGGAGCCTCGCCGTGCTTCTGCAGGGAAGCCTCGTCTTTCCAGGTCTCGCATATCATGAAGACATCCGGACGGGTGGCACTCTCGAAAACATCATAAGCCACATTGCCCTCCTCTTGCTGCGATGCAGCAGTCAGCGCAATGGCGGCTTCAAGGGCTTCGGCATATTTGCCTTCAGAAGCCTGGAAAAAGCAATTCAGTCGTAACATTTTTTTCAGCGTAATGTGTATGTTTGACAAGTAAATAGATGATGAAAGCCAGTTTGATGCCTGAGCAGCCTGACTTACGGGGCAGGCACGCCCCGCCGTGTTCATGCCTGCTGGCGAACCTGCCTCAGGAAGCCGCATTTCGTCTGGCACAACAAGCTGAAAGCCGCCTCTTTGCAGCAGTACGATGCGGTGGCTTTGGGGCGAGACTTCAGGGATTGGCCCCACTGCTTCAGAGCTTTTGCTTGAGAGGTGATTACTTTCAGGCCTGAAAGTGGCGACATTGACCCCTGAAAATAATCATTCTGCCCCCTCAAAGTGGCCACATGCTGACGAAATGTGCAGTCGGGGAAATGAATCTTACACCAAAAAGGGCTCGCTCCGCCTGCGCAAGCATCCTGCCGGACAAGCCCTGCCTGCGCAAAGGTCAGAACAGGTAAGCCACTTGCACCTGAAACGTGTTGGCCTTGTATTCCAGCTCTACATCGCGCGAGTCGCCCGTGGGAACTATCGCCTTGCCCACCTTGCCAATGGCAAAGTTATAGCCCAGCCCCACTTCAAGATGCTTCAGCAGACGTACGCCGGCGCCGACGTTCCACGTCGTATTCATGTTGTTCTTGCTGAAGTTCGTGGCCACGGTCTGGCTCCACGCCATATTTTTGAGGGCAAAGCCGAACTGCGGACCCGTGGCGACATATATGGCTGCGGCATCGCCAAGGCCGATGTTGTAGCGCAGGTTGATGGGGATTTCAAGGGTGCGGTAGGCCTCCGTCTCATTGTTAATCTCCAAATCGCGTTGCGAATATTCCACGGCAGCATCGAAGCCGATGCCGACGATGGTGCTGAACGCCACCTTCGGACCGATGTACCAACCCGTGCGATTGGCGGAATCAAACTGCCGAACGGTCTCAAGGTCGCCGGAGACCTTCATCTTCGAGAGGTTCAGACCGCCCGTCAGTCCCCACTGGAACTTCTGGGCAGCGGCAGGAGCAATGACGCCCAGCGAAAGCAGCAGGACGGCTAAACGAATCTTCATTCCTTTCATAGTTTTTTCAAGTGTTTTAGTGACTAATGAGGGCAGGAATTGCCTCGCGGCGCATCGGCGGGGGGCGGCGATGGGGAGGAAACGGCAGGCACGATGCCCTGCCACTGCCCGGAAAATGATTGTTTTTGGGGTAGGTTCTATAAAATAGCTTGCGATGTATTTGCGACTATCGTGCAGTGCGAGAGGCGTGAAGGCATCCAAGTAAAACAGAAACACAGCCTTACATGGAAAAATAATTTATAGAACCTGCCTTTGATGATTGACTAACAAATGCAAAGGTAAGGCGAACAGGCGAAACGCACAAAGAAAATGGGTAGGTTTTCGGATTTTACCTTTTTTTCTGCTGACGATGGGCAACGCGAGCGGCGCAAAAGGGATTATTTGCGAATCTTCGCAGGGAATGCGGGCTATGGCATCTCGAAATGCTGATAGTCCTTCAGGCTGCGCCATGCCCCACCCCACTGAAAGCCGTGGCTGCGGAAGAGGCGGTGGGCAGCATCGTCGCGGAGAAGGCGATAGGGAGTGGGGAGCGAGCGGTCGGCATAGGCTTTGCCAGCGGCAGGACTGACGCGGATTTTGCCATCCGCCCCCCTTCGGACGCAGGGATTATAGAGGGGATTGACATCCACCGCCTTGCCCAAGGCGTGCTTCGAAAGGCGCGAAGAGCCTGCGACGCGGCGAAAGTTGAAGCACGACGTATTGTTCGCCGCCATCGACTGCTCATCGTCTGCCCCCAAACGGTCAATGAGGAGCATGCGCTCAATGGGGTAAGCCTGCTGATAGAGGCTGCGGAAAATGCTGACGAGGCTGCGGGCAACATCGCGATGGCAGACCATCTCGCCAAGCCTGATGTGCCCATGGGCATCGCGATGAAGGAGGCGGAGATAGCGCAGTGTGGCTACATCCGTGCGGCACTCCTTGGGCAGGCTGCGCCCCTGCATGAGGCGGAGAATGCTGTCGGGAATTTCGACGACGGCGAAGCAGCGCTCTTCGCCATACGCCGTCACCGCCGCCTCGCTGACTGTCTGCCCGACGCGCCAATGCCGCAGCACTTCCGAATCTGAGGCGCGGGCATACGCCGGCAAGAGCATCACAAGAAGGAAGAGGAAGCGAACCATGAGAAAAAGAGGGAGGGAAAAATGAAAAAGAGGGAGAAAAAGCGAAAAAAGAGGAAGGAAAAAGCGAAAAAAAGGGAGGAAAATACCAAAAAAACAGGCCCTATACCGCAATGTGCATAGGGCCTGAATGTATGTGTCTGGCAGAAAGAAAGGCTTATTTGCGGTATGCCTCCAAGCCTGCCTTAAGGAAATCCACGTAAGCATCGATGTCCTCATCGTAGCTGCGCGAGGGGCCGATGGGCATACCGTCGTTGTCGAGGAGGACATAGAAGGGCTGCGCGTTGGCACCGAACTTCGAGCGCTGCAGATAGCTCCAGCGGTCGCCGACGGTGCGGAGCTTCACGCTCTGCCCGTTCTCCTCGACGACGATGGTCTCGGGGAGGGGCGTCTTGTCATCGACATAGAGCGAAATCAGCACATAGTCCTTCGTCAGATAGTCGCGCACCTTGCTGTCATGCCATACCGCCATCTCCATCTTTCGGCAGTTGACGCAGCCGAAGCCAGTGAAATCTACCATGACGGGCTTATGGTTCGCACGGGCGTAGGCCATGCCCTGCTCATAATCGAGGAACATGGGTTCCACCTTCACGACATCGAGGTCGAAATCCTGCGTCGTCTTGGGAGGCGAGAAGGCACTGACAGCCTTGCAGGGGGCTCCCCAGAGTCCGGGCACCATATAAATGGCGAAGGCGAGGGAGGCCATGCCGATGAAGTAGGCAGGCACGCTCGTCTTGTAGCCCTCGTCGGGATCCACTTCATCGTGGGGGAAACGAATCCACCCGAAGAGATAGAACGCCATCGTTGCGAAAATGACGATCCAAAGGCAGAGGAAGGGCTCGCGGTCAAGGATGCCCCAGCCGTATGCCAAGTCGGCCACGGAGAGGAACTTGAAGGCAAACGCCAATTCGAGAAGGCCGAGGCACACTTTCACCTGATTCATCCATGCGCCGCCACGGCTCGTCTTCTTCAGCATGCTGGGGAAGAGGGCGAAGAGCGTGAAGGGAATGGCGAGAGCTATGGCGAAGCCGAGCATTCCGATGGTGGGGGCCAGGCTGGTGCCACCGCTCGTGCTGACCTCGACGAGGAGGAATCCGATGATGGGACCCGTGCAACTGAAGCTGACGAGGCTCAGAGTGAACGCCATGAGGAAGATGCTGAGCAGGCCCGTAGTAGCTTCGGCCTTGCTGTCAACGCTCGATGTCCAGCTGCTGGGGAGGGTTATCTCGAAACCACCGAGGAAACTGGCGGCGAAGACCACGAGCATGAGGAAGAAGAGGATGTTGAAGAAGGCATTCGTAGAGAGGTCGTTCAGCGCGGAGGCTCCAAAGACGGTGGTGATGATGAGCCCGAGGGCGACATAGATGATGACGATGCTCACGCCATAGGTGATGGCATCGCGAATGCCCTTCGAGCGGTCGCCCTTGGCACGCTTGAGGAAGAAGCTCACTGTCATCGGGATGATGGGCCACACGCAGGGAGTGAGCAGAGCGATGAGACCGCCGAGGAAACCGAGTCCGAAGATGACCCAAAGGCTCTTGCCGGCAGTATCGTTCTCATTGCCAAAAGCGTTGAGCTCATTGATGACGGGGGTCCAGAGGCTATTGACGGCAACGGTGTCTGCTGCTGCTGCCACGGCAGCCGCCGTCGTATCGGCAGCAACGAGGGGCGTTTCGTCTGCGGGAGCAGGAGTCTCAGCTTTTTCCTCCTTCTCAGCAGCGGGGGCAACAGCGGCAGGGCCGTCAGTGCCCTTCACCTGACAATCGATGCTGGTGGGAGGCAGGCAGTTCTCGTCGTTGCAGGCGCCAAACTTGAGATAGCCCTGGAGGTCATAGTTCTTCTCAGTGAGTTCGACGCGCTGCGTGAACACCGCCGTACCCTCATAGTAGCTGACCTCCATCTCAAAGATGGGGTCCATGCTCGACTTGATGCCGGGGCCGCCCTTCAGCGCGCCCTTCAGCCGCGCTCCCTTGGCGGAATCAATATTGAAGGAGGCTGGCGTCGGGCCGCCATCGGGAATGTTCGTGCCATATACGTGCCATCCCGGTGCAGCCTTTCCGGTGAAGACGACGTCAATCTCCGTCGGACTGACGCGCTTGTAGCTTACGCTAAAATCTACCTGCGCAAAAGCTGCTACGGCAGCAATGGCAAGCAAGACAAAGGAAAAGATACGTTTGAACATTGTTGTTTTCTTGAAAGTGTATTTTGTAGTTTCAGAATCGTCGGTCGCAGTTTCAGAATCGCCGGTCGGAAATTCCTGAAAGTGATGACTTTATCCCTTCAGCTTGAGGTAACCGTTATAATAAGTAAAGGTGTAGGTGGCTCCTGCCTTAGTGGGAATGTCAATGTCGGCATCGCCATATCTGAGGACGCACCTTTCACCGCAGAGCGAAGTCAGCCTGACCTCCTTGAGCGTGCCATTGCTCCACTCAATATCGAGCACGAAGCCACCGCGTGCCCTCAGGCCGCGCACGCTTCCCGCAGCCCAGACATCAGGAAGAGCAGGGAGCAGATGTATGCAGTCGGCATGGCTTTGGAGAATCATCTCGGCAATGCCTGCCGTTCCGCCAAAGTTGCCGTCGATTTGGAAGGGCGGATGCGTGTCCCAAAGATTGTCGCACGTGCCGTTGCTGAGGAGGTTGCGGAAGAGGACGTAGGAGTGGTTGCCATCGTGGAGGCGTGCCCACTGGTTCAACTTCCATCCCATCGACCATCCCGTGGCTCCATCGCCACGGTGTTCGAGTACGACGCGTGAGGCTTTTGCTAACTCAGGCGTGGTGATGGGAGAGATTGTGCTACCCGGGTGCAGGCCGAAGAGGTGATTGACATGGCGATGATGGTCTTCAGGATCGTCGATGTCGCGGCTCCACTCCTTCAATTGCCCGTATCGGCCTATCTCATAGGGTGCGAGCGCCTGAAGATTGGCATTCCATGTGACGATGTCCGCGGCATCAATGCCAAGCGTATCGGCAGCGGTGCAAGCCTGATGGAGCACTTCGCGAATGACGGCGTGGGTGAAAGTAGTACCCTCATCCACCGGACCGTGCTCCGGACTGGTGGAAGGTGCTGCGGTCAGCGTGCCGTCGGGCTTCTGCCAGAGATAGTCGCAACAGAAGTTGGCACACTCTTTCAATACGGGATAAGCCACTTCGCGCAGGAATTTCTTGTCGCGGGTGAAGGCGTAGTATTCCCAAAGATGCGTGGCGAGCCACGAACCTGCTACGGGATTGAAGTTCCACGACATGTCCTTGTCAATGAGCGGCGAGGTGAATCCGAAGGGATTGCTGGAGATACTCGTCGCCCATCCGCGGGCATTGAAATATTTCTGCGCCGTCACGGTGCCGGGCTTGCGCTGAGAGAGGATGAACTCATTGAGCGGGAGCTGGCATTCTGCCAGTCCACACGTCAGCGCGGGCCAATAGTTCATCTGAAGATTGATGTTGTTGTGGTAGTCCACGTGCCAGGGTCCGTCCAGACCGTCAGCCCAAATGCCCTGCAAGTTAGCGGGAAGATTGCCGGGGCGCGACGATGCGATGAGAAGATAGCGTCCGAACTGGAAATAGGTCTCTTCGAGCTGCGGGTCGGAGGCTCCTTTTCGATAAGCTGCCAGACGAGCGTCCGTGGGGAAGGCGGGGGCAGGCTTGTCGGTGAGCTTCAGGCTGACGCGATTGTAGAGATTCAGGTAATCTTTGAGATGCGCCGCGAAAAGTTTTGCAAACGATTTCTTCGCTGCCCGCTTCATCCATGCCTCCGTGGTCTTTGAAGGCTCTACGCCGACATAGGTTTTCGGATCGTTGAAGTCGGGGTCGAGGTTCATCTTATAGTCCGTGTCGGCAGTGAGCAGGAACATCACCTCGTCGGCTCCCGTCACTTTGAGGCATCCACCGTCGTTGCTCACCTTTCCACCTTTTGCGATGGCGCGGATGCGTACGGTATATGCCATATCGTTATTGTAGAGCCTGCCGTTGAATACGATGCCGTCCTTCCCGTAAGCCTCAAAGGCTCCGTGCGATGCTGCATTGGGATTGTAGCGCAGCGTAAGGTTTTGAAGCCGCGGCTTCGATGCTGAGAATTGCATGACGAGCACGTTGTCGGGATAGGAGACGAAGGATTTTCGCTCATGGCGCACGCCGTCGGGAGTACGGAAATTCACGGTGGCGTAGGCACTATCGACGCTGAGCGCGCGGACATAGCCACGGATGGCATCGTCCTGCATGCCCGTTTCGATGCAGAGGTTGCCCATCGTGGTGTAGCCTCCGAAGGTGACAGTGTCGTAGGGCACGGTTCCGTTGAAGTTGTCTTGCGTCAGCGTGGCAGCCGTCTGCAAATCGTTGTTCTGGAAAGCACGGCGGATGTCTTTGAGCACAGCAGCTCCCTCCTTGTTGGCATTCCAATAGAATTCTTTTCCGCGGCTGGCGTTGGGTCCGCCGAGCCAGAGCGATTTTTCATTGAGGGTGACATACTCCGTGCCTACCATGCCGAAGATGTTGGCACCGATATTTCCGTTACCGATGGGCAACGTGCGCGATTCCCACTCCGCCGTAGTGGTGCCGGTGCAAGGACGGTCAAGCCAAACGGTGTGTCCGGCTGGCACCTGCGCCATAGCGTTGAGGGCGAAGGAAAGCAGAGGGATGAGGAAGAAGCGTTTCATGGTATAGATGTTATAGGTAAGTAAGCAGGTAAGTAGGTGAAAAGAATTATTTTACAGTAAATATCGTAAGGATTTTTTTGGCTTGTATGTTTGAACGCTCTCTTTGGCTCATCTTTTAGCCTTGGAAACAGTCACATAGCAGGCTATGCTCCTTTATTTCAAGACTAACCCCTGCATTCTAACAGAGCATTCCAGCATAAAAATGATTTTCTTTACCTACTTAAGGTAGGTTCTATCAATTAGCTTGCGATGTATTTGCGACTATCGTGCCGTAGGTTTTTGTCTTTCACGAGGGAGCGTAGCGGGCTACGTGACTGAATGAAAGACAAAAAGATACGGTGCGAGAGGCGTGAAGACATCCAAGTAAAACAGAAACACTACCTTACATTGAAAACTAATTTATAGAACCTACCTTAATAAAATCAGTTTACAGTAAGATGCCTTGTTTCTACGGTACATTTCGTCTTAGAGTGACCATTTGGAAGGGCAAAATGACCTTTTTTGGGGGTCAGAACAATCACTTGGAGGGGTGAAAATGATTACTTGCGAAGCAGGAGTCCTGCAGAAGGCTTGCAAAACCCAGCATTTTCGCCACGGCTACACATTGGGTGCTTCTGATAAACTAATTCTTGCTACTTACTTAAGCACATATTATATATGTATGTGCATATGGTGGCTATATATATGTGAAGTGGAAAAAATCGTGTAGTCAGAGCTTTTTGAAGGCCGCGTATATTTTATCGGCAACGGCCTGCATCTCTTCGGGCTGAAGGTGTAGTTTTTCCTTTCTGAAATCCATATCCCCCTCGCTTTGCAGAGGAATAAGATGTATGTGGGCGTGAGGCACTTCCAGTCCGAGCACCGCCATTCCCACCTTCGTGCAAGGCACAGCCTCACGGAGTGCCAATGCCACACGCTTGGCAAAGACATGGAGGTCGGCAAGGGTGCGGTTGTCGAGATCAAAGATATAATCTACCTCTTGGCGCGGAATGACTAACGTATGTCCGAGAGCCACAGGGTTAATGTCGAGAAAAGCATAGAAACGCTCATCCTCCGCACACTTGTAGGAGGGGATTTCGCCATTGGCGATTTTGCTGAAAATGCTCATAAAGGATATTTTTCTATTAGCTGTCGTATAAAAAAGGCACGGCCGCGCGCGCCATGTGCGGCAAATTTACACAATTTATCAGCCTTAGCCAAAAATTAGCGTGGTTTTTGCATTGTCGGCGGTATAAACGGCGGCATTAACGCCTTGTCGCAGGGCGAAAGCATTCAAAAAGCCGCATCAAGACTTCTCGTCTCAATGCGGCTTTCCGTAGTTTACGTATCCGAAACGTATATTATTCCACGCTGATGTTCAGCACCTCAAACTGAATGATGCCCCGTGGCGTCTTGGCATCAACAATGTCGCCCACCTTGTGGCCGAGGAGTGCCTGTGCAATCGGAGTCTCACTGGAAATCTTACCACTGCGCAGGTCGGCCTCGCTTTCAGAGACAATGGTATATTTCATCTTCGTTCCAGACTTGACGTTACGCATCTCGACGGTGGAGAGGATTTGCACGACATCCGTACGAATGCGTGAGGTGTCAATTATCTTTGCGCTATGGATTTGTGCCTTAAGTTCAGCAATCTTTGTCTCGAGCTTTGCCTGTGCCTCTTTAGCGGCATCGTATTCAGCATTCTCAGAGAGGTCGCCCTTATCGCGTGCTTCCGCAATAGCTGCCGATGCCGCAGGACGTTCGATTTGCTCCATCTGACGGAGCATGGCTACCATTTTGTCGTAGCCTTCTTGGGTCATGTAAGCCATGTCTTGTAGAAGTGTACAGTGTTTTCATGAAGAGGCGAGGCGTTTCGGGCGTGAAACGTCTCTGCATCTTCTGGCGGTATCGGGTGTTGCCGATACTGTTGACAGAGGAATAAAAGGTTAGTAATAAGTAGGGGAGGGATTTAGTCACGACGTTTGTCAGAGAAATTTGAAAATCTCTCTGTCGCAGGCGGATAAAGCCCCGTGTTATTCTGCAAGTGTCTGCTCCGCGGTGGCAGCGGCAGCAGGCGCGGGATGTTCAGGAACAGGCGTGGCGGCAGCAGGCGTAGGGGCAACGTCGGCAGGCGTAGGGGCAACGTCGGCAGCAGGCGTAGGGGCAACGTCGGCAGTGGCAGCAGGGGTTTCGCCCTGTTCAGCCAACTTTCTGCGCGGCTTTCTGGACTTCCTCATGCTGCGCATCTTGGGTGCAGCTTCTCCTTCAGCAGCCTGAAGCCCTTCTGCAAGGGGCGCGGGCGCATTGCCTTCGGGAAGCGTCTCCCCGTCAATCGGCGTGAGCATTGCCCCCTTGATGTCAGCCTCTTCGCCCATAGGCTCCGCATTTCGTGCAGCTTCCTTGAGGTCGCGGTGCGCCTTCTTCCGCGCTTTCGCCATTCTCGCCTCTTCCACCCTTTTGGCAGCCTTCGCCGCGCGATGCGACATTTCTGCAAGCACGGGTTCCGTATTGGTGAAATCCTCAGCGTTGGTTCTGCGTCCGCGTGGGCGCCTGCTGATTTTCTCCTGAAAGTTCTGCTCTGCCTCAACAGAATTTCCCGCCATTGCCACCGAGGTGATGGCTTTGACCTTGGCGAAGACCGTCGCCTCCACCAAAGGCTCTGCGGGAGCAGCTGTGGGAGCCGGAACTTCCTGTGCGGGAGCAGATATTTCCGATGCAGGAGCGGCAACTTCCTGTGCAGGAGCAGATGCTTCCTGTGCAGGAGCAGGAACTTCCTGTGCAGGAGCAGATGCTTCCAATGCAGGAGCGGCAATTTCCTGTGCAGGAGCGGGAACTGCGGGAGCGGCAACCACTGGCAATTCCTTCATTTCAGGGGCAGCAACGGGCTTTTCCGCATTTGCCTGCGGTTTCTGAGGAGACAGAGGCTCTGCCGATGCCATATTTTCCTGAGGAGCAGCAGGCTCCTGAGAGGCAGTGTCGCCCTGATTTTCTGCCTTCTTCTGGGCAGTGGGCTGTGACGGAGCAGGCTGCGGAGCAGCGGCCTTCGCCTGACGGGGCTTCTTAGCCCTTGCCTGCGCCTCTGGCTTTGCAGAAGTTTCAGCCTTAGCCTTCGCCGGAGCCTCTGCCTTGGCAGGAATTTCCTGTTTGGCAGATGCCGGAGCCTTAGCCGGGGCCTCAGCTTTAGCCTGCTCTTCAGCCTTTGCGGGCTTTTCTGCCTTCTTGCGCTGAGCGGGCTTCTTGGGTTTGCGGGCAGCCTCGGCAGGCTGCGAGGTGGCAGGCTCTGCCGAACGGGCTACGTCCGACTCTGCCTCACGGGCGATGTCTGCCTCTATTTCATCAATGATGGGGAGCGTGAAGCAGGGGTCCGCCTCCATGGCAGTGCGCTTCTCCTTCGAGCGATAGATGCTGTCTTCAAATTCTGGCTCCTTGCGCATACGGAGCAGTGCCTCGCGGGCGGCATTCTGTTGCGCTTCCTTCTTGGAATACCCCTTTCCGTCGGCTGTGAAAAGTCCTTCGATGACGACGCTTGTGATAAAGACGGGAGCTGCAGTGCTGTCGCCTTCCTGCTTATCGTTGAAATGAATTTTCAGGCGGTTTTTCTGGCAATACTCCAGCAGTTTGCTTTTGAAGTTCACTTCTTTCTGCGCCACGCTCTCCAGATTGAGGCATCTGCCGATGATTTGCTTCTCAATGAAACGGAAGGCGTAGCTGAAACCACGGTCGAGATAGATGGCTCCCATTAACGCTTCGAAAGCATTGCCAGCGATGAAGGAATGGTGGGCGCGCGAAAAGTTGCCCACCTGTATCAGACGCTCCAGTCCCAGCTCTTTGGCAAGGCGTCCGAGCGATTCGCGGCTGACGATTTTCGAGCGGGTGTTGGTGAGAAAACCCTCGCGTTTGTTCTGGAAGCGATGATAGACGATGTCGCTGACGACGGTCTCGAGGACGGCATCGCCAAGAAATTCCAGACGCTCATTGTTCAACGGCTTGTCGCCCCATTTCTTCGACTTATACTCCTGCGACTTGTGGGCGAAAGCGATGCGATACAATTCGATATTGTGGGGATAGAATCCCAGAATATCATAAAGGGCCAATCGAAACTCCTTGTCGGTCTGCACAAAGAGCTTCAACTTATCAATAAAATTACCCATATTATAGAGATACGTATATACGCTTAGCAGGATTTCCGGCTACTGAGAGCTGGCCATTCTGCTAAGCGTAATGTGTATGACGACGGTAGAAATCCCGGCGCAATGCCGGGCGAACATGAATTATGCCTCGTATTTCTTCACGATGCAGCACGCATTGTGACCTCCGAAGCCAAAGGTGTTGGAGAGTGCTGCACGCACGGTGCGCTCCTGAGCCTTGTTGAAGGTGAAGTTCATGGCGTAGTCAATGCGCTCATCGCAGTCCTCCTCATCGTGGTTGATGGTGGGAGGCACGATATCGTTCTTCACGCTGAGGCAGCAGACAATGGCTTCAACAGCACCGGCAGCACCGAGGAGGTGTCCCGTCATAGACTTTGTGGAAGAGATATTGAGCTCGTAGGCATGTTGTCCGAACACGGCGGCAATCGCCTTGGCCTCCGAGATGTCGCCCACGGGGGTTGACGTGCCGTGAACGTTGATGTAGTCGATGTCTTCAGGCTTCAGTCCGGCATCTTCGAGTGCATTCTGCATGACGAGCGTCGCTCCGAGTCCTTCAGGATGAGAGGCGGTGATATGGTGAGCGTCGGCACTCATGCCCACGCCGGCGAGTTCGCAATAGATTTTTGCACCGCGGGCCTTAGCGTGTTCGAGCTCTTCGAGGATGAGCACACCTGCGCCTTCGCCCATGACGAAGCCATCTCTGCTGGCGCTGAAGGGGCGGCTGGCACGCTGCGGGTCGTCGTTGCGCGTAGAGAGCGCGTGCATGGCGTTGAAACCTCCTACGCCGCCTGCCGTAATGGCTGCCTCAGCGCCACCCGTCACCATGACGTTGGCCTTGCCGAGACGGATGAGGTCGAAGGCGGCAGCGATGGCGTTCGTGCTCGATGCGCAAGCAGACGTGGTAGTATAGTTTGGCCCGTGGAAACCGTATTTGATGGAGATTTCGCCGGCAGCGATGTCGGCAATCATCTTGGGAATGAAGAAGGGATTGAAGCGGGGGCCGCGCTCTGCGCCGTTGACGGCGTAGTCAGCTATCTGCTCTTCGAAGGTATGAATGCCGCCGATTCCTACGCCGAGTACAACGCCGATGCGATTCTTATCAACACTTTCGAGGTCCATGCCGCTATCCTGCACAGCCTCCATGGCGGCGACGAGGGCGAGCTGCTCGTAGCGGTCCATCTTCCGAACCTCCTTCTTATCAATAAAGTCAGTGGCGTTGAAGTTTTTCACCTCACAGGCAAACTGCGTCTTGAACTTCGAGGCATCGAAACCCTGAATGGGTGCTGCGCCGCTAACGCCCGCCACCAGATTCTTCCAAGTCTCTTCAAGGGTGTTGCCAACGGGGGTGAGGGCACCGAGGCCTGTCACTACTACTCTTTTTAATTCCATATATATTATTTACATACTAAAAATAGGGGGGGGCTATACAATGCAGGGCTTGATGCAGACAACCCCTACCAAATGTGCTAATATGCTGCATTTCCGGATATATCATAAAGATAGGAAACTGCGGCATATTAGCACATTCACCTTGTTCTTGAAGTTTTCCGTCAGCCCCGAGGTGTGGACGCCACCATACCGTTTGCTGCGAAACTCCGTTGTAAAGGGGGAAAGAGATGAGATTACTAAGTGAAACCTCAATGCAGGCTTAAGCGTGAGCCTCGATGTAAGCGATAGCGTCGCCAACGGTGGAGATCTTCTCAGACTCCTCCTCGGGGATGGTGATACCGAACTCTCTTTCGAGATCCATCATGAGCTCTACGGTTTCGAGAGAATCAGCACCGAGGTCATTCGTGAAGCTGGCCTCATCCTTAACATCGTTAGCATCTACAGAAAGCTTTTCAACGATAAGCTGCTTTACCTTTTCAGAAATTTCAGACATGGTAATAAAGTTTTTTATTGATTACGTAATGTATTATATTGATTTCTTGTGTTTTCGCGGTGCAAAGTTAGCTCAGCACGCCATAACGCCCAAATTTTTTCGACTTTTTTACGCTGCTTCTGCACAAAACCAACCGTGTTGTGCAAGTAAACCCTACAATTCAAGGCATTTTCCGCCCTTGAGCCGTCGTTTCGCGGCTGGGCACGCAGCTTAGCGGCGCACGCCTGCGGGGAGCTTTCTCCCGCTTGCCGTGTGCCGTCAGGCCATGACGTCATGCGTCGATTTCAGCATATTGGGCGTTCTCCTCGATAAAGCGGCGGCGCGGCTCGACATCGTCGCCCATGAGCATGGAGAAGACGTAGTCAGCCTCGGCAGCGCTCTCTATCGTCACTTGCTTGAGCATGCGCGTCTCGGGGTTCATCGTCGTCTCCCAGAGCTGCTCGGCATTCATTTCGCCCAGACCTTTATAGCGCTGCATCGTGATGCTCTGCTCGCCCTTCTCGGGGTCGCCGTAGCGGGCGATAAATTCATCGCGGTCGCGGTCGGTGTAGCAATACTGCTCGTTCTTGCCCTTCTTGCAACGATAGAGGGGCGGCATGGCGATATAGAGATGTCCATGTTCGATGACCTTCGGGAAATAGCGGTAGAAGAGGGTCATGATGAGGGTGGCGATGTGCTGTCCATCGACGTCGGCATCCGCCATGATGATGACCTTGTGGTAACGGAGCTTGTCGATGTTCGCTTCCTTAGAGTCCACCTCCTCTTCGCCGGGCTGCTGCACGCCGAAGCGTATGCCGAGGGCCTGGATGATGTTGTTCACCTCCTGGCTTTCAAAGGCCTTGTGCCACATGGCCTTTTCCACGTTGAGGATTTTTCCTCGCAGCGGCAGGATGGCCTGTGTGGCGCGGCTGCGTCCCTGCTTGGCAGAACCTCCGGCGGAGTCTCCCTCGACGAGGAACAGCTCTGACTCTTCAGGAATCTTGCTGGAGCAGTCGGCGAGCTTTCCGGGCAGTCCGCCGCCGCCCATGGGGTTTTTGCGCTGCACGGTCTCGCGGGCCTTGCGGGCGGCAATGCGCGCGGTGGCGGCGAGGATGACTTTATCCACGATCACGCGTGCCTCGCGCGGGTGTTCCTCCAAGTAATTGGTGAGCGCCTCGCCGACGGCGGAGTTCACCACGCCCATCACCTCCGAGTTGCCGAGCTTCGTCTTCGTCTGTCCCTCAAACTGCGGCTCTGCCACCTTCACGCTGATGACGGCCGTCAGGCCTTCGCGGAAGTCTTCGCCCGAAATTTCTATCTTCGCCTTTTCTATCTGCTTGGCAGCCGTCTCCTCGGCGTATTTCTTCAGCACGCGGGTGACGGCGGCGCGGAAGCCTGCCAGATGCGTGCCTCCCTCGATGGTGTTGATATTATTGACATAGGAGTGGAGATTCTCAGAGTAGCCCGTGTTATAGACAATGGCCACTTCCACGGGGATACCGTCGCGCTCCGTGTTGATATAGATGACGTCGGGGATGAGGGGCGTGCGCATGGAATCCTGATAGCGCACGAACTCGCGCAGACCGTGTTCGCTGTAGAACGTCTCTTGATGCGGATGTCCCTCCTCGTCTTTCTCGCGCATGTCGGTGAGAATGATGGTGAGCCCGGCATTGAGGTATGCCAGCTCGCGCATACGGTTGGCGAGGATGCCATAGCTGTAGGTGGTGGTGGTGAAGATGTCGGGGTCGGGCCAGAACTGCTGCCGCGTGCCGCGGAGCGTGGTTTCGCCCACCACCTTTACGGGATAGAGGGGCTTGCCTACCTCATATTCCTGCTGATAGATCTTGCCGTCGCGGAACACCTGGCTGAGCATGTGGGTGGAGAGGGCATTGACGCAACTTACGCCGACGCCGTGCAGGCCGCCGCTGACCTTGTACGAACCTTTGTCGAACTTTCCGCCGGCATGCAGCACCGTCATGACCACCTGCAGTGCGCTGACGCCCTCTTTCTCATGAATATCAACGGGAATGCCGCGGCCATTGTCCTGAACGGTGATGGAGTTGTCCTCGTTGATGGTCACTTCGATGTGTGTGCAGAAGCCGGCGAGCGCCTCGTCGATCGAGTTGTCAACGGTTTCATAGACGAGGTGGTGCAGTCCCTTCTCGCTGATGTCGCCGATATACATGGCAGGGCGCTTGCGGACGGCTTCGAGTCCTTCAAGCACCTGAATATTTGATGCGGAATAATTCGTGGTTTTTGTCGTGTTTTCTTCCATGGTTCAGTGTGTTCTGCCTGCCGTTTCTCCCACCCTCGCCCTGCTTTTTGCGGGGGCTCGCGTGCGGGTGCGCATTGGCATAGGATTTTTATCGTGGCAAAGATACGCAAAAACGGGGGAATAAACCGCATTTCCACCTGCTTATTTCGCCTTTTTTGCCCTCAGACTATGTCTTTGTCCGTCAGAAGAGCCAAAAAGCGCGTACGGGGCTTGTTTCGCTCGCCGGGGGGTTTCCTCGCTTTTCCCGCTGCCCCTGAGCGGCGGCACGGAAGGACGGACTTCTGCGGAGGGCGGGCAGCCGCGCGCCTTGAACCCTGCCAACGCTTCTGAATCTTCGTGAAAGCCCGGAGACTGGGGCGAATGCAGGGCTTGCTCCTGAAAACGGCGGAAAAGGCGGCTCCGCCTGTCTTTCCAACGTGGCACAACAGGCGTTTCGGGGTAGAACCACGGATTTCCGCCCCCTCTTCTTGTGTGGGAGGGACGGCATTTTGCCCCTGTTCTCCTTTTTTCGGGCGGTGTTCTTCAGGTTTCCCACAGTGGTTTTCGCCTCCAAGTGGCCACTTTGAGGGGCAGAACTGGCCACTTCCGGGGGGCTAAGTGATGACTTTTGGGGCTGAAAATGGCCACTTCCGGGGCAAGGGCTCTGCAGGGGCTGCGCAAAGCTCAGGCTTTTTCCGCAGACCGGCATTCGGCGGCTACCAAAACAGGGGGATTTTCAGGGGGCAGGACTGGGGAACATGAGCTTTCGAGGCTCAGGGATTCAACGCCGCATAACCCCTAAGACGGAGCCCACGAGGGCTTCCGCGCACGGCAGAACGCAGCGAAAACGAAGGCACAACGGGGCAATCACAATATTTCATCGTCACATTTGCCGAAAACCGCGGTTTTTTACGTAAATTTGCCCCCGAAACATGCGCCTGCCCCATGCGCACGGCGTGCAGAAGCGGGGGAAGCGGGCTGCAACGCCCCCTCCACACTCCGCCCCCAACGCAAAAACCGCCCAGCCTCCTATGTGAATACGCGCGCACGAGAGGCCCCTGTGTGCTCTCAGTCGCCGACTGAGAGCCTCCGACCGCAGGGCCGCCGATTCACAAACACTGGAAAAAGACGAGACTACGACAATGAAAATCACTGACCTCATCGCACAACCCGGCACGGCCTTCACCTTTGAAGTCCTGCCGCCCCTGAAGGGCTACGGCATCGACGGGCTGAGAGCCACCATCGACCGCCTGCGGGAGTTCGAACCGAAATACATCAACATCACCAACCACCGCAGCGAATACGTCTATGGCCCCGCGCCATTCCCCCTGCCGGCAGGAAGCGGCGAACTCATCGTGAGGCAGCGCGTCAGGCGGAGGCCGGGAAGCATAGCCATCGCTGCTGCACTGCAACGCGAATACGGCATTCCCCTCGTGCCTCACCTGCTCTGTTCGGGATTCTCGCGCGAGGACACGGAGTATCAGCTCATAGACATGCAAATCCTGGGCATCGAAAATCTCCTGCTCCTGCGCGGCGACAAGGCGAAGGAAGACCCCTATTTCCGCCCGACGGAGAACGGCCATGCCCATACCACTGACCTCCAGCAGCAGGTGAACCGCTTCAACGAGGGATTCTTCGACGATGGCAGCGCCATCCGCCAGCCGGGAGCGCCGTTTCACTACGGTGTGGCCTGCTATCCCGAGAAGCACGAGGAAGCCCCTAACCTCGAACAGGACATCCGCTATTTCAAGCAGAAGGTGGACGCTGGAGCTGACTATGGCGTCACGCAGCTGTTCTACGACAACGAGAAGTTCTTCAGCTTCGTGGCCCGCTGCCGGGAGATGGGCATCAGCGTGCCGATCATCCCCGGCATTAAGCCCCTCGCCAAACTCTCGCAGATAACCGTCGTGCCGCGCACCTTCCGCTGCGACTTTCCCGAACCCCTCGCCCGCGAGTTGCAGAAATGCAAGACGGACGAAGACGTGCGGCGAGTGGGCATCGAATGGGGCATCATGCAGTGCAAGGAACTGATGAGGAGGGGCGTGCCATCGCTGCACTTCTACACCGTCAGTGCCGTGGAGAGCATTGCCGAAATAGCACGAAACATTTACTGACATTTTATCATGAACGCCATAGCCCAAGATGGGATTCGCCAACGCCTGATGCAACAGCTGGCTGCAGGACGAGTGCCTCACGCACTGCTCTTCTGCGGCCCGGAAGGCTGCGGAAAGCTGGCGATGGCCGTAGAATTTGCGCAGGCCCTCATAGAACACGGAGCCGACGAGCGCGGACGGCGCATGGCGGAAGGCCTCGTTCACCCCGACCTCCATTTCGTCTTCCCCGTCTTCAAGCCTGAAGGCGCATCGTCCGCCCCCACTTCCGACATGTTTCTGCCGCAGTGGCGCGAGCGCCTCGCCGAGGGCTGCTACTTCGACCTCCCCACCTGGACGGCTACGCTGAGCAAGGAGGCGAAGAAGGTGCAGATTTATGCCGAAGAGAGCGGACAAATACTCCATAAGCTCAACCTGACATCGTCGCAGGGGGGCTATAAGGTGATGGTCGTATGGCTGCCGGAGATGATGCACGAGACGTGCGCGAACAAGGTGCTGAAGATTCTGGAAGAGCCGCCGCGCGAGACGGTGTTCATCCTCGTCAGCAATCATCCCGAACGCCTGCTCGACACCATCGTCAGCCGATGTCAGCGCATCGACTTCAAGGCTCTCACGGAGGCAGAGATTGCGGCAGCACTCACGGAGCTGCGCGGGCTGGAGGCTGAAACGGCACGCAACATTGCCCATGCGGCAGCAGGAAGCCTGACGCGCGCACTGCAACTCATCAGCGTCAGCACCGAGGAGGCGCAGTTCTTCTCCATGTTCGTCCTGCTCATGCGGAAGTGCTATCTGCGCGACATACACGAGATGCGCGGATGGGCGGAGCAAGTGGCGGCGTGGGGACGCGAACGGCAGAAGGATTTCCTGGAATATTGCCAACGCCTCATACGCGAAAACTTCATCTACAACTTCCGACGGCCGGAACTCAACTATATGTCGGCCGACGAGAGTGCCTTCGCCGTCAATTTCGCACGCTTCGTCAATGAGCGCAATGTCATCGGCATCATGGACGAGCTTTCGCTGGCGCAGCGCGACATCGAGCAGAACACGAACTCAAGGATGGTCTTCTTCGACTTTGCCCTGAAGATGATTGTCCTGCTCATAGCCTGAGCGCACGCGCCCGCTGATTCCCATCAACCACTGATGGCAGGTTCTATAAATCGCAAGCTAATTGATAGAACCTACCAGATACTGAACACCTACAGACACAGAAAGCAAAATGACAGACATCTTCATCATCGTCGTTGCCATATGGGCCATCATCAACGGATGGCGCAACGGACTGCTCCGGGAAATCACGTCGAGCGTGGGATTCCTTGTCGGACTCTTCATCGCCGCCTCTTGCTATTCCAGCTTCGGCAAGTATCTGGCGGTGAACGGCAGCGAGGGAAACGTGATTACCAGCCTCGTGGCGTTCGCCATACTCTGGATTATCACCCCCATCGCCCTCGGCGTGGCGGCAAACATCCTGACAAAAATCTGCAAGACCATCCACCTCGGCGGACTCAACAGCCTGGCGGGAGCCGCCGTCAGCCTGCTGAAGTACACCATCCTGCTCAGCTGCATCCTCAGCGCCATGAGCGCGCTGCACATCCTCAACGAGGAGCGGACGGCAGACAGCAAGCTCTATCAGCCCGTCAGCGGAATCGTGAGCGGCATCGTGGACTGGGCACTGGACGACGACACCGACCCTGACCGGCACTTCACGCCCGCTGAACGCCCGGCCACGGCTACGCAGAACGACACGCTCTGGATTGACATCAACCATGACGAATAGGCCGCAACGCATGTGGCTACTTGACACCCTCTTCCTACAATGGCAGAAAACGAAACCCTCATCCGCACACTGGCGGAACAGAAATACGAACACGGATTCACGACGGACGTGGAAACCGAGGTCATTCCGCGCGGACTGAACGAAGATGTCGTCCGCCTCATCTCTTCCAAAAAGGGCGAACCCGAATGGTTGCTCGAATTTCGCCTGCAGGCGTTCAGATACTGGCAACAACTGACGCCGCCCACATGGGGACACGTGAACCTACCCGACATAGACTATCAGGACATCAGCTACTACGCTGACCCGACCAAGGGCAAGACGCAGAAGAACCCTGAAGACATTGACCCGGAGCTCATGAAGACCTTCGACAAACTCGGCATTCCCCTCGAAGAGCGCATGCAGCTGGCGGGAGTGGCAGTGGATGCCGTCATGGACTCCGTCTCCGTCAAGACCACCTTCAAGGAACGCCTGCAGGAGAAAGGCATCATCTTTTGCAGCATCAGCGAGGCGGTGCGCGAAAATCCCGAACTCGTCAGGAAGCACCTCGGCAGCGTGGTGCCCTACCGCGACAATTACTTCGCCGCGCTGAACAGTGCCGTCTTCTCGGATGGCTCGTTCGTCTATATCCCCAAGGGCGTAAGATGCCCCATGGAGCTTTCCACTTATTTCCGCATCAATGCCCGCGGCACGGGACAGTTTGAGCGCACGCTCATCGTCTGCGACGACCGCGCCTACGTCAGTTACCTCGAAGGCTGCACCGCACCGATGCGCGACGAAAACCAGCTCCACGCTGCCATCGTGGAAATCATCGTGGGCGAAGATGCCGAGGTGAAGTACAGCACGGTGCAGAACTGGTACCCCGGCGACAGCGAGGGGCGCGGCGGCGTGCTGAACCTCGTCACGAAACGCGGACTCCTGCGAGGCAGGAACGCCCGGCTTTCGTGGACGCAGGTGGAGACGGGCAGTGCCATCACATGGAAATATCCCAGCTGCGTGCTCAAGGGCGACGGCAGCCAGGCGGAATTCTACTCCGTGGCCGTCACGAACAACCATCAGGAGGCCGACACGGGCACAAAGATGATTCACCTCGGGCGCAACACGCGTTCGACCATCATCTCGAAAGGCATCTCGGCCGGACATAGCCAGAACTCCTACCGGGGCCTGGTGAAGGTGGGGGCGAAGGCGGCGGGCTCACGCAACTACTCCTCCTGCGACAGCCTCCTGCTCGGCAGCACATGCGGCGCACACACCTTCCCCTACATCGACGTGCAGCACTCGGATGCCATCGTCGAGCACGAAGCCACGACATCGAAGATATCCGAAGACCAGCTCCTCTACTGCCAGCAGCGAGGCATACCGATGGAAGACGCCGTGAACCTCATCGTCGGCGGATATGCCAAGGATGTCATCAACAAGCTCCCCATGGAGTTCGCCGTAGAAGCTCAGAAACTCCTGGCTGTCAGTCTGGAAGGCGCGGTGGGATGACCTGCCTTGCCAAGAGAAGTTTTCAAAAAAAAGGGCGATTTGCTGAAATATTGCACTTTTTCGCCATACCCCTTGCCGTTAACCAGAAATCGCGGTACCTTTGCATCGTGTTTTTCATAGTATTAGATTTAAGGTTAACAAGATTGGGGTACAGCGGTATCCCTTTTTTTATGCTCTTGTAGTTCAATGGATAGAATAAGTCTCTCCTAAAGATTAGATCCGGGTTCGATTCCCGGCAGGAGCACCGCCGCCTCGCATGATTCACGGCAGCAAACGAAGATGAGACACTCCCCCACTCACACGCGCGCGTATATATATATAAGGAACGCGCGCGCGAGGTACGCACGTTTCTGTCAAAACAAAAGGCGAAGATTCCCTGTCAAGCAGCAAAATTGAAAAACAACCTATTCCCTTAACTCACATCCCTAACCTAAGTAGGCAATGAAAATTAGTTTTATGTTTGAATGCACTGTTTGGATGCAGGTCTTAGTCTGGAAATAAAGGAGCATAGCAAGCTATGCGACTGTCTTCAAGGCTAAAAGATGCGCCAAAGCGAACGTTCTAACATACAAACCATAATAAATCCTACTATATATTTACGATAAAACAATTTTTATTACCTACTTATTAGTACGAATGCTATGATGACCACACTGATTATCACCATTTTCATCGTCGGCTACGTGTGCATTGCCTTCGAAAATCTGCTGAGAGTCAATAAAGCTGCCTTTGCACTGCTCATGTGCGTAGGGTGCTGGGTGTTGTTCTCTCTGGGAGGATTCGCAGACCACACCGAACTGACTCACGCCATTGAGCGCAACCTGGGCGAAGCGAGCACTACGCTCTTCTTCCTCATGGGTGCGATGACCATCGTCGAAATCATTGATCAGCATGGGGGCTTCAATTTCGTGCGCGACACGATTAAATGCCAGTCGAAGCGCAAGCTCCTTTGGAGAATGGCCTTCATGACGGCGATACTTAGTGCCGTGCTCGACAATCTTACCACATCCATCGTGATGATTATGATTCTACGAAAGCTCGTAGATAGCAGAGAAGACCGCCTCATCTATGCCGCCATGGTCATCATCGCTGCTAATTCGGGAGGGGCTTTCTCGCCAATTGGGGACGTGACGACCATCATGCTCTGGAACGGCAAGATGATTTCGGCACTCGGAGTCATCTGCGAAATCATCATTCCCTCGTTCGTCAGCTTCATCGTGCCCTGCTTCATCCTGCAATACAGCCTGAGCGGACGCCACGAGGTGGCACGAAAATACTCGGACGTGGCGACTACGGAGGTGGCGCGAAGCCGCCGGCGCATCGTCTTCGGTGTGGGCGTAGGAGGTTTGTGCCTCGTTCCCGTGTTCCACACAGTCACGAATCTGCCGCCCTTTGTCGGAATACTCTGTGTGCTTGCCATTCTCTGGGTTACGACTGACGTTTTCTACCGCGACCGTGAGGAACACGACACGATGGCTAAACGCGTCACCACGATGCTCTCACGCATCGACATCACCACCATACTCTTCTTCCTCGGCATCCTCATGGCTGTGGGCGTGCTGGCTGAAATCGGCGTGCTCCAAGAACTGGGGATTTGGCTGGACCAGCAGACTGCCAACTTAGGCGCACTGCAGCACTACACCGTCACGGGAATCATTGGTATCCTGAGCAGCATAGTCGATAATGTGCCTCTCGTGGCAGGGGCGATGAAGATGTATGCCATCTCTACGCCTGACATGGTGGCTGCCAACCCCTTGCTGGCGGACTTCGCCAAAGACGGAATATTCTGGCAGCTCCTCGCCTACTGCGCCGGCGTGGGAGGGAGCATGCTGATCATCGGCTCAGCAGCTGGCGTCACGGTGATGGGCATGGAGCACATCTCCTTCGGATGGTATCTGAAGAAAGTCACGTGGGTGGCATTCGTGGGCTATATCGCCGGCATCGTCTGCTACTATCTCCAGAATCTCCTGCTCTTCCACGGCCACTTCGCTGTGTAGCTACCACGTTTTTCTGAACAAATATCGTTTCGTCTTCCCCTTTGGCATGGCTAAAGGGGGAGGCGAAATTCATCGTTCCTTCGGGGACGGCCTTTCGGCGGCATGGCATCACGCCGAAATCCACATACGCCCAGAACTGCCTCCCATTCCTCCCAAATCATGAATAGTGTGACATATTGAACTGCATTATTGATGAACCTGAATACTTCACAACAAACAGAACATTCCCTGTAGTGTATGCTTAAAAACATTCCCCCTATCACTCGCAACCTGCTCTTCATCAATGTCATTATATATATGGTACAGGTGGTGTTGAAGCAGCGCATCGGCCACGACATCATGGTGGAGAACTTCGGACTTCACTTCTATCTGGCTGAAGACTTCCGCATTTGGCAGCTCGTCACCTACATGTTCCTGCATGGCTCTACGACGCACGTGCTGTTCAACATGTTTTCGCTTTGGATGTTCGGACGCATCATCGAGGAGAACATGACGCAGAAGCAGTTTTTGCTCTACTATTTCGTCTGCGGCATTGGCGCCGGCATCTGCCAGGAGGTGTGGCAGACGGCCGACTATCTCATCAGCGGCATGGGGCAGTATGACTTCGTGAACCTCAACGGCATCATGACGCCTATGGGCGACTATCTGAACCTTTGGACGACGATTGGCGCATCGGGAGCTTGCTATGGCATTCTCCTCGCCTTCGGCATGCTTTTCCCGAATGAGCGCATCATGCTCCTCTTTCCGCCCATACCGATGAAGGCAAAATACTTCGTCATCGTCTTCGCCGTCATAGAACTTCTCTCGGCGTTCAGCTCTGACAGCAACATTGCCCACTTCGCCCACCTCGGCGGTATGCTCTTCGGCTATCTGCTGCTGCGACAGTGGATGCGCAATGCCCGACGCACCAACGTTTTCACAGGGTGGGAGAACTATACGCCTCACGCACAACGGCAGAACATGGGACTCATGCAGCGCACGCGCAGAGCTTTTGAAAACTTCGGGGCTGCGCTTGAAGAAGGCGTCAGGAGCATCGGACGTGCCCTCGGCTTCGGAAAGAAAAACGACAAAGGCCCACGCTACAACAATCAGGACTACGACTACAACGCCCGGAAGAACCAAGAGAAAAGCCAGGAACAGCAGAAACGTATCAACGAAATTCTCGACAAGGTGCGGAGGTCGGGCTACGACTCGCTGACGGAAGATGAGAAAAACGAACTCTTCAACCACAAATAAACAGACGGGTTCAACGGCCAAGAAGCCTAAAAGCACAAAAACAGGGCAGAGACGCGGACTGCTACGCACCCTGACCGACACCGTCTTTGCCGCTTTCTCGACTATCAGCGTGGTGCTGCTGTGGCTCTGTGCCGTCAGCGTTTACATCAGCCCTGAGAGATTGCTCATAGCGTCAGTGCTCGGACTGGCTTTCCCTATTGCACTCGCGGGAACGCTTTGCATCGGCGTGCTCTCCATTATCTTTGCCCCACGCGTATGCTGGATAGCCTTCATCGGGCTGGCTACAACCTTCGGAAGCATACGGAGCTATTGCCCCATCAACACATTCAAGGAAGCGCACACGCCAAGCAAGGAGGCACTGCGCATCATGAACTACAACACGAACAACCTCAGCGCCATCACCGAGGAGGAGGAAAAAAGAAAATTCCTCATGTATCTCCTCGATGTCGCCCCCGACATCATCGTGTTTCAAGAGGGAAATCCGAAACTGGAGCAGTGGGCCTCGCTCAACGAACGGTTTGAACGGCGTTTTCCTCACCATGCTACCATCGACAGCACTACGAATCTGCAAATATGGTCGAGGTTTGACATTCTCCGTCACGAGACCGTCACGCAGGATGGACAGAACGCCGCAGTGGCTTTCTGGCTGAAAAATCCGCATACGACGGGCGAAATGATCGTCATCAACACGCACCTGAAGACCAACTTCCTTTCAAAGAGCAACCGCGAGAGCTACAAGAAAATCGTAGAAGACTCGCGGCAACTGCAAACGCCAGAGGAAGAGGCCTACAGGCAAGGACGGGAAATCATAGGGAAAGTGGCGAACTCAGCCGCCACACGCGCGAAAATGGCAGACGACATGGCAGACTTCATCCGTCGCCAGCCTTCCGGGACACCGGTCATTGCATGCGGCGACTTCAACGACACGCCCATCTCCTACGCCATACAGCGGCTGAAACGGCTGCCCATGAACGATGCCTTCCGAATGGTAGGCAACGGGCCGGCGTGGAGCTTCACGCAAGATGCCATCTTCGTGCGTATCGACCACCAGTTCTTCACGAATCATCTCCAACCGCTGCAGGCAAACATCGACCGCACTGCAACTTGGAGCGACCATTACCCGCTCATCGTCACCTACGAATGGAGCGAACAGCCCTCTGAGTAGGGAAAACAGAAAAAAGACATAACACAGACACAACATGAACATAGCATCCCTCATCACCGATGCCGCCATACAGGCCATTCAGGCTCTCTACGGCGCAGCAGTCACCGCACAGCAGGTGCAGGTGCAGAAGACTCGTCCCGAATTTGAGGGCCATCTCACCCTCGTCACCTTCCCTTTCCTGCGCATCAGTCGCAAAAAACCTGAAGACACAGGACGCGACATAGCAGAATGGTTGATGCAGCACACGGACCTCATAGCAAGCTACAACGTGGTCAAAGGATTTCTCAATCTTACCATAGCTCCCGCCAAATGGACCGAACTGCTGGCTGAAATTGATGCCGACGAACGCTACGGACTGACAGCTCCTACGGCTGAAAGCCCGCTCGTCATGATAGAATACAGCTCGCCGAACACGAACAAGCCCTTGCATCTGGGCCACGTGCGCAACAATCTCCTTGGATGGGCAGTGGCACAGATTGCAGAAGCCAATGGCAACCGCGTGGTAAAGACAAACATCGTCAACGACCGCGGCATACACATCTGCAAGTCGATGCTGGCATGGCAGAAGTGGGGCAATGGCGAGACGCCGCAGAGCAGCGGCAAGAAGGGCGACCACCTCATCGGAGACTACTACGTGGCCTTCGATGTTCACTACCGCATGGAGGTGAGCGAACTGAAAGAACGCTTCATGAAGGAGGGCCTCGATGAGGAAACGGCAACCGCGCGGGCAAAGAACGAGGCCCCGCTCATGGTGGAGGCCCACGAGATGCTCGTAAAATGGGAGCAGAACGACCCTGAAGTGCGCGCGCTCTGGCGCAAGATGAACGAATGGGTCTATGCCGGATTCGACGAGACCTACAAGGCGCTGGGCGTCAGCTTCGACAAAATCTACTACGAGTCTGACACCTATCTCGAAGGCAAGGAGAAAGTGGAAGAAGGACTGGCAAAAGGCATCTTCTACCGCCGTCCCGACAACTCCGTGTGGGCTGACCTCACCGCAGAAGGCCTCGACGAGAAGCTCCTCCTCCGCAGCGATGGCACGAGCGTCTATATGACTCAGGACATCGGCACGGCGAAACTGAGATTTCAGGATTTCCCCATCGACAAAATGATATACGTCGTGGGCAACGAGCAGAACTATCACTTCCAAGTGCTCTCCATCTTGCTCGACAAGCTGGGCTTTGAGTGGGGCAAGAGTCTCGTACACTTCTCCTACGGCATGGTGGAACTCCCCAACGGCAAGATGAAGAGCCGCGAAGGCACTGTCGTTGATGCCGACGACCTCGTGGCAGGCATGATTGCACAGGCTCGCATCACGATGGACGAAAGTGGCAAAAAGACGGACATGACGGAAGAAGAGAAGCAGGAAGTGGCCCGCATCGTCGGAATGGGAGCCTTGAAATACTTCCTCCTCAAAGTCGATGCCCGCAAGAACATGCTCTTCAACCCCGAAGAGTCAATCGACTTCAACGGCAACACGGGTCCCTTCATCCAATACACCTATGCCCGCATCCGCAGCATCCTGCGCAAGGCGGCCGACAAGGGCATCGCCATTCCCGCCGCCCTCCCCAAGACGGTGGAGATAAGCACGAAGGAGGAGGAACTCATCCAGCGTCTGGCAGAATTTGCCGATGTCGTTCGTGCTGCCGGACAGGACTACAGCCCTTCAGTGATAGCCAACTATTGCTATGACCTTGTGAAAGAATACAACCAGTTCTATCATGAATACTCCATTCTGGGCGAGGAAGACGCCTCGAAACGCGACTTCCGCCTCGTGCTCAGTGCCAACGTGGCAAAGGTGGTACGCCTCGGAATGGGCATTCTCGGCATCGAGATGCCGGAACGTATGTGATAAGCTGCGCGGAATGCAGAAGAAAGACGCCTGAACGCAGGACACTCTCTGCCATTCTGCCGTCAGCCTACCCCCGACCCATATAGCGGCCACACCCGCTCCTGCGAGAGTGGAGGGTGTGGCCGCTTTTGGTTTCATAAGGTAGGTTCTATCAATTAGCATTCAATGTAAGGCAGTGTTTCTGTCTTACTTGGATGTCTTCTCTCGCAAATACATCGCAAGCTAATTGATAGAACCTACCATAAAACAATGCCCTGCATGAAAGAATATCCCCACTACGCCTTGGCTGTAGATGCCGCCTGTTCGGGAAATCCGGGCCAGATGGAGTATCGCGGCGTATTGCTCTACGATGGCACCCCCACGGGCCAAGAGATTTTTCACTACGGCCCCGTCTTCGGCACCAACAACATCGGAGAGTTTCTTGCCGTCGTCCACGCCCTCGCGCTCCTTGAAAAGAAAGGCATCGCCATGGACATTTACACCGATTCCGTCACCGCCCGAGCCTGGGTGCGGAACATGAAGGCTAAAACCACCCTCGAACGCTCCTCACGCACTGAGCAACTCTACCTACTCATCGCCCGCGCCGAGCAATGGCTCCGCACGCACACCTTCCGAGTGCCCATCCACAAGTGGGAGACGAATGAGCGGGGCGAGATTCCCGCTGACTTCGGACGGAAATAGCTATCTCCGCCTCCACGAAACTTCCCTCCTTTCCACCATAACCTCTCTTCGCACCACCCTCCTTATGAACGAATTTTTGCGAATGATGCGGCAGTATGTCGCGCCCTACAAGGCCTATCTCTTCGGAGGTCTCCTCTTCAATGTCCTCAGTGCCGTGCTCAATGTGTTCTCCTTCGTCAGCATCATCCCCATGCTGCAGCTCCTGTTCGGCATCGACAAGCAGGAGTATCACTTCATTCCGTGGGACACGGCAGAAGTGGGCATCAAGGATATCCTCATCAACAACCTCTATTTCTACACCACGCAACTGATGTCCGAATGGGGAGCCTCTGCCACGCTGCTCGCCATCGGGGCATTTCTGGCATTTGCCACACTGCTGAAGACGAGCTGCTACTTCGCCTCCGTGGCGATGATGGTGCCGCTCCGCACGGGCATCGTCCGCGACATCCGCTCTACGGTCTATCGCAAGATTACCTCCCTGCCCCTCTCCTTCTTCAGCGATGAGCGCAAGGGCGACATCATAGCCCGCATGAGCGGCGACGTGGGCGAAGTGGAAAATTCCATAACGGGAAGCCTGGAGATGATCATCAAGAATCCCATCCTCATCCTCTGCTATTTCGCCGTCCTGCTCTATATCAGTTGGGAACTGACGCTCTTCACGCTCATCGTCCTGCCCCTGCTCGGCACGGCGATGGGCAAAATCGGGCGCCGGCTCAAGCAGCGCAGCCTGGAGGCGCAGGAGAAATGGAGCGAGACGATGTCGGAACTGGAGGAGACGCTGGGCGGAATGCGCATCATCAAGGCGTTCACCGCTGAAGACCGCATGCGCCGCCGCTTCGACGCCACCATCAATGCCTTCCGAAACATCAGCGGGCGCGTGGCCACGCGGCAGGCTTCAGCCCACCCCGTCAGCGAATTTCTCGGCACGTGCCTCATCGTCCTCGTCCTATGGTATGGCGGCACGCTGATTTTCTCTGACTCCAGCCCCATCGATGCCCCCACCTTCATCTTCTACATGGTCATTCTCTACAGCATCATCCAGCCGCTGAAGGATTTGTCGAAGGCTTCCTATGCCATCCCCAAGGGCATGGCGTCGATGCAGCGCATCAACAAGATTCTCCACGCGCCGAATCCCATCGCCGAAGCGGAGCATCCCGCCCGCCTGCCGCATCTTAATGAGGAGATTGCCTTCAACGACGTGCAGTTTGCCTACACCTCCGGCGAAAGCGTCTTCCCCGTGCTCCACGGTGTGAGCTTCAAGGTGAAAAAAGGCCAGACGATTGCCATCGTCGGGCAGAGCGGCAGCGGAAAATCCACCCTGGTGGACCTCGTGCCGCGCTATCACGACGCCACGGCGGGCAGCATCACGATTGATGGCCACGATGTGCGCACGCTGAAAATCTCTGACCTTCGCAGCCTCATCGGCAATGTCAATCAGGAAGCCATCCTCTTCAACGACTCCTTCTTCAACAACATTGCCTTCGGCGTGCCCGAGCCGCAGACGGAGGCCGAGCGCGCGGAACTGCTGGAAAGAGTGGTCGAGGCGGCAAGGATAGCCAATGCCCACGATTTCATCATGGCTTCCGAACAGGGCTACGATACGTTCGTGGGCGACCGCGGCTGCCGCCTTTCGGGCGGACAGCGTCAGCGCATCAGCATAGCGCGCGCCATTCTGAAAAACCCTGACATCCTCATCCTCGACGAAGCCACTTCCGCCCTCGACACGGAGTCGGAGCGCCTCGTGCAAGACGCACTGGAACGCCTCATGAAGCAGCGCACCACCATCGCCATTGCCCATCGGCTTTCAACCATTCGCCATGCCGACGAGATCATCGTGCTCCATGAGGGCAAAGTAGTAGAGCGCGGCACGCACGATGGCTTGATAGCCAAGAATGGCTACTACAAACGCCTGAACGACATGCAGGCACTCTGAGCCCCCCTCGCAAAAGGTAGGTTCTACCAAAAACAATTCCTCTCCCCCTAACGCTCCCACGCTGTGCCACTGGTCTTCTCCCTTCTCTTCTTCCTCATTCTGGCCGCGCTCTACGCCTTGGCGCGCCCCTTCTTCATGCTTTACACGGGCGCACTGGGGCAAGGGGCTGTATGGACTGACTTCCTCGATGTCGTCGTCCACGGTCTGCCCCTCGACCTCTGCGTCGCGGCGATACTGGCACTGCCCGTGCTGACGGCGAGCTATGTCGGCGGCATCGCGTCCCGCCTTCGGGCGCAGCATTCCCGCCTTCAGCGGCCGCCGAGGCAGGCCACTTCGCAGGGCATTGCCCTCCGGTTGCTGACGGCCTACCTCCTCGTCGTCGCCATTGTCTCAGCCATCGTGCTGGTTTCTGATGCTGCCCTCTATCCCTTCTGGGACATCAAGCTCGATGCCACCGTGCTTGCCTACCTCGACTCTCCCCGCGGTGCCCTGAACAGCGTATCATCCGCCTTTCTCTGCGGCTATGCAGCGGCGGTGGTCAGCATAGCCGCCCTCTTCTTCCTCCCTCTTCGCAGCCTCGCCCGCCGTATGCTTCGCCCCGCGACAAGCCCTTCCGGAGGTTCGCCCGCCGCGGCAGGCTTCTTCGTGGGAGGGGGATTGCTGGCATTCGTCGCCCTCGCACTGTGCATACGCGGCATAGAACGCCTCTGGGCTGCGCCCTCGGAGGATGAGCCTATCAGTGTGGCCACGGCCTACTACAGCACGCGGCAAGTGTTCAACCACGCTGCCGTCAATCCGCTCTTCTCCTTCTTCTCCTCCGTCGGGACGGCAGCGCGCGGCATTTCGCCCGACACTTTCATGCCCCCCGCCGAGGCCGACAGCCTTTTTGCCGCGCAGAAATACAATGTGCGCTCTGAAATTCTCCCTGCCGACTCGCTCCTCTCCCCCGGCTGCCGCCAGATTGTGCTCATCGTCATGGAGGGCTGCGGCGGAACGCTCGTCGGCGGCGTCTGCGGCAAGACGCCGGAGATTACGCCATGCCTGAACCGCCTGTGCGATGAGGGCGTGTTCTTCGAACGCTGCTATGCCAACTCCTTCCGCACAGACCGCGGTCTGGTGAGCCTCCTCAGCGGTTATCCCGCCTTCCCGGACCTCAGCGTCATGCGCCATGCCGAACGCTGTGCCGCACTGCCCGGCATAGCCGCCAGCCTGCGCCGCGCGGGCTATCGCACGGAGTTTCTCTACGGCGGCGACCGCGACTTCACGCGTATGGCTGACTATCTGCTGCAGACGGGCTACGAGCGCGTCTGGGGCGACAGGGATTTCCCTGCCGAGGTGCGGCATACGCACGAATGGGGCGTGACGGACCATCTGACGTTCCAGCAATTGGCGCGCCTGACCACGGCTCCGCTGCCGCAGGCCGCCAAACGCTTCATCACGTTTCTCACGCTTTCCAGCCACGAACCGTGGGAAGTGCCCTACGAACGCCTGCTGAAGAAGGGCAAGATAGCCAATTCGTTTGCCTATTTAGACCACTGCGTGGCCTCGTATCTCGCCGCCCTACGGCGCAGCCCGCTGTGGAAGGAGACGCTGGTCATACTCGTGGCTGACCACGGCATAGCCTGGCCCGATGCCATCAGCGAAACCCGCCCCGACCGCTACCACATTCCCCTGCTCTGGACGGGCGGTGCCGTCCGCCGTCCGCGTCGCATCCCTGCGCTCTGCAATCAGACGGACCTGGCCGCCACGCTGCTCGGACAATTGGGCATTCCGCACAGCGATTTCCGCTTCTCGCGCGACGTCACCTCGCAGTCGTACACGGTTCACTGCGCACAGCATTCATGGGCAGAGGGCTTTACGTTCATCGACAGCACGGGCTTCACCGTCACTGACCTTCATACGCTCAGCGCCATCGCCTCCTATTCTGCCGACAGCACGGATGCAGGCTCCACGCGCCGCCGTGCCGCCGCGGCCAAAGCCTTCCTGCAGACCGCCTACGGCGACTATGCGTCGCTGGGGAAACACTAAGCCTTGCGGCTGATTCATGCAAACAGCTCCCTGATTTGACTGGCAAATCAGGGAGCTGTTTGTGTATCCAAGAAGCAGCAACTGTGTAGCTGTAACGATAAACATAGGCTTTGCAAGATTTCGGCAGAAGTCCTGCTTCCGAAGTGATTGCCTTCACCCCCAAAAGTGACCATTTTGCCCCCGGAAAATGGGCATTTCCGGGGGCAAAATTGGTCACTCTGAGGCGAAATGTGCAGTGGAAAGGAGGCAGCCCGCTGCGAACTCGCTTTTCCTGCCTACGCTTTTACGGGCGATTGGCAGACGAGCTGCTGAATGGATGCTCGGATGAGCAGGCCATGCTCAGAGCGTGCGGAAGGCGTAGCCCTCGGCGCGGAGCCATTCTATGGCAGCGGGGAGAGCCGTACGGAGCTTTTCGATGCTCTTCAGCGAATCGTGAAACGTGATGATGCTGCCGGAGCGGGCATAGCGGCGTACATTGCCCACCACGTCCTCCGCCGTGAGGCGGCGCGAATAGTCGCGCGTGACGAGGTCCCACATGACGACGCGATAGTTCTCAGCGACGTAGTGATATTGCTTCCGCTTCATCCAGCCGTGCGGAGGGCGGAAGAGCGGCGGCAGGCTGGCATCGCGCCGAAAGTCAGGGAAGACGCTCCGTATGCCGCGGTCAATGATTTGCTGGCAGGCCTCCACGTCGGTGGTGAAATGGTAGTCGCCGTGGATATGGCCTGAGATATGATGGAACGTATGGTTGCCGATGGCATGGCCACGGCGCACCACTTCCCGAAACTCCTCGGGATGCTTGCGGACATTATCGCCGACGACGAAGAAGGTGGCCTTGACGGCATAGCGGTCAAGGACATCGAGCACCCAAGGCGTGGCTTCAGGGATGGGTCCGTCATCGAAGGTAAGATAGACCGCCTGCTCCGCATCTTCCATGCGCCATAGTGCGCGCGGATAGAGCATACGGAGCAGGCGGGGAGGCTGTTCGATCAGCATGGGGGCAGGCTATTCAGCATCCTCCTCGTAGTCCTCGAAGCCATAGTTCTGCATGTAGCGCTCCTCATAGCGCTTGCGAACGATGCCTCCGGCACGGGTGGTGAGGAAAGCCATGAGCTTCTTCTCGTAGGCCGCCGCCTTCTTGCTGCCACACTCCTTCAGTCCTGCCACCACGGCTTGCAGATAGAGGAAGTGGCGCTCGATGTTCGTGCCATACGTGGCGATGCGATTGTTGGAAAGCGAATTATACCAATCCATGTATTCCAGTGAGGTCTTGCCGAGTTCGAGCAGCACGCGCTCTGCCTCGGCATCCTTGCCGACGCGGTGCCAATAGGAGGGCAGGCAGAATCGGCCCGTATCGTAGTCGTAGCGCACGGAGAGGACTTCGTAGGGCACATTCTTCGAGGGAATCTGGCGCTTGCAATGCTCCAGGGCCTTGAGGGCCTTGTCGGTCTTGCCTTCATCGATGAGGGCGCCGATGAGCTGCACGAACATCGAACGATGTGTCTGGCACATGCGCAGGATGGTCTGGTCGAGGTAGATGCCATCGCGGTCGATGCCTCCGAAGCGGAACTTCGTCATGAAGTTCTCGTACATCTTCTCCGTGTCCACGGCCTCGCCGCTGAACTCGAAGGGCGTCACGCGCGAGGCGAGGCCTTCGAGCACGAGATGATTGTCGAGTCCGGCATAGTTCTCAGGACCGAGGGTGACGCTCATATAGAGGGGGCGCACCCAGTTATGGCGTGCCAGGAGTTCATAGACCATCATTTCCGACTTCGTCACGCGCTGCTTCTTGAGCGCGATGCTGAAATGCTCGGGGATGCTGTCAGGCCCGTTGGGGAGCATCATGCCCGAACGGATGACGGCATCGCGGTCAATGTGGACGACGATGGAGTCGGTGGGGATGAACGACAATTCGGGGTTGCGCACGAAATTGTCGATGATGAACCTCAGGTCATAGGGGTCGCTATATCCATATTTCTTCACGAGTTCGGGGTCAGCCTCCATTTCCTTCTTGAGCTCATCGAGCTGCGCCTTCATGTTCTCCACATAGAAAATGTCGTGGCTGACGTCGCCGTCCGGGCCAAATCCCTTCACGTTGTCCACGTATTCATAACGCTCCCACGTGATGGGGAGGGCCGGGCTCTTCCACGCCGGGCGTCGCATCTGGTCAGTGTACCAGTCGGTCTGCAGATAGGAGAGGTTGCAGACACGGGCGTCCGTGCGAATGCCTTCGGTGTCCTGAGCATACCAGAGGGGGAAGGTATCGTTGTCGCCATTGGTGAAGATGATGGGATAGCCCTTTTCGTCAAGAGTGTTCAGATAGTTCGAGCCAAAGTCGCGGCAAGTGGTACGCCCTGAGCGGTCGTGGTCGTCCCATGTTTGGCTGACCATCTGCAAAGGCACGGCGAGAGCCACGGCGGCGGCAAGGATGGTCAGGGGCCAGTCGAGGCGATGGTTCCATTTCCGCTCGAAATATGCTGCAAGCATCTGCGGCAACTCTACGATGGCCGCCACGCCGAATCCAATCCACATGGCGAAGGCATAGAAGGAGCCTGCATAGGCATAGTCGCGCTCACGGGGCTGGTTAGGCGTCTGATTGAGGTACAGGACGATGGCAAGGCCCGTCATGAAGAAGAGGAAGAAGACGATCCAGAACTGCTGTATGCCGCGCTTCCCGCGGAACGCCTGCCAGAAGAGTCCGAGCAGTCCGAGCAGGAGGGGCAGGCAGTAGAAGACGTTGTGTCCCTTGTTCTCGCGCAACACCTGTGGCAGCTTTTCCTGCTTGCCGTAAAGCCCATTGTCGATGAAGGAGAAGCCCGTTATCCAGTTGCCGTGCTCATATTCGCCATGCCCCTGAATGTCGTTCTGCCTTCCGGCAAAGTTCCACATGAAGTAGCGCCAATACATGAAGTTCACCTGATAGGAGAGGAAGAACCGTATGTTGTCCCACTGCGAGGGCATCTCGCCGGGGATATCCGTATATTTCTCGCCGTTGCGTTCAAAGTCGAAGCTGACCTCGCGCGTGGTGATGCCGCCGAGCCACTGCTTGTAGAGGCCCTCGTGGGCTGCGCTGTACATACGCGGGAAGAGCATCTTCATCGCGCTGGGATAGACATAGTTGCCCTGCACCTCTACGATGTCGTAGCGGTCCTTCGCGCCTGCCGCCTGCTCCTCCATGGTGTTCTCATGACGCTGAATGCGCGTCTCCGTGCCGATGTCGATGGGGCGCGAGGTGTAGGCCTCGCCATAGAAGAGGGGGCGCGAGCCATATTGTTCGCGGTTCAGGTATGTGCCTAAGGAGAAGATGTCCTCGGGCGAGTTCTGGTCCATCGGCGTATTCTGCGTAGAGCGGATGACGATGACGGCGTACGTGGAGTAGCCAATCATGAGCATGAGCATGCAGAGCAAGGAAGTGTTGAGCACGCGCTTGCGCAGGAGATATTCGCCCCGGCTGTCCTTGATGGTCAGCACCCATCCGAGCAGAGACAGGATGAGCACGCCGACTGAGAGCTGCATGACGTAGCCATCGCCGTAGAAAGGTATGCCGAGGAGGGCCACGGAGGCGAGATAGAGGATGTTGATGCGCAGCCGGTTCTTCTTCGTCGTTGCCCAAATGGCACTCAGCACGACGGCAACGAGGACAAAGATGTAGAACACCATGCCGCTGTTGAAGGGCAGTCCGAGGCCATTGACGAAGGCCAGTTCAAACCATCCGCCCACCTTCACGATGCCAGGCACAATGCCATAAAGCACGGCGGCCACAAGCACCACCGAAACGCCGAGTGCGAGGAGCGAGCCCTTCAGGTCAGCATTGGGATAGCGCTTGTAGTAATACACGAGCACGATGGCAGGAAGGCAGAGGAGGTTCAGCAGATGCACGCCGATGCTCAGGCCCGTCAGATAGAAGATGAGCACGAGCCAGCGGTCAGAACGCGGCTGATCGGCACACTCTTCCCATTTCAGGATGAGCCAGAAGACGAGAGCGGTGAACATGGAACTATAGGCATACACCTCGCTCTCTACGGCAGAGAACCAAAAGGTGTCACTCCAGGTGTAGGCCAAGGCGGCAGCCACACCGCTCGCCATGATGACGAGCAGCTGCCTGCCTGGAATCTCGGTGGCAGCGTCATCGATAATCAGCCGTCGCACCAGATGCGTGACGCTCCAGAACAGGAAAAGGATGCAGAATGCCGACAGAATAGCCGACATGATGTTCACCATGTACGCCACTTGCGTAGAGTCAGAGGCAAAATGACTGAAGAAGTTTCCGGTGAGCATGAAGAAGGGTGCGCCGGGTGGATGTCCCACCTCCAGACGCGCTGCCGTCGTGGTAAACTCCGGGCAGTCCCAGAAGGGTGCCGAGGGCTCAACGGTCAGACAGTAGGTGACGGCTGCCACAGCAAAGACCATCCATCCTACGATGTTGTTAATGATACGATAACGCTTCATTCCTTATATGAACTATAAATAAATCAGGGGGAGTATGAATGCTCTATAAATAAGCATCGATTGAGGGGCATTTCCCCCCAACCGACCCTTATCCTGACAAGAATCTTATAGAAAATTCTCTTTAGCCTATGGTGACGAGCGTGGTGCCCTCCATGACGCTGTCGCCCGCGGCGCAGCAAACGCCCGTGACACTGCCGTCGCATTCCGCCGTGATGTTGTTTTCCATCTTCATGGCTTCGAGCACGACGACGGTGTCGCCCTTCTTAACGGCCTGACCTGTGCTGACGAGCACCTTCGTCACTACTCCGGGGAGGGGAGCCTTGACGGGAGTTCCGGCGCCAGCCTCGCCCTTTGCGGCAGGAGCAGTGGGAGCGGCAGCGGGAGCAGTGGGAGCGGCAGCAGAAGCAGTGGGAGCGGCAGCGGCGGGAGCAGCCGTGGCCTCGACGGCAGGCAGCTGGCCCTCGGTAAGAGGAGTTCCGAGCATTTCAACATCGAACGCCACACCATTGACGTTCAATTTTGCCATCTGGCCCTGAATGCTCTCAATGGTCACGTCGTACTGCGCGCCATTCACATTGTAGCTATATGTTCTCATTGGGGATATTCGTTTTTTAGTTGCTATGGTTGAACTGTCGGGCGGGGTCGTTCCACGGCGTAACGCTGTGCTTGAGGGTGATGACGGAGGTCTCCTCGTCGTGTACTTCCTCCACTTCATACTGTGCCAATGCCAAGGCGATGACTCCGGCATAGACCGCCATCTCCTCTGCAGTGGGCTCAAGGGGTTTGCCATCGGCACTGACGCTCGCCACATTGCCCGAGTTGGAGATGGAAATCAGCACTTCCTTCCCCGCAATGTTATATTTGAGTTGCTTCATAGATATTTCTTGAGAGAGAAAGTGTTAGAGGGGCAGGTTGCCATGCTTCTTTGTGGGGCGCGTCTCGCTCTTCGTCTCCAGCTGAGCCAGAGCGCGGCAGATGCGCAGACGCGTGTTGCGGGGCTCGATGACATCGTCCACATAGCCATATTCCGCAGCCTTGTAGGGGTTAGTGAAGAGGTCGTTGTATTCCTTTTCCTTCTCAGCGAGGAACGCCTTGGGGTCGGCAGCCGCCTTGGCAGCCTTTGCCTGAAGCACTGCAACGGCACCGCTCGCTCCCATCACGGCAATCTCTGCCGAGGGCCAGGCATAGTTCAGGTCGGCCTTCAGCTGCTTGCTGCCCATGACGATGTGGCTTCCGCCGTAGCTCTTGCGGAGCGTGACAGTGACCTTGGGCACCGTGGCCTCGCCGTAGGCATAGAGGAGCTTAGCACCGTGGCTGATGACGGCATTGTACTCCTGACCCGTTCCGGGGAGGAATCCCGGCACATCCACGAGGCTGACGATGGGAATATTGAAGGCATCGCAGAAACGCACGAAGCGCGCAGCCTTGCGAGAGGCGTTGCAGTCGAGCACACCTGCGAAAACTTTGGGCTGATTAGCCACGATGCCTACGCTCTGGCCATTGAAACGGGCGAAGCCTACGATGATATTGCGTGCGAACTCGCGCTGAACCTCCATGAACTCGCCGTTATCGACGATGGCTCCGATGACTTCATACATATCGTAGGCCTGATTGGGATTGTCAGGGATAATTTCGTTCAGGCGGTCTTCCTTGCGGTCGATGGGGTCAGTGCATTCCACGCGGGGCGTACGCTCGCGGTTGTTCTGGGGAATATAGGTGAGGAGCTGGCGCAGCAGTGCGGCAAACTCCTCCTCCGTCTGCGCGGTGAAATGGCATACGCCGCTCTTCTTGGCGTGTACGGATGCGCCGCCGAGCTCCTCCTGACTGACATCTTCGCCCGTGACGGTCTTCACCACCTTCGGGCCCGTGAGGAACATATAGCTGACGTTTTCGAGCATGACGATGAAGTCGGTGAGGGCGGGGCTATAGACGCTGCCTCCGGCGCAAGGGCCGCAGATGCCGCTGATCTGAGGAATGACGCCCGATGCCTCGATGTTGCGCTGGAAGATATTGGCAAAACCTGCCAGACTGTTCACACCCTCCTGAATGCGTGCGCCGCCGGAATCGTTCAGGCCAATGATGGGCGCGCCCATCTTCATCGCCAAATCCTGCACCTTGCAGATTTTCTCAGCCATCGTCTCCGAGAGGCTACCGCCATTGACGGTGAAGTCCTGCGCATAGACATAGGTGAGGCGGCCGTTGATAGTGGCACTACCGCAGACGATGCCATCGCCGAAGAATTTCTTCTTCTCCATGCCGAAGTCGTGGCAGCGGTGGAGCTTGAACATGTCCATCTCCTCGAACGACCCCTCATCGACGAGGAGTGCGATGCGCTCGCGTGCCGTGGCCTTGCCCTTGGCATGCTGCTTGTCGATGGCTACTTCGCCGCCTCCCAGACGGGCAATGGCGCGCTTCTCTACTAATTCCTTGATTTTTTTCTGTTGTACGGACATACGTTGTTTTGTGGGTTATGGCAGGTTCTATAAATTAGTTTTCAATGTAAGGCAGTGTTTCTGTCTTGCTTATCGCAAGCTAATTGATAGAACCTACGTTATGTGTGCGGGGGAGAGGGCGTTAGCCTTCACCTTCCCCCTTGTACTGAAAACTGTGCGGGAGGAATCAGCGCAGACTCCTCGCCTATGTGTGTGTGTAATATGTACGATGGATGGCCATTCAGGCATCGAGGGCATGCTTCGGATAGTCGATGGTGTAGTGCAGCCCGCGGCTTTCCTTCCGCTCCAAGGCTTGGCGCGTGATGAGATAGCCCACGTTGATCATATTGCGCAGCTCGCAGATGTCGGGCGTGGCCTTCACGCGCTTGAAGAGCTCCTCCGTTTCCTCATAGAGAAGGTCAAGGCGAGTCCAGGCGCGATGCAGACGGAGGTCGGAGCGCACGATGCCCACATAGTTCGACATGATCTGGCACACCTCGCGCGTATCCTGCGCGATGAGAATCTTCTCCTCGTTCGTCATCGTCCCGGCATCGTTCCATTCCGGCACGGCCTCATTGAAGGCATATTCATCGATGTGTGCGATGCTGTGCTGCGCCGCCTTTTCGGCATATACCACGGCCTCGATCAGGCTGTTCGATGCCAGACGGTTGCCGCCGTGGAGCCCCGTGCAGGAGCATTCGCCGATGGCATAGAGGCGGTGTATGGAACTTTCGGAGTTGAGGTCCACCTTCACGCCGCCGCAGAGATAGTGGGCGGCGGGAGCCACGGGGATGTATTGCCGCGTGATGTCGATGCCGATGCTCATGCATTTGGCATAGATGTTGGGGAAGTGGCGGCGCGTCTCCTCGGGGTCCTTGTGGGTCACATCGAGGCAGACATGGTCGATGCCGTTGATTTTCATTTCGCGGTCGATGGCTCGCGCCACGATGTCGCGCGGCGCGAGGGAGAGGCGCTTATCGTATTTCTGCATGAACTCCTGCCCGTTTGGCAGCCGGAGGATGCCGCCGTAGCCGCGCATCGCCTCCGTGATGAGGAAGGCGGGGTGGGTCTCGTGGGGATTGAAGAGGACGGTGGGGTGGAACTGTATGAACTCCATGTCCTTCACCGTCGCCTTGGCGCGATAGGCCATGGCGATGCCGTCGCCCGTGGCGATGTTGGGGTTCGACGTCGTGCTATAGACGGCTCCGCAGCCGCCTGTGGCCAGAATGGTGACGCGCGAAAGATACGTGTCGATCTTCCCCGTATCGGGGTCGAGCACGTAGGCACCGTAGCACTCTATGTCGGGCGTGCGGCGGTTGACCTCAATGCCCAGATGATGCTGCGTGATGACCTCCACGGCGTAATGGTTCTCCATGATTTTGATATGGCGGTTCCGGCGGCACGCCTCGATGAGTCCGCGCTGAATCTCGAAACCCGTGTCGTCGGCATGGTGGAGGATTCTGAACTCTGAATGTCCGCCTTCGCGGTGAAGGTCGAAGGTGCCGTCGGCTTTCTTGTCGAAGTTCACACCCCATTCCACCAAGCGCCGTATGCCGTCGGGCCCGCCTTTCACCACTTGTTCCACAGCCTGAGGGTCGGAGATGAAGTCGCCGGCAATCATGGTGTCTTCAATGTGCTTCTCAAAGGTATCGACCTCGAAGTTCGTCACACTCGACACGCCGCCCTGCGCCTTCGCCGTATTGGCCTCGTCGATGGTAGTCTTGCAAATCAGTGCCACCTTGCCTTTACCTGAGGCTGCGGCTTGGAGGGCGTAACTCATTCCGGCAACGCCAGAACCAATTACGAGGAAATCGAATTTTCTGATCATCTTGTTGATGCTGAATCTATGTCAGGGTGTTGGGCGCAGCCGTGGGGAGAGAGAAGATGCTGCTGCCGAAAGCATGGCGCCGGGCTGGATTCAGAGCCATCGCCACTGCTGCATCATGCTTCCGGGGCGCGAAAGTCCCCACTTGCCCGCGACAAAATTATGTATTTATTTCAAATCTGCTGCAAGACTTCCCTCACAAAACGCACACTCGCGCGCCCGCAACGCCTATATGTGAAGGTTGGCGATGCAAACCTATCGCCTTTCCTGCTATTCGGGGGCATGAAAGGGCGCGAGGGGCGAGCGCGACGTATGGCCATGCGCCCGAAACGCGATACGAACACCCTCTCCGCGAGGGCAAAATCCGGGCGCCACTGGCGTGAACTTTTCGGCTGCTGCTGGGCTGCCGCACTCCATGTGGCCACATTGACCCCTGAATGTGGTCATTCTGACCCCCGAAAGTGGTCATTCCGCCCCCGGAAAATGGCCATTTCCCAGGGCGATTTGCAGGCAGGAGAAAGAGCCTGACAGGGGGAGGCGGACAGGGAGACTGGGGGATACGGAAAAAATCCCATACGCCCCTGCCGCTGAGGGCTGGGGTGTATGGGATTTTCACTATGGGCAGATGCAAGGCAGTGCTTCTGTCTTGCTTATCGCAAGCCAATTGATGGAACCTGCCTATGGAGCTACGTCCTCCGAGGGGGCTACATGAAGAAGATGAGCACAAGTTGTGCCATCAGAATGCGGAGGAACATGGAGAGGGGATAGACCGTGGAATAGCCTACGGCGGGGGCATTGTTGCCGGCCGTAGCGTTGGCGAAGGCGAGCGCAGGGGGGTCAGTGTTCGAACCGGCGATAAGACCCATCAGCGTGAAATAGTTGAGCTTCAGTTTCAGACGCCCTATGACGCCCATGACGAGGATGGGGATGATGGTGATGAGGAATCCCATCCAGATATAGTGGACGCCATCGCCCTGAAGGACGGTGTCGAGGAATTTCGCACCAGCCTGAATGCCGACGCTGCTGAGGAAGAGGATGAGTCCGACTTCGCGCAGGAGCATGTTGGCAGAGGTGGAGGTGTAGCTGTTAATCTTATAGCGATAGCCGAAGGCTCCGATGAGGATGGCGACGACGAGCGGACCGCCGGCAAGACCGAGCTTCACGGGGATTTCGACACCGGGAATGGGTATGGGCACTTGTCCGAGCAAGACTCCGGCGAGGATGCCGAAGAAGATGGCGCCGACGTTGGGGTGGTCAAGGTGCTTCACGTTGGCTCCGACGAGGTCGCGAACTTCATTGATGTTCTCGCGTCGGCCCGTGACGAGCAGGCGGTCGCCCACCATCAGACGGAGGTCGCGGGCGGCAAAGAGCTCCATGCCGTTGCGCGTGACGCGGGTGACATTGACACCGTAGATGGTGGAGAAATGAAGGTCGTTGAAGGTCTTGCCGTTGATTTCAGGCTTCGTGATGATGAGCCGCTGGCTGACATAGTCCATCGCAGCGGCGTCGGTCTCTGCCCACTGCCCACGGGGGATGATTTCGCCCATGAGGAGGGCGATGGGCTCAGCCTCGGCCTCGGCACACGTGATGTGGAGCTCCATGCCCAGCTTGAGCTCGGTGTCGCCATTGGGGATGATGACGCTGCCATCTTCAAGGAAGCAGCGGCTGACGACGAACTGGCGGTTGAGGAAGTCATGGAGCTGCTTGAGGCTGCGGCCAATGACGGCGGTGCTCTTCACGCGGACGGCCATGTGGAAGGCTGCGCGGTCAGGGTTGCTCGCCTCGCTCTGGGCCAGCTCCTCGCGCGCCTCTTCGATGCTCGTGCGGGTGAGGAAGCGGATGACGATGGTGGAGAGGATGATGCCGACGACGCCGAGGGGATAGGCGCAGGCATAGCCGTTGGCGATGGCAGGGGCGGCATCGCCGAGCACTTCGGCCAGCACGCCGTTGGCAGCACCGAGACCGGGGGTGTTCGTCACGGCGCCATACATGACGCCTACCATCATCGGCAGATTGTTGGCACCCTGAGTCAGAATGCCGAGGTTGCTGCCCAAAGCCCATAGCCCGAGCATGACGGCGACATTGAGCACGAC
Source organism: uncultured Bacteroidales bacterium (assembly GCA_945787885.1). Classification (GTDB taxonomy): domain Bacteria; phylum Bacteroidota; class Bacteroidia; order Bacteroidales; family Bacteroidaceae; genus Alloprevotella. The sequence goes on along the minus strand of CALZJF010000009.1, from coordinate 19,427 downwards.
GATGCCGACGGCGAGGAGATTCATCTGCACTCCGCCGCCGCCCTTGAAGACTTCAAAGAAGCTGGGGCCTACCTGAAGGCCGATGCAATAGACGAAGAGAATCAGGCCCAGCTCCTTCACCAAGTCGATGATGGGCTTCTGATAGGCTACGGCAGCAGCAGCGTCGGCATAGAGTCCGTGGGTGCAGACGTGGCCGACGATAATGCCGACGAAGAGCACCCATGTGACTCCGAAGGCAATGCCGTTCTTCTTGCCGCCAATTTTCCACCGTCCGAGTTTCACACCCAGGCTGATGACGAGGGCGTAGAGAATCATGATATGGGCTATGCCCTCAGGATTCGTGAAAAGTTTGACTAACCAATCCATAATGTAAAGCTATTATAAAGATTTTTTCGTCAGAAAAAGAGGGAAACGGGTCAGGTTGCCATGTGTTTCCAAGTGCAAAAATAACATGAAAATGGTCACTATGCAAGCGCAGAGCGAAAAAAGCGGTCATTCTGCATGTGGCACACTGCAAAGTCAGATAGTGGATAGGGCATTCTGCGGCGTTTCTTTTCGGGGATTATGGTCTGGAATCTGCTGACTTTTCAGCATTTTCTGCTAAATTTGCTGCATGGAGACGAGGGAGCGACTGCTGCCCACAGACGGTGCTCCGCTCGTTCTGACTAAAACGTAGGCAATGAAAATCGGTTTTGTGCTTGAATGCTCTGTCTGGATGCTGGTTTGAGTCTTGAAACAAAGGAGCATGGCTGGCCATGTGGCTGTCTTCAAGGCTAAAACCTGCGCCCAAGAGAGCGTTCTAACAGACAAGCCATAATAAAACCCTACGCTACTTACTACTTATTCAAGAAGCCTTACCCATGCCTCACTATCCCACACTGTCTTCCTCCGATGTCCGCAAGGCGGCGACAGCCTGCGGTTTTGCAGCCTGCGGCATTGCCCCGGCAGAACCCATCAGCGGCGAGCGGGCTGCCGAACGTGCCGCTGCACAGCGGCGGGGATATTTTGCCGACATGGCCTATCTGGCGCGCAACGAGGAGAAGCGCCTCGACCCGCGGCTGCTCGTGGAGGGGGCGCAGACGGTGGTCTCCGTGGCGTGGGCTTATCCGCCACGGCCCGTCGATGCTCCACCAATAGCGGCGTATGCCCTCGTGCCGGACTATCATGATACGGTGAAGGCGGCACTGCGCAATCTGGGGGCACGGATATTGGGCGAGGCGTGGGGCGAAAGCCGCTGTTTCGTCGATACGGCGCCCGTGGATGAGCGATATTGGGCATGGCGCGCGGGCGTGGGCTTCATCGGGCGCAGCGGGATGCTCATCATTCCGCGTCTGGGCTCGCGCTTCTTCTTGGGCGAAATCATCACGCCGGCGGCGGCGGATGCCTACGATGTGCCGCTGACGAGGGACATTCATTCGCATGAGCGATGTGGGGCGTGCCGGCGCTGCATAGAGGCGTGCCCGGGGCGTGCGCTGACGGACGAGGGGCTGGATGCGCGCCGCTGCCTCTCCTATCTGACCATCGAGCACCGCGGACCGCTGCCCGCCGAGACTTCAGGATGGATGAACGCCGCGCCCGGCACTCCCCTCTTCTATGGCTGCGACCGCTGCACGGAGGTTTGCCCTCACAATCGGCAGTGCCTCAGCCAGACGCCTGCGCACGGCGGGGCTTCGGCAGCTGCGCACGGCTGTGCGCCGGCGGCGTATGCCCACGCTGGCTCGGCGCCCGACTTCTGGCAGCAGCTCAGCCCTGAGGCGTATAGGGAGATGTTCAGGGGCTCGGCGGTGAAGCGGGCGAAGTATGAGGGACTCATGCGCAACATCGCTGCCTTCTATCAGCAGGAGAAGGGGGAGGAATAGCGCAAACTGACTCAAAGAACACGCAAAAACCCCGGACGACCTTCGACGTGGAAGGTCATCCGGGGTTGATTTGTGTCGGAGCTCGAGGAGGGGCTGCCTGCTACTCAGAGCTTGCCGGCTCAGAATGCAATCTTGAAGGTCTTTTCGCCAACACGGACGATGTAGGCTCCAGAGCCGCTGACAGGAACGCTGACGCTTGCTGCACCGCTGCAATCGGATGCCAGACGGCGGCCATCGGCGGTGAAGACTTCAACGGCTGCACCTGCGGGATTTGCCACGGAGAGGGCATTGCCACGCAGCACGACGGCGGCATCCTTCAGGCTGGGAGCAGAAATGCCTGCCTCTACGGCCTTGACTGACTGACGCTCGGAGAACTTGCTCTCGACGATGTTGCCGATATTGATGAGATTGTCGGCCTTGACGGCACTAACTTCATGATAGAGGTGCTGATACTTCACTCGCTCAGGCACGGCGACATCGAGGGCGGTGTTGTCGTAGTAACGCTTGAAGAGGAAGGGCTCGACGAGCGATTCGCCAGACTTGTACTGCTGCGTGATGAGGACATCGTCGATGTAGAGATAGCCGGGCATGGAGACTGCGAAAATGCCTATCTTTGACTGCTTCGAGCCCTTGGTGAGATGGGCGGTGTAGGTGCCCCACTGCTGCTGGATGTCGCCGGGATAGATGAGTTCGGCCTGGGTGTAGTCGCCCGTCTTCTCATCGTAGTTGAAGAGAGCCACGGCGCACTGCACGACGTTCTCGTGCTTCTTTCCCTGCTCGTCCCACCATGCGATGAGTTCGCCCATGAGCTTCAGGGAGAGGTCAATCTTTCCGCCGTTCTTCGAGAGGTCCAAGGCAGGGGAGATGATGCCGCTCTGGTCGGACTGATAGATATAGAAGTAAGCATCGACAGCCACGAAGCCTCCGACGAAGGGCATGTAGTTCGTGGCGTGCCAGCCTGCCTGATCGACGCCATAGACATAGGTGTCATCGAAGACGTTAGGCTCGTCGCCAATGTTCATAGTGGGCTCCGAACCATCGGCAAGCACGACATTGTCGAAGTTGCAGTTGGTCACCTTGAACGTGCCGTCCTGTGTGGCCACGCGCTCATTGAATGCCCAATAGTTATAGACATCGGCCGTGGGCACTGCTGACCATTCGGCGTGGTAGCCATCGGCGGTGAGCGATGTCTCTCCCATGGTGGGAGATTCGAGGTCAACGACGAAGACTTCATCGCTGGGGAGAGAGGTGTGGCCATCCTTCACGGCATAGACGGTATAGGAATATTCCAGGCCGCTCTGGATTTCGGGCACGACGAATGATGTGCCTTCCACCTTTGCCTCATCAATAAACTCGTCCCACTGCTGGAACTCATCGTTGTAAGCCTTGACATTGACAAGATAATAGTCGGCTCCCGCCACGGGCTCCCAGTTGGCGGTGAAACTCGTGCCCGTATAGTCAGAATGGGGCAGCGACTTCGGCATGCCGATATAGGGCTTCACCTGGAAAACCTTGAGGTCGTCGATATAGATAGAGGGGAACGACTGCGGGACGATGTTGAAAATCGTGGAACTCTCGCAACCGCGGAAGACGAACTGATAGGTCTGCCACTCGGGGGTAACGTCAAATTCGGAATATGCCTCCTCCATAATCTTCCAAGTAGGGGACATATGGTAGGTTTCGGAAGCCTCGATGATGAGGGTGGAGTTGTTGCGGCGATGGGTGCGAGCGCGGAATTCGAGCACGGCCACACCATCGTTGGCAGAGAGGTCGAGCATCGGGGTGTTGATGTGGGCATATTCGTCGATGCCATCCTCGTCGAAGATGGCGACTGTGCCGTCGGCGGGATAGGCAGCCCATGCGCCCCAGCCCGGCTGATCGGTATAAGCGGGATCGACGTTAGTCCAGGGATAGTCGGGGTTGTCGAGAATGATGTTGGTATTGATGTCGGGGTCGCCGATGCTGCCCGTCGTCATCTTTGAGAAGTCTTCGCTGAAGACATCTACGCGCTCGCCGTATTCGAGAATCCAAGAGGCGGACGTCTCAGAAGAAAGGGCCTTCTTGGCACTGACGAGCTTGGGAGCTGCCGCCTTGCGGGCTACACTGACGGGGGAGACAGCAGCACTGCTCGCAGGAGCTATGCTGCGACTCTTCACCTCCTGACCAAATGCAGGAAGCGACAATACGGCAAGGGCTACAGAGAGGAAAGTCTTGTTCATAGTTGCTTGTATGGAGTGAAAAAAGGGGGTGTTCTAAGACGAGTTATATAGAACACCCCTATCTTTATCGTTTGTTTTAGCTTACTTCACCTGAAGTTTGAGGGTAGAAGCCTCACCGTTTGCACCGTTGAACTTCACGATGTAAAGTCCGCTCTGGAGCTGGAGGGGCATCTGACCGTCGGCCATGCGGCTCTGGCTGACAAGCTGGCCGCTGACATTGTAGATGCTTACGCTGCCATTGCCCATGCCACGGAGCATGCCAGACTGTGCATCATAGTTCAGGGCTGAAGAGCCGAAGGAAACTTCGTTGATGCCATCGGCAAACTCGGCAGCTGCCACGCTGAGGATGGGGAGGAAATGCTTGCCGAAGACCTTGTTGGTGTCGAAGTTAAACTGACTCTTGCCACCATAGAAGAGCGAACGGACGACAGAACCATAGCTGCCATCGGCATCTGCAAAGAAGTGGTTGAAGAGCACAGGGTACTGATTGTCAGACTGGCCTTCTTCCTTCACAATCGTCACGACGAGGTTCTTGCTCATGTCGTACTCGAAGGTTTTGTCAAGGTCGAAGGAGAGGACATTGCCTGCACCCTCGGCGGTGCTGACAAGCCCGTCGAAGTAGCAATCGCCGAAGCTAACCCACTCGCTGACATCGGTTCTGGTATCCCAGTCAGTGCAGGTGTAGGTCTTCTTATCGGTGGAATTGAGATAAACCTTGACCTTATAGTCGCTGAAGGTACCGCCTTCGTTGGAATCGTAGGAGAGACCGAGGCGGCTCAGGGTCAGTTTGTTGCTCTTGACTTCCGTATTGAGGTCAGTGGGATAGTAGATGACCTGGAAGGTGCTATAGATATCATACGAAGAGATGGGCACGCGCGTATCGATGGTATTCTCCATGCCATTGTGGAAGAGGCCGTTGAAAGGCACGGTTCCCTCAGCATCGACGGTTACCGCCATCGTCTCCGACTCATTGTTGCGCAGATTCTGGTCGGCATCGTAAACGAGACGAGCGAAAGTATTGACCACGCCCGTGACGGTGCTGACGGCAGGGACATAAATGCGATGGGTAGTACCGAAGTTCATCTCGTCGGCGACGTTAGCCTCACCCATCAGGACAGCCTCTTCGCCCTCTTCGCGGAACACCTGCACGGTGTAGGCACCGCTGCGCTTGCTGCCGACGTTGGTAACTTCTACGTAGAAATCGCCGGGAGTGCCCTGCGTGGCATAGGCAGGAACTTCGTATTTCGTGATGGCGAGGTCATTATCGAAGACCTCGGATATAGCAAACTTCTCGAGCGTTATCCAGTCAAAGACGTTCTTCGTGAGCCAGTGGAGAGCAACGTTCCATTCGCCGGTCTCGGTGGCAGTGAAATAGCTGACAAAGTTATTCGAAGCGATGTTGCCGTAGTAGAGATTCTTGAAAGCGCGCTCGCTGAAGAACACATGGGTGAGAGCCTCGGCAGTATTGCCCATGCCTGCTACGAAGTCGAAATCGTGGAGGTGGTCAGGACGGTCTTCCTCGTCGTAGGGATAATTGATGTTGATGGTCATATCTACGCGATACTTCTTGCCCTTCTCCAGCTTAACGGCGGGGGAGACAGCATAATCGTCGGATTCGCCCGGGCTGTTGGTATAGAATCTCAGACCCTTGGGCTCATAATCGCTGAAGCTGAAGTAAGTGCCATCGCCGTTGTTGTCGATAACAGACCAAGCTCCGGCCTTCTCATAGGAGTCGATGCTGACAGCATAGGGGAGGTCGAGCGCAGGGCCTGCCGTTACAGCCCACGACTGGCTGCTATCGCCTTCGCCCACGGAAGTACAAGCCGTCACCTTATAGTAGTAGTTGCTGATGGAGGGAAGTTCCGTATCTTCATACTGGCAAACCTTCAGCCCGGAAGCCACGAGCTTCTCTTCGGGATAACGGAGCACCTTGTAAGTGATGTCTTCTGCATTGAGCCATCCCTCGTGCGAGCCCGCGGTGGGGGCCGTCCATTCAAGAAGAATGCTTGTGCCCTTGCTCGTTGCAGTCACATTCTGCGGTGCGGCAGGCACGTCGGCACCAGCCCATGCGTTCCAGCTCTCGGGATAACCCTTCTCGCCTTCCTTGCGGCAGGGAACGATGAAGTAGGTACGTACGCCCTCGCCCGGATCTTCGTCGGTCCAGGTCATTTCCTCACCCATCTTGCCCTCTGCGGGAATGACGGCGTAGGGAAGTGCATCGGGCGAAGAGAGGAAAATGCGCACTTCAGCCAGCTCGGTAAGGTCGTTGCCATTGAGCTGCTTGGTGGGGTTGGTCCATTTCAGCGTGATGCTCTGGCCTTTGTCGCCAAACGTGGAGGAGACGTTGCTCACTTTTGCAGCCACCTCGCGGCTTTCAGTCTTATAATTAGGGAGGTAGAGTCCGCGCATACTGCTGTAGCAGTAGCCCTTAGAGTCGAGCTCGCCAGTCTGCCTGTTGATGGTGTACAGCGTCTGGTTCCATGAATTGACATCCATGAGCGCAGCGTAGAGTTCGCCTGTCTCCTGATCAAAAGCGATGGTGTTGGTGTAGTACATCTTATATGCCTGATCGTTCTGAGTAAGGCGGAGCTTGTCCACCTCGTCAATGCGTCCATCCTTATACTCAAGGGTAACCAGCATACTTCCCACGATTTCATAGGTCTCATATCCTTCTTCGTCCTTGCCCAAAGACTTCATGATGGGGCGCGCGCCATAGAGCACACCCTCAGCATCATAGGCAATGGAGGGATACCAGTTGTCCATTTGTGCAAGAATGGTGAAATCGCCGTTGGCTGGATCTACGGTTCCGAACTCAGAGTAGAAGCCATCGGTAGCCTGACGAACGGCATAGAGCTTATGATCGACAGGGTTTTGCTTCATGTCGTCCACTATCTGCCATCCGCCCTTGACGTCGGTGAGGTCGGCGATATTGGTCTTCTCGCCCGTTTCGAGGTCGATTTTCATGAAGTGCTGGGGATAGGTGATTCCCATGTCGTAGTTGATGACGCTGTAGCCATAGTAGGCTCCCTCGCCCTCCTCATTCTCGTACCATGCGGCACCGAGGAGCGTGACGCGCGATCTGATGATGTCGTCATTGCCCTCGTAGATGATGCTGATTTTCTCAGACTCATAGGTGTTGCCGGTATAGAACTTGATGATGCCCGGCTCACTGAAATAGTCGTCCTGCGTAGAGGCGTAGGCCAATTTTCCAAGCTGCTTATCCTCGTTGAGAGGAGCCTTTTGTGCCTGCGAAGGTGCTTTCACCTCAGCCCGCTGCATCACGGAGGGGAAAGTCTTCACCCGGAAGCCGGACTGTGCCGTTGCCGTAGTAGCAAAAGCAAGGCCAAGAAGAAGTGTAGAAAGGTTCTTCATACTTTATAAGTTATTTGTGGTGAAAATGATATGCAAGTTCCTACGCGCGCGTGCGTATTATATATATATGAGTGGTCCGCCGTTCCGATGCTTTAATAAAGCACCTTCGTGGTCTTACCATTCTGGCGGAGGATATACATACCCGGCGTCATGGCACTGCGCTGCACGCGGCGGCCGTTGAGGTCGAAGATTTCCTCGCCCTCGGTCTGCGTGGCTTCAATGCGCCCTACGCCAGCCCCCTCAGGGAGCACGAGGCGGAACTTACCTGACACATTGGCATAATAGGGGAAGGGATAGAAATCGGGGAAGGAAATGAGGAGCATCTCATCGGGGAAGGTGATGACGCCATTCTCGCACTTGCCAAAATAGCCCATTTCCTTCACTTCTTCCTTTGACTTTCCGCGCGTGTTCAGCTCACGGTCAGCCCTCGACCACATCACCATCTTTCCGACGCCGAAGTTATAGCCGCAGCCATCGCTCATTTCCTTAATCATGACGCATTCAGGGTCAGACGCATCAATCTCCATGTAGTAATGGCGCGTGTTGTCGTAGTCGTTCTTTGTAGAATAGGGATAGTTGTCACCATAGGGATCAATCAGGCGGAAGTAGCCCGGCGTCTCCGTGCTCTCCTCAATCTCCACGCTGTACGTGACGGGCTCGATGCCCTGAATGAGCTGTCCCTCCATATCAGCCAGGAAAGCCTCGGTGTAAGTGGCGAAGCCCAACTTCCGCCATCCCAGGTTCTGATAGTTCAGCTCCTTCGTCAGATAGGTGACGCGGCGGTTCACACCGTTGAGATAGGGAATGGCATAGAAGGTATATACGCCGTCGGCAGGATAGTCGAACGCCACGTCCTGCGTCTTCGTGATGTCCTGATAAGCCACGCTGCCATTGAGAATTTTCTGCAAGTCGTCGTTAGAAGCCTTGCCCGGCATCATTGCCACTCGCACCTTCTCGCAGTCTTTTCCGACTTCGAAGCGGACGTTGAGCACATCCTTCGCCTCGTTCGCGCCCTGCACATCGATGGCAAGCTCAAGGTCAGGAGCATCGGGGAGCACGAGGCGGAAGCCCGTCTTATAGCCGCCGAAGTTCATGTTGGCATACATCCACTGGTCGTCCTCGCTATATTCAGTACGAACGAGGAGTGTATTTTGCGCGAAGAGCAGCACGCCGTCCATCAGCACGCCGCACGCACCCTCAGCCACAGCCTTTTCAAAGCTTTCGTGCTCTACGATGTAGCCCGCGATGGAATTGATGAGGAGCGCGCCCTGACCGTCGATGTCAAGCCCCGTGTTGTACTTGCAGAAATACACGTGGTCAGGGTCTTCGGCATGTACTTCCACATACGATTCCGGGTCAATCTCCTGATGGGAGGTGAAAGGATAGTCCTTGTAGGGCGCCATGACTCGATAGACACCGGGGTAAGCATCGTTCTTGCGCACCTCGACTTCCATCTCCAAGCATTCCACGTTGAAGACACGCGTGACGAAATCGTCGCGCCAACGTCCCATACCCATGCTCACCCACTCACCGTCGTTCAGCTCAGCCGCCTTGGCCGCAGCAGTCGTACCATTGAAACGGGGAGCATTCGTCAGATCACGCCGCAGGGGAGTGTTCTGTGCAAAGGTCAATTGGCAGACTATCATGGCTGCCACGACCATCATTTTGCGTAAAAAAGACATTTTCTGATAGTTATGTATTAGAGTATAAAATAGGTTTATGCCAACAAAAGTAAGTTTTTCAGCCTCGCTTCACAAACTTTTTGATTACAAAGCCCTTAATTTAACACTTAAGTGTTAGATTTTGACGGCTGCACCTTTTAATCATCGCATTAACGGTCGTTCGCTGAAGCCTTTTAGGTAGGTTCTATCAAATAGTTTTCCATGTAAGGCAGTGTTTCTGTTTTACTTGGATGTCTTCTCTCGCAAATACATCGCAAGCTAATTGATAGAACCTACCTTTATTGTGCCCGCTTATTCAGACGATAGCTCAAAGTGATGCCCACGGCAAAGCTGCGGCTGCTCTTCCCGGCAAAGGGGTCGCTTGCCAGGAACGTTTCAGGCTTCATCCCCTCCGGGCAAACGCCTTGGCGATTGGTGGGCAGGAGACCAAATTCCCCCTCTACGCTCAGTGTCAGGCTGGAGGGGAACTGATAGCCCACTCCCGCCTTCAGTCCGACGTCGAAGCGGTGTACTCCGTCGAGGTCGAACACCTTGTCGGTATAGCTCACCTTACGGCCTCCGGCGGCGGTGCCATCGCCTTCCGTCTTCCGCCGTCCCGCCACTCCTACCGCGCCCCAGACGCCCGCCGTCGCCACGATGTAGCGTCGCTCGCCCAGTCTGAAATAGCAGTTCAGCGGAATGTCGAGTTGCAGATAGTTGGTGGTGTAGGTGCGGTGCATCATGCTGTAGAGGGGCGCGATGGGGTTTCCCTCAGCATCCGTGGCATAGCGTTGTGCCTGTTCGGCAGGATTCGTCGTTATGTTTCCATCGGCATCGAGCCTATTTCCCTCATCGTCGAAGAGCAAGTCAGGGGTCTGCACGTCGGCAGCCTGCCAGCCGCGTGTGGTGAAGCCAATGCTGGGAGCGATGGCAAGGGTCTGACTGAGCTCAGCCTCATAGCCGATGGCAATTTTTGCCATTCCCACGCAGCCCGATGCTCCCCACTGGCTGCCCAGTCCGCCGGCAGCCTTTACGAAGACGCTCTGCGCCGATGATGGAAGGGCGCAGCAGAGCGACAGTGCGAAAAAAAGTTTTTTTGTCATAATGTATGGGAGATGCAGTATTTTCAGATTTTCCGGAGATTCCATCAAGCCCACGGTTTCCGGATTTTTCAGATTTTCCGGAGATTCCATCAAGCCTGTGGTTTCCGAATTCTTTGGCATTGACGTGTTCTCTATAGGTAGGTTCTATCAATTAGCTTGCGATGTATTTGCGAGAGAAGACATCCAAGTAAAACAGAAACACTGCCTTACATTGAAAACGAATTTATAGAACCTACCTATAACTAAAGGCCGTTTGCCCACGTTTCGCGAGCGAACGGCCTTTAGTCCCGTCAGGGTTTTGACTATTTCACGATAAACTTCATTGAAGAGCCTTCAGCCGTGGCTACATAAATGCCCGGCAGGAGCTGGCGCACAGAGACGCTGCCCATGCCCTGGGCCACCGTGCGGCCTCCGGCGTCGCAAACGCGGATGGCAGCATCGGCGTGAGCAGCAGAGAGCTGCCCGCCATCGAATGCCAAGGCAGTCTGCGGCAGAGCATTGCCGACGAGGTCGATGCCGGAAGCGCCGGTTCCCTGCACCGTCACCACACACTGGGCAGTATAGTCGCCGCAGCGGGCAGTGATGGTCGTCACGCCAGGCTTCAGCGCATCGAACGCCACCACCTTGCCTTCATTCCGGCTCTCTATGTAAGCCACTTCAATCACGCCATCGTCAGCCACGCTGACCGTGATGTCGTCGCCCGAACCGCCGGGAGCCAGGAAGAGCACCTCGCCCATTGCCAAGGCTCTCAGCTCCAACTGGGTGGTGACAGCCACGAGTCCCCTCGTTTCGCCCTCGAAATAGAGCCTTGGGAGCGCATCGCCCTTCCAAGGCGACGGTGCCGATGCTCCGTAGCCATAGCCGAGCGTCTTGAAGAAGTCGGTCGTCAGGCTTCCCCGTGCGATGCTCTCGCCCTCAGCACCCTCTGCGCCGGCATACGCTGACTGGGAGGAGACGGGCGAGAGGCTTTCTTCCACATAGTTTGCAGCCAGTCCGTTGTCCGTTTCCGTTCCCGCCTCGTTATAGACGGTCTGTCCGGCAATGCGGTGTGCCGTCTCATAGCGCACGCTGCCGCCATCCACAGGCGTGAAGTTCAGGGCATCGAGGCAGACGACATTGCCCGCCACCTTGCCGGCATTCACCATTTCCAGTACGCCCACGATGCCGCCGATGCAGGGACCGCTCCACTTCGAGCCCGTGGTAGCCGTGAGGCTGCCCTCCACGCGGTTGCGGGCTATCTCGTTGTGATTGTCGCTGCCCACGATGCCGCCGACCGTGTGTTCTGCCGTCAGCGCAGCATCCACGTGGCAATCCGTGATGCTGCTCAGTCCGCCATTTTCATACACCTCTCCGGCGATACCTCCCAAGGCAGACTTCGCCACCATGCTGCCGCCAAACTTGCTGGCTACGACCGACGATGAAGTGCGCAGGGAGGCGCAGAGGCCGCCCACGCTCTCCGATGCGGGCAGACTGACCACGGCATCCTCCACGGAGCAGGCGGATACCTTCGACATCACGCTCACATTGCCAAGCAATCCGCCGAAACTTCCCGTGAAGCCGCTGCCATCCACCTTCAGGCCATACACATGCACATCCTCCACCTTCGCCTGCAGTGCGGAGCTTGCCAGCAGTGCTGCAGCGCCCACTCCCTGCGGTGCCAGCGTGGCGCGGGAAAAGGTCAGATGGCTCACCGTGGGCTCCTCGCTCTCGCCGTCGCCGACGATGTTGCCGAGCAGACTGCAGTCGCGGCCGCTGAGAAAGAGGTTGCTGACCACGTGGCCATTGCCCTTCAGCGTTCCCGTGAACTGTGCGTCCGAACCGTGCAGCGAAGCCAGCGAGGCATCAATGTCCTTCACGATGGCGAAGTGAGCGTCAGGATATTTGCCGAGCTGCTGCAAATCGCCCGCCGTCGCCACCTGATAGGGGTCATCCTTCGTTCCCGTTCCTCCGGCAAAGCTCGTCAGCGGCATGGAGTATATCTCGGTATAGAAATGGTTGAGGTCAGGCGTACGATAGACGATGACGAGGCGCGGATCGGTGTCCGTATTGAACGTCCACACGCGCGATATGCTTCCCTTCGTCTCCTCCGGAAGGAGGCGGAAGACGGTCTCGCCGGCATCGTTCAGCACGAGGAGCTCGGTGCGCGTCTTTGACGACACACCCGTGTATCTGCCCACGAGGAAGAAATATTCGCGCTGGTCGTCGGTATTGACGAAGTAAGGGTTGAGCACGGTGGCAGTGATGTTGGGCATGGCGATAGCCACATCCGCTCCGAGATACAGCAGGCGCTTGTAAGCGTGCGTGCCATCGGCATGGAACACGTTGATACACTCGCAGAGATGTCCCTCCTCGTTCTTCTCCGTCATGCCCATGCGGATGATGTAGTCATAGCTTCCGCCCGTGGCGGCAACGCGGTCGATGGAGGTGGTCAGCGTATTGTCCTCATAGGCGGCAGGGAGGGTGAGCGCCTCCTTGTAGTTGTCCATGTTCACGAAGTGGAAATCGAAGACATCGCTGGCATCGCGGGTGACGAAGAGCATCTGTTCGGGATGTCCTGCCACGGGGCTGAGCGCGATGTAGTTGTTCGCCTCCTCAAACACCGTTGCCGTCTGCTCGCCCTCGGCGTTATATTCGTAGAAGGAATAGTAGCTGCCGTCGGTAGATATGTGGTAGTCTTCCGCCACGACGATGTAGGAGGGCTTTCCGTCCTCGCCTATCTGCATGTCGTCCATATAGTTGAGCGTGCCCACGCCGTAGAATCTGAGCGGCACATCGTCGCTGGGGTTCTCCGCCATGGCAATGCTCGTGCGGCACTGCTCCTCCAGCTTCACCGTGCCGTAAGCGTTGAGCGGCATGCTGTAGAGCGTGACGATGAGGTGGTTGTCGGGCGTGATGTCCATGTTCTCATAGTCGTCGGGATTGAGGAGATAGGGCTTCTCGTATGCCGTCTTGGCGATGTAGAGGGTATTGCCCTTCTTCTGGAGCAGGATGGGGAGTCCGCCGCTGTAGTTGGCCTCATCGGAAGTGAGGTCAAGATAGTCCACCTCCGATGGCCCGCCGCTATATCCCGCCTTCTTGAAGACCGTGAATCGCTGTCCGCGCACGCTGCCCTCCTGCGCCTCGCCCGTGGCTGGCGTGAAGCTGCCATCGGGATTGGCATAGCCGTCATTGTCGAAGATGAAGTAGAAATTCTCTGCCCACTGGTCCGGCGAAGCGTCGATGCTCCCCACCAGCATACCGTCAATCGTTGCCACGGGCTCCTTCTTCCCTTCATCGGGAGTGATGGAGAAGGCGTAGGTGCGGACATTGTTGATGTATTTCGGCGTGTTGGCGTTCACCAGCACCATGATTTCATAGTTGTTATCGACGTTGAAGAACTTTTTGCTCAGCACGTCAGAGAAGTCAATCTTGCTGATACGCACTTCATCGTCGAGGAGTGGGATGTCGGCATCCACGCCTCCCACATACTGGCACGCCGCATCATAGACCTTGAGCCTGAAGCCGGAGATGCTGAGGTCCGAAAAGCCCGAACCCTCGGTGCTCAGGTCGGTATAGCGATAGTTCGCCGTGTAATACCAATATTCTCCGTTCGGAGCGGTGAGCCATCCGAAGTTTTCAAATTCGCCCATGTCCGTGCCATCGGGAGCGGCGGGCAGCGCGGCAGCACCCTTACGCCGTGCCTGCTGCGCCACTTGCTGCTGACGCGCCTCGACAACGCGGTCATACATAGCGGAGAGTCCGCTTCTCTTTGCCAACTGTGCGGCGGACAGCGACGGCTGTGCCTGACGCTGTGCGACGGCAGGCACGGCAGCGGCTGCCATCAGCACACTGGCCAGAAAACGTGTGTAGTCTGTCATGTCTTTTAGGTTTTGGGTTGATATTCATCCCGCAATCATACAGCCTCGCAGTGCTGCCAAGGTCAGCCCGCAGGGCGATGAGCCACTGCCACGCGTGACATCCCTTGCAGGGAATGCGCCACGTGCGCGTACACATCAGCCTACCGACCAAGGCGGCACCCCGTTCGACCCATATCTATGGGGATGCAATAATATTTTACGTACAACTATCACGAAAGCTGAAGAGGACTGCCCCTCTTCAACGGCTGCAAATATACGCTTTTCGCAGTGTTTCGCAGCATTTTGCCTGTCAAAAAAAGCAAAAAACGCCCTTTCTCGCAGGCTTTTATGCCTTTCAGCACCGTCTTTCTGCTCATTTTGGGGCGTGTGCAGGGGAGATTTCCAAATTTCCGACCTCACTTTTTGTCTCCATGCAATCACTTTGCCCCTCCAAGTGGCCACTTTCGGGGGGAAACGTGGCCACTTTCGGGGCAGAAAGTGGCCACGTGAGAGGCAGGGGCTCTGCGGAAGCATCGCAAGGCTCAGCATCATCCCCCTCGGTCATGCGCACGGCTTGGCTGAAACGGCATTGTCTCTGCTGCGAACACAGGGTGAAGGTAGGTTCTATAAATTAGTTTTCAATGTAAGGCAGTGTTCTTGTTTTACTTGGATGCCTTCACGCCTCTCGCACCGTATCTTTTTGGCTTTCATTCGGTCACGTAGCCCGCTACGCTCCCTCGTGAAAAACAAAAATCTACGGCACATTTCAAGACTAAAACCTGCATCCAAATTGAGCATTCTAACATAAAAATCATTTTCATTACCTACTTAAAAATTATTTTTTATGCTCAAGAGAGGGTTCTGACATACAAGCCACAATATTTCTCACCACACTGCCTACCAAGCCTTAGCAGGCAAAAAAACGGTAAGCAGCAAGAATCGTGCAAACGCTTGATTCTTACTGCTTACTGTCCTATCTGCGCTCCTGCGCGTCAGGAGTTGAAGAACTGCTTCCAGTCGTCCTTGCCATATTTCTTGCCTTTCCGCTCCGGCTTCTCCTCGCTGCGCGCCTGACCCTTGGCAGGACGGCGGCGGGGGGAGGGGGAATCTGAGGCAGGACGACGGCGGGAGGAAGAGGAATGAGAGGCGGAGGACGACGCGGCTGAGGCGGAGGGAGAGGAGGCTGAGGACGGCGAGGAGGGACGACGGCGGGAAGCCGGACGTGCGGCATCGTCCTCACGGTCTGCCCAATCTACGACGACGCGGCGGTCGCCCGCCTTCGCCTTCGCCATCATGCGGATGACATCTTCGGCATATTCCTCGGGAACCTCGAAGAAGGCGATGGAGGGGAGGAGGTCAATGCGCCCTATCTCCACCTTGCCCTTCACGTAGCGATTGACGATGTTGATAATCTCGCGGGCGAAGAAATGGTCGCGCTTGCCGCGGTTGATGAACAGACGACGATAGCCCTCTTCTGCCACGTGGACGGACTTTCCGCCGCCCTTCCCATCGCGGCGGCTGCGCTCGCCCCCGTTCTTGCCCTCGCCGCGAGCTTCGCGTGCGGAGCGATCGTCGGGCTGAATGATTTCGGGGGCATCGGCATAATAGCGCATGAAGCGTCCGAACTCTGCCGTGACGAGACGCTTGATGAGGTCTTCGCGCGAAAGCCACTCCAGCTTGCGGTTCACTTCGGGCAGGAAGGCTGCTATTTGCTCGTCGTCCACCTCCACGTGTTCAAACTGGTCAATGACGTGGTAGAGCTGCTTCGTGCAGATTTCATCGGGCTCAGGGAGCTGCGCGCTTTCAAATCGGCGATTGCTGTGCTCGCCAGTGAAGATGACGCGCTCTATGGCGCGAATCTTTGCCTTCTCGCGCACATGGATGATGCTGATGCTCGTGCCTCGCTTTCCGGCTCGCCCGGTACGCCCGGAGCGGTGTATGTAGCTCTCGATGTCGTCAGGCAAACCGTAGTTGATGACATGGGTGAGGTCGTCAACGTCAAGGCCTCGCGCAGCCACGTCGGTGGCAACGAGGAACTGCGTGCGGTGCTGGCGGAATTTCTGCATCGTCAGGTCGCGCTGTGCCTGTGCCAGATCGCCGTGGAGGGCCTCGGCGTTGTAGCCATCGCGGATAAGATGGTCAGCCACCTCCTGCGTTTCCAAGCGCGTGCGGCAGAAAATGATGGCATAGATGCGGGGATAATAATCCACGATGCGCTTGAGGGCGGCATATTTATCCTGCGCCTTGACAAGATAATAGACATGATTGACGTGTTCTGCCCCTTCGTTGCGCGAACCTATGACGATTTCCTTGTAATCGTGGAGATAGCTCTTGGCTATGCGCTCGATTTCCGGACCCATAGTGGCGGAGAAGAGGAGCGTGTTGCGGTCAGCAGGCACTCCTGCAAGAATCTCGTCGATGCTTTCAGAGAAACCCATGTTGAGCATTTCGTCGGCTTCGTCGAGGACAACGTTCTCCACCTCATTGAGCTGCGCCACGCCACGGTTCATCAGGTCGATGAGTCGTCCGGGAGTGGCGACGATGATTTGTGCGCCCTTCTTCAGGCTTCTGATTTGGCTTTCGATGCTCGTTCCGCCATATACGGGCACGACGTGGAGTCCTGGCAGATAGCGACTATAGTCGCGCAGGTCGTCGCAAATCTGCAGGCAGAGTTCGCGTGTGGGCGAGAGGATGATGGCCTGCGTGGTACGGCGTTCGGCATCGACGCGCTGCAAGACGGGCAGTCCGTAGGCGGCAGTCTTGCCCGTTCCGGTCTGTGCCAGGGCTATCACGTCATTGTGGTCGCCCAAAAGATAGGGGATGACAGCCTCCTGCACGGGCATGGGGTTCTCATAACCCAGCTCGGCGATGGCGGTGAGGAGCTCTTCGCGAAGGCCGAGCGATTGGAATGTGGTTGAAATCATATATAAATATAGGAGTGTTGCATATAAATATGGGCGTGCTATATATAAATACAGGAGTGCTATATATAAACACAGGAGTACTGTATATAAACACAGGAGTGCTATATATAAATATAGGAGTGCTGTATATAAATATATGCGTGTTACAGGCGAAAAACCAAGGGTGTCCGCCCCTGAGCATGGCTCAGAGCGAGGGGACACCCTTGGTAAATGGTTCGTAATGGTTCAAAACTATGTGGCGCGGCTGGCAACGCATGAGGGCGGAGCCAACGCGCCATCGCCCTGCCCTATTCGGCTATCAGCGAGAACTCTGCTCCGGAGGCAAAGTCCTGACCGTTCTGGCTGGAGAGGGCTTTGAAGCGGATGTAGCGTGCGGTGAGAGGCTTGCTGAATTCTACGCGCTGCGCCTTGCCATCGTTGGCGAAACTGCCGGTGTGGACGGGATTGCCCCAGTTCTGACCGTCGTCGCTGACGTAGATTTCATAGTCCTTGACGTTGCCGTTGTTGCCACTGCGACGCGGGGTATAGACAAAGCCCTTCATCAGCTTTTGGTCGGCAGCGTCGAAGTCCACCCAGTGGGGATATTGGGCAACCGTGACGGAATACATCGTATGCCAGATGGTGCCAAGGTCGCCATCCACGAGATGCGTGGCATTGCCCTCGCCAAATTCCTGGCTGGAGCAGAAGACTACCTCCAGGGGCACGCTCTCTATCTTGGCAAAGTCTTGCGTGAAGGCCACCTTGCGATTGTCGGCGAACCATGCCTTCACGCTTCCGCCCTGGCGCAAGGCTACGGGCTGCTCATATTTCTGTGCCTTTCCGCCGTCGATGCTATACATCACGACGCGGCCTGCCGCGAGGCTGCGGATGGAGAGATTGCCGCGGCGGTCGCGCTGTATGGAGATGGGGCGGTCGCCGCTGGGAGCCACCTTGACAACGTCGCGGATGGAATCCATTTGGTCAGCAATATTGTCGGCAGTCTTACTGAGCGCGAACGGACGGATGATGAATCCGAAATCGTAGCCCACGCTCTTCACGCGGTCGGGATTGAGCGGGCCGCCCTGTCCACAGCTGTTGCCGCCGAGGCCCATCACCTTGGCATCGAGGAGCAGATGCGTGGCGTTCGGTTCGGGCAATTGATAGGGGTGGGCTGCCTCCATGAGTTCGAGCTGGCTCCAAGGCAGTGCGCTGACGCTCATCGTCGGCACGGCGGGAGCAGTGGGCTCTGCGCCGAAGAGCTTGCCCGCAGGCTCCACATGGGCATAGCTGGGCGTGGTGGCCACGAAGGCGGCACCCTTGCCAAACTGATCCGTGAGCGCACACCACCGCACTTCTTCGCGGTTGCCCATCTCCTGCGGCTTGGGAAGCATGATGTCTTGCTCGCCGACGAGGCCCTGATGCAATTCAATGAATTGCGAAGTGCGGCGGTCGTTATAGTTATTGACGGGGCCGCGGCCGTAATAGAGGAAGTTGTCATACTCCGAGGGGAGCTGGAGGGCATATCCGATGCGGGGGAGATCGACTTCCGTATCAGAGGCCGTGATGGCCGACTCCAGTTCTACTGAGCCATCGGGATAGATGGTATAGAGCTGATTGGTGATGAACTTGAAATCGTCTTCGCCGAAGCGCTGACGGGTGTTCTCCACGATGCAATAGACGGTTTCGGGATTGCGGTCGCGATTGCTGTAGCGGTCGTTGCCGCCGTAGGGAGCCTGGCTCTCGACAGTGAAGTTGAGCACGTAGGCTCCGTCCTTGCGGGCATAGTGCGAGAAGGCAGTGACGCGGTGCTGGAGATGATGGAGTCCGAGCTGCGGCCACTTGTAGTCACACCAATTGTCATTGTCGGTGCGAGCGCGGAAGGCGTTGAGCACGGGGCCGTGGCCAGGGGTGATGATGGTTTCGCCATCGTATTTCAGTCCGTCGATAGTGCCTCGCTTCGTATCGAATGCCATTTCCCATCCCTTGCCAGAGAAGGAGAGGCGGTCGGCAGCGACGATGGGTTTCTGCACGCGGAGCTCGCCCTTGCCCGCGCCAGCTTTTGCGAGGTCGGCCTTCGCCTGCTCGGCCACGGCAGTGGCGGCGGCAGGATTTTGGAGGGGCAGCTGCTCTTCCATCTGCACATAGCCCGCCTTCGCCCAGGGGCGATCGGCCGCGAGCACGAACTGCACCTTGACGAAATATTCGCTGCCCGGCTTGAAAGGATAGGAGGTATAGCCCAAGGTGGCTACGCCGCGCTGCCGCGGGCCAAGCTTCTGGCAGCTCGTGCCAAGATTGTCGAGGGCCACCTGCACGCCGTCTTCATAAAGGCTCCAGATGACCTTATAGTCTGACAGGTCTTCAAAATAGTTCTTGTTGAAGATTTCCACCTTGCCTTGCTGAAGGTCGATGGGGCTGACGCCTACATTCTGATACACCTTCTTCACCTCGAAGTATTGTGCCTTGGGGCTGAGGTC
>CALZJF010000008.1 GCA_945787885.1 uncultured Bacteroidales bacterium | reverse complement strand
GAGCGTAGCGGGCTACGTGACTGAATGAAAGACAAAAAGATACGGTGCGAGAGGTGTGAAGACATCCAAGCAAGACAGAAACACTGCCTTACCTTGAAAACTAATTTATAGAACCTACCTTAATTGCATGGGTAAGCGTAGAGTTTGAGCTATGCTTACCTTTATATTTACCTTGTTTACCTCTATATATACCTTGTTTTTTTTAGTATATATACCTTATTCTCCTTACTTATGAAACGCATCTTATTACTCCTCATGCTGATACCTTCGTTGCTGCATGCGGAAAAATCACCTGTAGATTACGTCAATCCCTTCATTGGCACCACGAATTTCGGTACGTGCAATCCCGGAGCCGTGCTGCCCGCAGGCTTGATGAGCGTCGTGCCATTCAACGTCATGGGCAGCGACCTCAATGCCTTCGACAAAGATGCCCGCTGGTGGTCAACACCCTATGAGGAGACCAACTCCTTCTTCACCGGGTATAGCCATGTGAACCTCAGCGGAGTGGGCTGCCCAGACTTGTCGAGCCTGCTGCTGATGCCCACGAATGGCGTGCTCGAAGTGGATTACCACGAGTACGGCTCGACTTATTCCGACGAGCAGGCAACGCCCGGACGCTACTCCAACCATCTGACGAAATACAACATACACACGGAGGTCAGTGCCACTCCCCGCACATCCATCGCCCGCTTCACCTATCCAAAGGGCGATGCCCACGTGCTGCTCAACCTCGGCGAAGGATTGACGAACGAGAGCGGCGCCTTCGTCAGATACGTCAATGACTGCGAAATCGAAGGGCAGAAGATGCTCGGAGGCTTCTGCTACAACAGTTCGCACGCCTGGTATCCCTGCTATTTCGTGCTCCGCGTGAGCAAGCAGCCCCTGCGACGCGGATTCTGGAAGAAGCAGCGCGATGCCTATGGCGTGGAGAAGGAGTGGAACCCCGAAGCGGGCAAATACAAGCTCTATGAGAACTATCGGCGCGACCTCGGAGGCGATGACATCGGTGCCTATTGGACCTTCGTCTGCGGCGAGGAAGAGCGGATAGAAGTGCGGATGGGCGTCAGCTTCGTCAGCATCGAAAATGCCCGCGCGAATCTCGATGCCGAGCAGCCCGCAGGAACTCACTTCGACGACATTGCTGCCAAGGCGCGAAAGGCTTGGGAAGATGCGCTGAGCACCGTCACCGTCGAAGGCGGAACAGAGGACCAGCGCACGATTTTCTATACCGCCCTCTATCATTTGCAGATTCACCCCAACATCCTTCAAGATGTGAATGGAGAATATCCTGCCATGGAAGGCGAGGAAATTCTCCGCACTCCCCACAACCGCTACACCGTCTATAGCCTCTGGGACACTTATCGCTGCACCCATCAGCTCAACACGCTCCTCTTCCCCAGCCGACAACTGGACATGGTGCGCACGATGCTCGACATGTATCGCGAGGGCGGATGGCTGCCGAAGTGGGAACTCTTCGGGCGCGAGACGTTCACCATGGAGGGCGACCCTGCCATCCCCGTCATCTACGACACGTGGGCAAAGGGCTTGCGCGACTTCGACGTGAAGCTGGCCTATGAGGCCATGCGGAAAGGTGCCGACACGCCGGGCGCCGACAATCCGCTTCGCCCTGACAATGATGCGTACGTGGAGCGCGGATATTGCCCCTTGGAGAGCGAATTTGACAACAGCGTGAGCCACGCCCTCGAATACTATATCGCCGACTATGCCCTCAGCCGTTTCGCAGGCGAGGCCATGGGCGATGCCGAGGGTCAGCGGCAGTATTTCGACCGCTCGATGGGCTACAAGCACTATTACTGCAAGGACTACGGCACGCTTCGCCCCATCACTCCCGACGGAAAGTTTCTCACCCCGTTCAATCCGAAGCAGGGCGAAAACTTCGAGCCGAGCCCCGGATTCCATGAAGGCAACGCCTGGAACTATACGTTCTACGTGCCGCACGACGTGAAGGGCCTGGCAAAACTGATGGGCGGCCCGAAGAAGTTTGTGGAGAAGCTCCAGCGCGTCTTCGACGATGGGAACTACGACCCTGCCAATGAGCCCGACATTGCCTACCCCTATCTCTTCAGCTATTTCAAAGGCGAGGAATGGCGTACTCAGAAGCTGACGCGCGACTGCCTCGACCGCTATTTCCACAACGCCCCGAACGGCATTCCGGGCAACGACGATACGGGCACGATGAGCGCCTGGGCAGTCTTCTCCATGATGGGCTTCTATCCTGATAATCCTGCCGATGCTTCCTACACCATCACCTCCCCCGTCTTCGACAAGGTGACGATTCGCCTTGAGCAGCCCGTGAATGGCCACAAGACCATCGTCATTTCCGCCCCCGGAGCCGGCGAGAACAAGCGCATCCGTCGCATCCATGTAGGCGGCAAGCCCTACAAGAGCTATCGCATCTCCCACGCCGACCTCCTTCAGCATGGCGGCTTCAGCCTTGAAATGGGCAAGATGTAGTCCCTCCGCCCCTTGCCGTACGGCAAGGGGCGCGCAGCAGCCTTTGCCGCAATGACGAAAAGCTCCCTGATTCCATGGTAGAATCAGGGAGCTTTTCGTGTATCTGGCCCTTGGTGAGGCATTTCCCGCCGGCATGAATCGTGCGGCCTCGCAGCATGGCGGCTTGGCTTTTCTTGTGGAGAGACCCTGAAAGGGGCTTTCTTGGCTTGCCGTTGCCTGCCCGTTCTCCCCAGCCCGAATGCCGGGGATGACAGTCGGGCCTTGGGCCTTGGGCAGAAAGCCTGAGCTTCGCGTTTCCCTGACAGTGGTGGGCGTCTTCAGGTGATGGCTTCCGGCGTTCGGAGTGCTTGGTTTCGACTCTTCAAGTCATCACTTCCGCCCCTTCAAGTCATCACTTTCGACTCTGAAAATGATGACTTTGCCCCCCAAAAGTGGTCACTGCTCGACTAAAACAACATGGGGAAACATGATGCCTACTCTGTGTTGCAGACTTGCTACATATAGTATGGTCGTTATCATATAAACCACCATATTGCATGGCATGCCAATAGTATGATAAAAGTAGGCAAGATGATGAAACCGCCTGTAAGCGTAATATCTTTTAATTCCTCCAGATACTTGTCTTTGTCCAGCAATACCGTTTTGGCATAGCTCCATTTATATTCTAATGCGTCAAAGGCTTCTTCTATTCTTGACCATATCGGAAAGGCCACTGCCATAAATATCCAAAATCCGATACTAAATAGGATAAGCAACCACAAACCATCCGTGTATTTCTTTGGCTTTAGGTCGTCGGTGATATATGTTTGTGGGATTTTCAGGTATCTGATGCTGCCCGCTGCTATCTTAATGGAATCGTTTTGCCAAAGCGTTTTTTCTGATTTGGGTGCAATAATCTCATAGTAAGTCTCGACAGAATTGTTTTTTATTCTGTTTACCAGCAGCGCAACGGGCTCGTTGTGTTTGTTTTTTACCTTGTAGTCCTCTGATATTTTAATGCGGCTGGCCAAAGAGTCGGCAATCGTGCAGAGATCGTAGCCCTTGATGATTTCATTTTGGGGTACTAAGTATGATAATTCATTTGAGTAAATGCTGTGACGCCTGATTTCCCATATTCTGTTGTGAAGACTATGCCGTACGGTGTCTTCTGTCAGCAGGAAGACATATACAGTATCGTTTTCATATTCTTCCCTGAACTTGAATTTCAGCCCAGCGTATCGGGTTATGCCGTCGCTTGAAGTATATTCATCGGTCCTGATGCTCTCGAAATATTGGTCAAGGTTTGAAGGGCGAGCGGTGATGGCAGCGTCAGCGGGCGGTTGAGGATTTTGCTGAGTCTTGGCTTCCTGTTGCTGATGTTCTCCTTGCCGGGAGCGGACATTTGTCTTTTTGGGGGGATTTTGGACTTCTGCGGTAGCCTTTGTCGCAGTTAGGGCATAGTTATACTGATAGTCTTGCGAGTGGAAACGCGATGAGACGAAGTAGGCATCATAGTCTGCCTCGTTCATGGTTCGATTGCATTCTCTCTGGCACTTGGCTTTCCATTTGTCAAAATCATCGGTCTGCTGGTTCGGCACAATCAAGAATCGTGCTGCCACCTTATAGCGTTTCATGCTGTCAGCACCATCGAACGATGCTTGGACATTGATGTCTATCCTTCCGCCATTGTTCGGAATGATGAATTTCTTGATGGGGATGACTGATGATTCATACGGTGCCAATTTGTCGTGGTTGTATCTAAGAATATATCTGCCTTCGCCCTCGCTGCTCAGGCTATATTGTTCTACGGGCTCAAACAGTATGTCGCTGCTACTCACATGGTATTGCAACATAAAGTCGTGAACGCTGTATTTCTTTGGATTGTAGAAAATGGGGTAGATGCTGGAGAAATTATAGGCGGTGTTGGCGGAGTCGATACAGATAGCAATGTTCTTCGTGACCGAACTTGACACTGTGAGGCCGTTAAACTGCAATGCCAAGTCTCCGCCGCTCTGCTGCAAATACTGAAAGTAGCCTATGATGAGCGCAAGAATACTTACAGAACCACCTCCGATGCTGGAGGCAATTTTGAAGAATCCTGAGTGGCGATTGAAATAATTGCGAAGTCCCATGGTGAAATTGGTTTAGGATGTTTCAGAGTGCTTGGGGGAGGTTCTTATGGTGCATGGATGGCGAAGTCGGTGGTAGTGGTATTGCCCCACAGGGAGTGCGTCTGCCATGATGAAGTAAGGCTGCAGACAGGAGCAGACGTACTGCCTGCGGGGGCTGGCGGCCTTACTGCTCGCCGTTTTCAGGGAGGAGATGGCCGCGGAAATAGCGCGTGCCGTCAGGACGGCGGGCAGGGACGAGGTATTTCTGCAGGAGCTGTGAGGCAATGGCGTAGGAGTCGCCCACGGGGCGCGGGTCGTACGTCTTGCGAACCTTAGCGCTGGCAGTCGCGCCCTTTGTGGTGCTGCCGATGGCATCGCCCGTTTCGTGAGCCCAGTTCCATTCCGTAAAGAACCATCCCCCCTCCGGTGCGTTGCGCTGATGGTCGAACCAGTATTTCCAGCGCGGATAATAGTAGTCAGCGAGAAGGCCTTGCCATTCGCGGTAGGAATAGTCGCGGAGTCCGCCGCCTTCGCTCTGCCCCTCATCGCCCCACGTGGTAATCAGCGTCCGGGCATTGTCGAGTTCAAACCAGTCGCGCGTGGCCTCGGTGCAGCCTTTCACCTCTCCCGCCGCCTGTCGCGCGGTCTCCGTCCAGTTGCCCAGGCGGAACATTCTGTTCGTGCCGAGCAGGCGGTCGAGGTCGAGGATGAGCTGGAGGAAGGCATCGCGCCGCTGCCGGTAGAGCGTGGTGGCGGCGGTGTCTGCGCTCGCACGCTCGATGCCGGCAAGCAGGCTCTTGGCATAGTCCGTCAGGACCTGCCGCGAAATGTCCACCAAGTCGTAGGAATAGTTGTGCAGGGCGATGGGCGAAGCCGACTTTTTCACCTCATCGTAAGCCTCAAGCAGGGCGTATGCCGCCTCGGCGAGTTGCTGCGTGTCGTAGAAAATGTCTGTGCCGCCCCATGTGCTGACGCTCCACACACTGAGCGCGGGGCGTGCGCATACCACTGCCTCGTGCGGGCCCTGCAGCGTCGTGGTATTATTGAGGGCGGTGTGCAGGAGGATGTGCCATGCGCGGCCGGCCGCACTGCCATTCCGGGCAGAAATGCCATAGCGCGCCTCGGCATAGTCCGTCATCCAAGCGTCGATGTCCGGACGTTTCCCCATCCAGGGCAGCTCGAAGAGGAGGTCATAGACGGCGGGCGTCTGCTCGATGGCTTCAGGCGCAGCCCCCACGCCGCGGATGCTCGCGTATTTCTCCTTGTACGTGAAGTAATTGTCAGCCATTTTCCGTATGCGCCCGAAGAAGCCCGTGCGCCCTCCGAAGTTCGGAATCGCACAATAGACGGCGTGCTGCGGCGCATAGCCCTCATAGCGGTCGAACTGCGGATTGCCGTCGGAGAAAAGGTCGAGCACGATGAGGCGGCCAGCGGGTACGGACTGGAGCGAAAGTGCCTGCTGCTGACTCCACTGCCACTGCTGTATGACCCACCGCGAGGCTTCGCCGCAGTAGTCATTCATGGCCTGAAAGACGGCGGCAAAGCCCTCCGCATATTTCCCGCTTGCTATGCGCCCGCCCTCGTGGAAGGGGTCCATGGAGTAGTAAGCCGAGCGCCCCATCACTTCGGCGAGGCGCCGATAGTAGTTTGCTGCCACGTTTCTGAAATCATCCGTGGTGGGGTCCATGATGAATGGCCGCTGAAATCCGCACCATCCGCCCTGATCTTCGCAGGCCATGCCCGTCTTCTGCTGGAAATCCGAGGGCACCATGCCGCTGAATCCCGGGAGCACGGGCTGCATGCCCAGTTCGCGTTCGCGCTGCAGGATGCGCCGGGCGAGGGCAGTCTGGCGGTCGTACCATGCGTCGTTCTTCACTCCCGTAGTGGGCTGCTGCCCATCGCCGCCCCAGCCTTCAAGGTTGTTCATGCCCCACCAAGCCGTGTAGGCAGGGCCGGGCACGAAGGCCTCCGCTGCTGCCTCCGAATAGCCATAGTCGTGCATCAGCATCGTGCGCCAGACGCTTTCCAGACCGATGATTTGCAGCGGCATGTTGATGCCGTGAAGTGCCATCCAGTCGATTTCCTGCTCCCAGCGTTGCCACGTCCACGTCGTCATGGAATAGCCGAAGGTGCAATAGTTGAGGTAATATCTGAAGTCGGCATCGCAGACATGGCGCTCCTCGCTCTGCGGCAGTGGGAGCCTGACGGCGGAGAGGTCAGTGGTGAGCTGATTCCAGGCGAGATTGATTTTGGCGTGGTGGTTCAGATACCATCCGATGCCCGTGGTGATGGCGGAAAGCGTGGAACCCTTGATGGCGGGCTTCCCCTTGTGGGCCGAGATGACGAAGACCTCATGGCCGTCCGTAGCCAGCTGCGGGTCGAGCGTCAGCCGGAAGCGTTGCGCCGTCCCACGTCCGCCGATGCGGTCGAGCAGAGCCGCAGCAGGTTTCGTGGCTTTCGCTTGCTTGCTGTCTCCTGCCGCTGAGGCAGTCAGCGAAATCAGGGAGAAGACGATAGTAATGACTGATAAAAGTATGTTTTTCATAGTTAAGTATAAAAAAATCCACAGGTGACGCAGAACGCACAGACATTTGAAGCAGATGTTCCTTCTTTGAACATGCAAGCGTGCAAATAAGTCTGTGGAGTTCGTGTGTCGTCTGTGGAGTGAAAGTTAGTTCTTCTTAAATTCAAGCTCAGTGTCTCGGTTGCTTTCGCGTGCCACATTGGGCAGTGCGGTGCGTCCGTTGCTGCGTGCGTAGCGGCTGATGGAAAGAATCATGCCGAAGTAGGCACCCGTGATGATGGTGGAAGTTCCGCCTCGCGAAATCATGGGGAGGGTCTGCCCCGTGACGGGGAAAAGTCCGACGGCTACGAGCATATTGAGCGAAGCCTGCGCGAGGAGCAGCGTGGTCAGGCCGATGATGAGGAAAGCCGGGAAGTTTCGTTCGCAACGGCTTGCTATTCGTCCCGCTCGTATGAGGAGAATCAGATAGAGCAGTACGACGAAGATGACGCCGCCGATGCCCATCTCCTCGGCAATGATGGAGAAGATGAAGTCAGAGTAAGCCTGCGGCAGAAACTCGCGTTGTTCGGAATTTCCCGGCATGACCCCGTGGAGGTCGCCGCGGGCGACGGCAATGCGAGCATGCACCTTCTGGTAGTTGCTGTCAGTGATTTTGAACTCAGATGCAGGCACGCTGGTGTCCATGTCATTGGAAGAGATACGGTTGTGCCATGTCAGCATACGCGACGTGAGCTTGCTCTGGTAAATTGGAGCCGCGGGGTCGTCAGGCATGGCCTTCAATGCTCCGAGACCAATGCCGCCGGCTAAGACAACAATGGTGCAGAGGGTGAAAAACTGCTTGAGCGGAATGCGTCCGACCCACATCATCAGGAGAACGATGCCAAAAATCATCAGCGCGGTAGAGAGGTTTTGCGAGACGATGAGTCCGCAGATGATGCCGGTCAGGAGGAGAATGATGTAGATGGCGTTCTTCTCGGCTCCTTTCTCGCGTTGGCTCGTGGTAAGCACGAGTGCCACGCTCGTGATGAGTACGCCTTTTGCCAATTCGCTCGGCTGAAAGGTGATATTCGTGAAGGGAATGTGCAGCCATCGTGCGCCGTCATTGATTTCTGCGCCATCGACGAGCGCCCAAAGCAGCATGATGACGACGGGAATGAAGCCGACGATGGGAATAATCTTAAACCATCGGCAGGGAATGTGATGGACGAACCACGCGACGAACGCGGCAGCGATGAGGAAACCTGCCTGCTTGAAGAAGGTGAAGCCAAAGCCGCCATCCTTGTACGTCAGCGCGGAGCCCGCACTATAGACTTCAATCAGACTGATGACGCAGAGCAAGAGGAAAATAACCCAGATGACGAGGTCGCCCTGAAAGATATATCTTTTCATTGTATTAATCTTTTAATAAATTTTTCACTTCTTCCTTGAACAAGCGTCCGCGGTGCGCCATATTGTTGAAGAGGTCGAAGCTGGCGCAGCAGGGACTGAGCAGCACGGTGTCGCCGCGTCGGGCGAGGGATGTCGCCGCCCTGACGCAGTCAGGCATGTTGTGCGTGTCGGCAATGGCAATGCCGTGTTCGGCAGCGAAGGCATCAAAGGCTTGGTGAAGCTTGGCGTTGTCAGCCCCGAGGAAGACGATGGCGCGGCATTTCCGGGCAATGAGGTCGAAGAGAGTGGTGTAATCGTTGCCCTTGTCCGTGCCGCCGACGATGAGGACGACGGGGGAAGTCTGTGCTTCCAATGCCACGAAGCAGGCATCGACATTGGTGGCTTTCGAGTCGTTCACGTACGTCACGCCGTCTGCCTCTCCGGCGCGTTCCAGACGATGCTCCACGCCGGGAAAGCTCCGCAGGCAGGCTTTCACCGTCTCTGCCTCCACGCCCGCTGCCAGTGCTGCCAGTGCTGCCGCCTGACAGTTGCGCACATTGTGGCGTCCGGGAATCGACAGTTCGCTGACGGGAATGGCGAGCGAAGCCCCATCCTCCAGACGCGGAGTGACGCCCGAGGGAATGTCGATGCGCAGCGTGCCCTCATAGTCGGCAGAGAAGCATCCCGCCTCGGGGAAGTCCGCGAAGGGCAGGGGTGTCACCGCGTTGCCTTCCGCATGGCGTCTTGCCAGTTCGGAGGGGGCGTAGGCATCGCCCGCCCAGAAGATGAAGCAGTCTTGCTGCCGCTGATTCTGGATGATGCGCATCTTCGAGTCCACGTATCGCTGCATCTCGAAGCCGTAGCGGTCCAGATGGTCGGGCGTAATGTTGAGGAGGACGCTGATGTCAGCGCGGAAATCATACATCGTGTCGAGTTGGAACGATGAGACTTCCAGCACCGTCCAGTCGTGCTCCTCGCCCTCGGCCACCTGCAAGGCCAGGCTTTTGCCGATGTTGCCTCCCAGCCCGACGCTGTAGCCTGCTTGCTTCAGCATATAGTGGACGAGAGAGGTGGTAGTGGTCTTTCCGTTCGAGCCCGTGATGCAGATGGTCTGCCCTTTGAGGTATCGGGCGGCAAATTCGAGCTCGCCGATGAGGGGAATGCCGTGTGCGGCGAGGGCAGCAGGTGCGGGCGCCGTCTCGGGAATGCCCGGACTCTTCACGCATTCGTCAGCGTCGAGCAGGCGGTGCATGGTGTGAGTGCCCTCTTCCCATGCGATGTGGTGGCGGTCGAGCAGTTCTTTGTATTTGGGTTGTATGCTTCCGGCATCAGAGACAAAGACGTCGTAGCCTTTCTGCCGTGCGAGAATGGCCGCTCCGACTCCACTTTCTCCGGCGCCGAGGACGACGATTTTCTTCTTGTTCATGTGTTTTCTGGGGTTTTATTGTCGGGGAGATTGCTGCCGGCTGCCGGCTGGGGAGAACTGACCCTGCGGCGGGCAGCGCGCTTATCGAATCTTGAGGGTGATGATAGTCAGGGCGGCGAGGAGGATGGTGGTAATCCAGAATCTGACAGTGATTTTGCTTTCGTGCCATGCGCCGCGCGGCCAGTTGCGCAAGAGATAGGTGCTCGTGGGGTCGAGCTGCGAGTCGAGGCGTCTGAAGGCATCGTGAATCGGTGTGCTCTTGAAGACCCTGACACGGAGGTTCTTGCGCTTGTAGAACTTGAACACCTGCGTTTGGATGATGACGCTCACGCTCTCAAAGAGGAAGACGCCGCAGAGGATGGGCACGAGGAGCTCCTTGTGTATGATGCACGCCATCACGCCGATGACGCCGCCAATGGCCAGACTGCCCGTGTCGCCCATAAACACCTGAGCCGGGAAGGCGTTGTACCACAGGAAACCGATGAGCGCGCCCACCATGGCGCAGATGAACACCACGAGTTCTTGCGACCCGGGCACATACATGATGTTCAGATAGCCCGCATATTCGATATGACTGGAGACGTAGGCCAGAATGCCCAACGTAATACAGATAATCGCTGAGTTGCCCGCCGCCATGCCATCCATGCCATCGTTCAGGTTAGCGCCATTGCTGACGGCTGTAATGACAAAGACGACGACGAGCACGAAGATGCCCCAGCCGATAGCCTGCTTGTGCTTGCCCGCCATGGCGGCAATGGAAGCATAGTCGAAGTCGTTGTTCTTGATGAAGGGCACCGTCGTCTTCGTGCTCTTCACCGCCTCGCTTTTATAGACCACCTCGGAGGTGTGGCCCACACGCTGCGTCTCGATGTTCTCGCGTATGACGGCGTCAGGACTCAGATACAGCGTCAGTCCGACGATGAGTCCCATCAGTGCCTGCCCAATGAGTTTCCAGCGTCCCGCCAGTCCCTCTTTGTTTTTGCGGAAAATCTTGATATAATCGTCGAGGAAGCCGATGGCGCCAAACCAGATCGTGGTGACAATCATCAGCAGCAAGTAGATGTTTCGGAGGCGTCCGAGGAGAATGGCAGGGACGAGCGTTGCGACGAGGATGATGATGCCACCCATCGATGGCACCCCTACCTTGGAAACGCCAAAGGGGTCGATGCTGGCATCGCGTGCCGTCTCGCCGATGTGATGGCGACGCATATATTTGATGAATCGTTCGCCGAACCAAAGCGAGATGCTGAGGCCAAAAATCAGGGCCAGCAAGGCGCGGAATGATATGAAACCCCACATGGCAGAGCCGGGAATGCCGAAATTCTCAAGGGCGCGAAAGAAATAATATAGCATAGCAGTAAAAAATCATGGTGAAAACTATGAGGCGGACAGGCGAGCCTTATGCCTCCTCCAGTCCGAAGGCCTTGCGTATCTCTTCGTGGTCGTCGAAATGATGCTTCACGCCCTTCACGTCCTGATACGGCTCATGGCCTTTCCCAGCTACGAGTATGACATCGCCCGGCTGCGCCATCATGGCAGCACAGCGAATGGCCTCCCGACGGTCAGCGATGCTGATGGTCTTGAGCATGTCGTCGGGCGACAGTCCTGCCAGCATATCGTTGATGATGTCCTGCGGTTCCTCGAAACGCGGATTGTCGCTGGTGATAATGACACGGTCAGAATGCTTCGCCGCCTCCTTTGCCATGAGCGGACGCTTGCCCTTGTCGCGGTTTCCGCCTGCACCGCATACGGTGATGACATGGCCGCGTCCTGCCAGAATCTCGTTGATGCTCGTCAGCACATTCTCCAGTGCATCGGGCGTATGGGCATAATCTACGATTGCACTGAATCCCTTCGGACTCCGTATGGCCTCAAACCGCCCGTTTACGGGACGCAGTGCCGACATCAGGCGCAGCACCTCCTGCGAATCCATGCCCAACGCCGTGGCAGCACCATAGACACCGAGCAGATTGCTCACGTTGAAACGTCCGACGAAAGCCACGCTGACCTCCGTGCCATTGATTTCGAGGAGCATTCCCTCTATGCTTTCTTCGATGATGTGGCCGCGCAGGTCAGCCATCGAGCGTGTGGAATACGTGATGTGCCGGGCGCGACAGTTCTGCAGCATGACGTTGCCATTGCGGTCGTCAATGTTCGTCACGGCAAACGCCTCTGGTGAAAGCGCGTCGAAGAACGCTTTTTTGGCATCGCGATAGTTCTCGAAAGTCTTGTGATAGTCGAGGTGGTCGCGTGTGAGGTTTGTGAAGACGCCCCCTGCGAAGTGTAGTCCGCCGATGCGCTTCTGATGGATGGCGTGCGATGAGCATTCCATGAAGGCATATTCGCAACCTTCGGCCACCATCTCCGCCAGCAGGCGGTTCAGCGTGATGGGGTCGGGCGTGGTGTGTGTAGCCTCTACGGCGCGGTTGCCAATGTAGTTGCAGACGGTGGATAGCAGTCCGGCCTTATGTCCGGCAGCGTTGAAGAGTTCGTAGAGCACGGTAGCGATGGTAGTCTTGCCGTTCGTGCCCGTCACGCCTACGAGCTTCATGTGTTCTGATGGATAGCCGTAGAACGCCGTTGCGGCACGTCCCACTGCCTCTTCCGTGTCAGCCACGCGCACTACGGTGATGCCCTCCGGTGCTCCCGTTTCGCCGAAGATGTCAGTGAGCGGGTTAGAGACGAGCAGTGCTTTCGCTCCCTGCTCCAGTGCGCGCGGAATGTAGGAATGTCCGTCTGCCTGTGTGCCTTTGACGGCAACGAAGAGGTCGCCTTCGGCTACGAGGCGGCTATCCATGTTTATTCCCTTCACCTCTCGTTCCAGACAGCCAACCGTCTCGATGGGGTTCAGGTTCTTGATGATTTCAGCGATTTTCATATATTATATATTCCTGTTGCAGGGAGAGAGGGGAGATTCGTAATCCCCTCCCGCCCAAAAATGATTAGGGTTTGTGGTTTTGTTTCTGCGTTTTGGCAGGCTTGGCAGTCGCTGCAGGCTTTTCGGCAGTCGCAGGCTTTGCCGTTGTTGTCGGCTCAGGCTTAGCTGCCGTAGAATTTTCAGCCGCTGTCGCCGCCGGCGTTGTTTCAGGTTCAGGTTTCGGTTTCGGCTTTGGCTTTGGAGGCTTCTTGTTGTCAGGCGTAAGGGTGAGTTCCACCTTCTGACCGCGTTTGATGGCAGTGCCAGCGGGAATGCTCTGCTCTACGACGGAGCCGTAGCCCTTTGCCTTCACCTTCAATCCCATACGTTCAAGCCGATAGACGGCATCGCGCAGCCCATACCCCAGTACGTTCGGCATCTGCTGCTGTTCCTGCGCGTCGCAGACGAGTCGCAGCGTCGTCGTCTCCTGTTCCGGGATGTTTCCGCCCCAAGCCAGGTTCTGTTTGTTCTCGTAGCATCGCTCATAGCTGATGTTCATCTCGTCGAGCACGTTGCTCAGTGCAAGGAGATTTCCGCGTCGCGTAGTGGGCGGCACATGTCGCAGTCGGCTCGTGTCGCAGGCCGTCTTGAGGTCAGCCCTCATGGTTCTCGCCCATAGTGTTTCAGCTATCTGCTTGTAGATAGGGCCGCACATCGAGCCGCCATAGGCAGGCATGCCCTTCTCCATGCAGACGATGATGCTGTATTGAGGATTTTCCACGGGGAAATAGCCCACGAATGAGATGATGCTTGCCCCTGTGAATCTACCTCTCTCCCAAATCTGCGCCGTACCCGTCTTGCCCGCGCTTCTGAAGCGTTTGCTGTAGGCATCCTTGCCCGTACCGTCCAGTGTGACTACGGCTTCCACGCATTTCTTCACCTTTTCCAGTGTTTGCTTCGAGCACATCATCTTGTCCGGACGGTCTGCGTGGACATATTTGACGGGAAATTCCTTCACCACCTCATCACCGCGTTTGATGGCGGTAACAAAGCGAGGCTCCACCATGACTCCGCCGTTGGCAATACCATTGTAGAAAGCCAGCGTCTGTATGGGCGGAATCTGCGTTTCGTAGCCAATGCTCATCCACGGCAATGCCGTATGGTACCAGTTGGTATAGTGGCGTCCCGTCTTGTCTTTCTTCGGCTTGCGGATGACGGGAGGTTTGTAGGCGGCGATGGGGATGTCGAACTTCGTGGCGATGCCCGTTCGATAGACGCCATTGACGAATGCTTCCGGATGATTGTGGTAAGCATTGTCAATCAGCACGCTGGTGCCCACGTTCGATGAGAGTTTTATGATTTCCACTGCCGAAAGCCATCGCCCCCAGCCGCCTTTGTACCAGTTGGAGTCCTTCATGCGTCTGCCATACATGACGCGTACGCCGCCTCCCACATCGACTCCATCGTTAAGGTCAATCTTTCCGTCTTCAAACGCCGCCATGAATGCCACGTTCTTAAAGACGGAGCCCGGTTCGCGACGGCTCGACAGCGCGCGGTTGTCGCCTTCGAGATACGTTCCGTCTGCCATTCGCTGCAGCGAGGAGATGGCTTTGACATCGCCCGTCTTGACATCCATGACGACACACATGCCAATCCTTGCCTCCAGTTTTGAGAGATGCTCGTAAAGTGTTTTCTCCACGAGGTCCTGCGTAGCAACGTCAAGCGTCGTCACTACATCGCAGCCATCCACCGCTGCGCTGTCCGTGAAGGTGATGAATTGGTTGAGCACCTTCTCCCTGTGTGCGATGCCCGGCGTGCCAGTCAGTTCCTTGTTGAAGTGTTCTTCCAGTGCCGTCTTGAGGCTGTCCCGCTCAGGGTCGTAGATGCCGATGGTGGCATACGCCATTCTGCCGAAGGGCTTTTTGCGCTTCTGGTATTCCACGGCGTTGAGTCCGGCAATATTTCCCTCCTTGAAGTAAGGCAATTGCTTCACCTTGCAGTACGTCACATAGTCAATGCGCTTGCTGTAGATACTCCAGAATCTGCTGTGGCACATGCGTCCCTTGAGAATTTTCTCCTTGAAATCCTCCGCACTGACCTCTGGGAAGAGCTCGTGAAGCCCCTGGCTGAGGCTGTCTATCTTGAGATAGAGGAGGCGGTCGCGCTCTTTTTGGTATTTCAGTGTGAGGTCTTCCGTTTTTTCTTGGATGATGAAGTCCATATATAGACGATATTCCGGCAGCGATGTAGCCAGCACTTGCCCATCTGCTGCCAGAATATTTCCGCGTTTCGGTTGTATGGTGTCACCCTCTGACTTGTAGCGCGATTTCACCTCCAGCCAGTATGATTGGGCCTCGCCCGTCATGAGTTTCGTAGCCCGGAAGATGACGAGGACCCCCAAGAATCCGAAGATGACAAGAATCAAGAGGAATCGCGGCATGACGTCTTCGGGCGTGAAGCGGGTTTTCTTCTTTGCCATGCTATTTGTTTTGCTTTTTTTCAGAATCGTCTTGTAGTGCAGGCTGTGCGTGTTGCACCTTGTGTACGGCTCTGAATCGTTCGCCCATTTCCACCCAGTATTTCTGCCTATCGCCCGTCATGTCCAAGAAGGCTCGCAGTATGATGGCAAGCCCAATGGTGGCGAAGAATGCCACTATTATGCTGAAGCGTTTCGCAATAGCCTTTGCGGCTATCCCCTTGTCTTTATCGTTGAGAGTGTCAAGAATTTTCATCGTGCGTATATCGTATATATAATATATATAGGAGTGTTTCAAAAAAACATATATGAATGTTTCAAAATCAGTCGTCCTCTTTCACCTTGAGCGAATACGCCTGTTCGGTGGGCGTATGGATGGTGGAATCGCGGAGAGCCCGCTCGATGTGGCTGCTCAGCGTCCGCTCTTTCAGTTTGCTCTCCATATCGATAGCCTTGTATTGGCGGTCTTTCAGGATGGCGTGGAATTTTGCATTGCTCTTCTGCTCCTGGTCAATCATGTAGCCCAAGGAGATGTTCACGCAGATGAACGCCGTGATGACGAAGAGGAAGAGGAAATTTCGCCTTACGATTCCGAGCAGACTGTCGCCGCCCAAGAGCGACTTGATGTCGAAGTGCAGCGGCGCGTCTTCCTCAGCATTCACATAGTCGCGGAGCTGCTGCATGAACGAGGGCTTCTTCTTCCTTCCCTTCTTGTCTTCAGCCGTGCTGTCCGCCGTCTCGTCGTCCGCCGTCCCAGCATCCGCGTCCTCGGGCGTTGCCGCAGCCGTGCTGTCTGCCGTCTCAGCGTCCTCCGTTTCCTGCATCATCTTCATTTCCTCGTCTGTCGGAGAGTTTTGTTCGTTGTGAGCCATAATCTTCAGCTATAATCTTCAGATGTTTCCTATCAGATGTTTCCTATAGTTTTTCCGCTATGCGCAGCTTCGCGCTTCTGCTTCGCGGATTTTCAGCCTGCTCCTGTTCGGAAGGCACGCAGACCTTGCCGATGGGCTTGAGCGGTGCGAGCCGGCGTCCGTAGAAGTCCTGCTCCACCTTGCCTTCCGCGTTGCCCGCCTTCATGAAGTTCTTCACCATGCGGTCTTCCAGACTGTGGTACGTCAGGACCACGAGCCGTCCGCCCGGCCGCAGTGTGCGCACCGCCCCTTTCAGCAGTGCCTCCAGTGCCTCCATTTCATGGTTCACCTCAATGCGCAGCGCCTGAAACACCTTCGCCAGCTCCTTCTTTTCCCGTTCGCGCGGCAGCAGCGGCCTGACGACGTCGAGCAGCGAAGTGATGCTGCTGAAGCGGGCTTGCTGCCGCGCCCTGACGATGGCTGCCGCCAGCCGTTTCCCGTTCTTCAGTTCGCCATACAGATAGAGAATCCGGGCGAGGTCGTCCTCGGCATACGTGTTGAGCACATCGGCAGCCGTCTCGCCGCCGCGGCCGTTCATGCGCATGTCGAGCGGAGCGTCGAACCTGAAGGAGAATCCCCGCTCTTCCGCGTCAAAATGATGGCTCGAAACGCCCAGGTCAGCCAGTATGCCGTCCACCTTGCCCATCGTGCCGTAATAGCGCATCCAGTTGGTGAGGTATCTGAAGTTTGAGCGCACGAATGTCAGCCGCTCCTCGCCCTCAGGCACATTCGCCTCGGCGTCAGCGTCCTGATCGAAACTGAATAGCCTGCCGTCGGGTCCGAGGCGTCGGAGCACCTCGCGGCTATGTCCGCCGCCTCCGAAGGTGACATCCACATAGATGCCATCGGCAGCAGGCAGCAGGGCGTCCACGCTTTCGTGGAGCAGGACGGGAATATGATAGGTGGGGCAAATCACGGCGTGATGAATAATATTTGGGGTGTTTTCTGAATCTGCGTATGCGTTGTGCCATCGCAGCGTTTGGCCAGCTATGGGCAAACTGCGTCGAATTGTGCGCAAAGTTAGTCAATTTTAGCATTCCTCTGAAAAAAAAACCTTTTTTTTTGTGGGCAACAGAAAAAAACGTAACTTTGCCGCAATTCAATTCGCAGCCCTTCGCAGCTTCCCTCTGTTGGGCAGACCGTTGTATCGTCAGGCGGAGCAGCTGTCAGGCCATGTGTTTTCTGAGCATTCACGCGTTTCTTCCGAAAAATCCCTTATAAAATTTGTTATAGTTTATGGCACACAAAGCACTTCTTATGATTCTCGACGGATGGGGAATCGGCAATCAGGGCAAGGGCGACGTCATCTTCCAGACTCCCACGCCTTATCTCGACTATCTTAACGCCAACTATCCTCATTCTGAACTCCAGGCCAGCGGCGAAAACGTCGGACTTCCTGACGGCCAGATGGGCAACTCCGAAGTCGGCCACCTCAACATCGGTGCCGGACGCATTGTCTATCAAGACCTCGTGAAGATTAACCGCGCCTGTGCCGACGGCTCGATTCTTCAGAACCCCGAAGTCGTCCGCGCTTACTCCTATGCCCGCGAGCAGGGAAAGGCCGTGCATCTCATGGGCCTGACCTCTACGGGCGGTGTCCACTCCAGCTTCGACCACATCCTTCGCCTCGTGGATATTGCTGCTGAATATGGCGTTCAGGACCGCACCTTCGTGCATTGCTTCATGGATGGCCGCGACACCGACCCCCGCAGCGGCAAGGGTTTCATAGCCGATCTGCAGGCTCACTGCGCCAAGCAGGGCGCACACATTGCCAGCATCGTTGGCCGTTTCTACGCCATGGACCGCGATAAGCGCTGGGAACGCGTCAAGGTGGCCTACGACCTCCTCGTCGCCGGAGAGGGCAAGCAGGCAACTGACATGGTGGAAGCCATGCAGCAGAGCTACGACGATGGCGTGACCGATGAATTCGTGCTCCCCATCAACAACTCCACCGTCGATGGAACCATCAAGGAGGGCGACGTGGTCATCTTCTTCAACTTCCGCAACGACCGCGCCAAGGAGCTGACCATCGTGCTCTCACAGCAAGATATGCCCGACGCTGGCATGACCACCATCCCCGGCATACAATTCTTCAGCATGACGCCCTACGATGCCAGCTTCCAGAGCGTACACGTGCTCTTCCCGAAGGAGAACGTGACGAACACCCTCGGCGAATACCTCGCATCGAAGGGCCTGCGCCAGCTCCACACCGCAGAGACGGAGAAATATGCCCACGTCACCTTCTTCTTCAACGGCGGACGCGAGACTCCCTTCGAGGGCGAAGACCGCATCCTCGTAGCGAGTCCGAAGGTGGCCACCTATGACCTCAAGCCTGAAATGAGCGCATACGAGGTGAAGGACAAGCTCGTGGAAGCCATCGGCACTGGCAAGTACGACTGGATTGTCGTCAATTTTGCCAACGGCGACATGGTGGGCCACACGGGTATCTACGAGGCCATCGAAAAAGCCGTGACGGCGGTGGACAATTGTGTTCACGATGTGGTGGAGGCTGCCAAGGCAAATGGCTACGAGACCATCATCATTGCCGACCATGGCAATGCCGACAACGCCGTGAACCCCGATGGTTCTGCCAACACGGCCCATTCCCTCAACCCCGTCCCCTTCATCTATGTCACCGAAAACAAGGCAGCGAAGGTGAAGAACGGCGTGCTTGCCGACGTGGCTCCCTCCATCCTCCACATCATGGGACTGGAGCAGCCGCAGGAGATGACGGGCGTTTGCCTGATTGAAGACTGACGTTTCTGCCAGGATCTTACTTTCCGCCAGCACGGATGTCCCCCTCGTGGGGGATGTTCGTGCTGGCTTTTTTTGTGCGGCTGCACTTCCCGGAGATTCCGGAGGCTACGGGCGTTCCGGATTCTCCGCAGATTCTTGATGCTCAGCCCTGTTTCCCCCGCTTTTTTGTGGAAGCAATCCTGACTCTTCATTGTTGGTTTAAGGTAGGTTCTATCAATTAGTTTTCAATGTAAGGCAGTGTTCCTGTTTTGCTTGGATGCCTTCGCGCCTCTCGTGCCATAGATTTTTGTCTTTCATTCAGTCACGTAGCCCGCTACGCTCCCTCTTCAACTTACAATTTGAACTCGAAAATAATCTCAAAATCTGACAAAGCTAATTGATAGAACCTACCTTCAGCATTTCCGACGGCACGTTGGAGGCAAATAGTGGTCACTTTTTGGGGCCAAAGTGATTACTCTGATCGTCAAAGTGGCCATTTTGAGGGGGCGATGTGGCCACTTTCTGGACAACATGTCCCTCGGAATGGGCGGCGAAGTCCCTCGTTTTCGCCGTGAGGCGGACATTCGTCGGCCGAAATGCCCGTTTTCAGCCTGAAATGTTAAAGGGTTTAACAGATTTCGTACCCTTTCGCGTTAAATATCCTTAACGAAAATGAGTGCACAGATGGCACGGCGGAGCCTCGCAGCATAGCTCCGCCGCACGGACAGCCCTTGCCCTCAGCCCGCAGAGTAGCCCGACAAGCCCCCAATCGCCCCACTTTCAGGCGTCTGCCTGGAGAAATCACAAAAAAGAAAGCACATTTTTATCAGTTTTCAATAATAATTGCTAACTTTGCCACTCAAAGAGTGCTTTTCCCACGGGGCACATTCTCGGAAAGCCCCTCAGGAAAAGCATCACCAACCAAACGGTCAGCTATGAAAATCAATCCCCATCTTGCCCGGCTCATACATGAGGGAGCAAAAATCTATGGCGAACGCACCGCGCTGAAGTATAAGGACTATGCCGAAGGCCGATGGCGGGAAGTGAGTTGGAATGCCTTTGACGCCCGCGTCAGCAGTGCCAGTCTGGCTATGCTCGCCTTGGGCATCAATGTGCAGGAGAACATTGCCATCTTCTCGCAGAACAAGCCCGAATATCTCTACAGCGAATTTGGAGCTTTCGGCATCCGGGCAGTAGCCATCCCCTTCTATGCCACCACGAGTGCTGCACAGGTGAGCTACATGGTCAATGATGCGCAGGTGAGGCTCATATTCGTCGGCGAGCAGCAGCAGTACGACACGGTGTTCTCCGTGCTCGCTCTCTGCCATTCGCTTGAGAACATCGTCATCTTCGACCCGAAGGTGAAGCGCGCCGAGGCCGACCATCTCTCGATGTATTTCGAGGATTTCCTGCGGCTGGGGGCTGACCGCGCTGACCTGACGGCGGAATACCACCGCCGGCAGTACGACGCGCGCCCGGAAGACACGGCCAACATACTCTACACCTCTGGCACGACGGGCGTTTCGAAGGGAGTCGTCCTCACGCACGGGCAGTACAGCTTCGCCCTCGAGGCCCATCAGCGCGTCTTGCCCCTGAGCGAGCGCGATGTCGTGATGAACTTCCTGCCCTACACCCATGTCTTCGAGGGGGCATGGACGAAGCTCTGCCTGACCTGCGGCGCCACGCTCGCCGTCAATCTCCGCCCGCAGGACATCCTGACGTCGCTCAAGGAGGTGCGGCCCACATGTATGTGCTCCGTGCCGAGATTCTGGGAGAAGCTCTATCTCGGCGTCATGGAGAAGGCGGAGAAGAGCAGCGGCCTGCAGCGTCGCCTCATAGCCGATGCCATCGAGGTGGGAAAAGTCTATTGGCAACAATACAAGGCCAAGGGCATCCCTGCTCCCGTCGGCCTGCGCCTTAAACACGAGATGTACGAGCGCACCATCGTCCGCCTGCTGCAGAAGACGCTGGGGCTCGACCGCCCGAACTTCTTCCCCGTGGCTGGAGCGGCCTTCTCGCCCGAAATAGAGGTGTTCGGCCACGCCGTGGGTTTCAACATCATCGTGGGCTACGGACTGACGGAGACGTGTGCCTCCGTGTCGTTCGATTATCTCAACCAGCGTGTCACGCCCGGATCCATCGGACGCCCATTGCCGGGCGTGGAGGTGAAAATCAGCGAAGAGGGCGAAATCCTCGTACGCGGAAAGACCGTCATGCCGGGCTACTACAAAAATGCCTCGGAGACGCAGGCGGCTTTCACGGCTGACGGATGGTTCAGAACGGGCGATGCGGGATACATCAAGGACGGCGAACTTTATATCACTGACCGTATCAAGGACCTTTTCAAGACTTCCAACGGAAAATATATAGCCCCGCAGCTCATTGAGGGCAAACTGACGATTGACAGGCATTTCGAGCAGGCAGTCGTCGTGGCGGACCGGCGCAAGTTCGTGGCGGCACTCATCGTCCCCAACTTTGCCGTGCTGGAAGAGTGGGCTGCCGCTCAGGGCATCGGGTGTGCCTCGCGCGAGGAGCTCTGCCGCGATGAGCGAGTCAGGGCCTTCCTGGCTGACCGCATCGAGACGTTGCAGCAGGATTTGGCGCACTACGAGAAAATCAAGCGCTTCACGCTCCTGCCGAAAGCCTTCAGTATGGACAACGGCGAGCTCACCAATACGCTGAAAATCAAGAGGCGCGTGGTCTATGACAATTATGCCGACATCATCAATGGGATGTATGCCGAATGATTCTATAACAATAACTGAATGATAACTCAAGAACAACAAAAAGCACTGGCGGAGCGAGTGGAGTCGCTGCACCACTACCTCGATATTGATGCCAAAATCATGCAACACGAGGAGGAACAGCTCCGAACGCAAGACCCGGAATTCTGGAACGACCGCGAGCGGGCTGAAGAGCAGATGAAACTCGTGAAAGGACTGGAAAAATGGATTGACGGCTACAAGGAGGTGCGCGGACTGGCTGACGAGGTGCAGCTCGCACTGGAGTTCTACCGCGATGAGATGGTGACGGAGGAAGAGGTGGACGAGGCGTATGCCAAGGCGGTGGCGGCCATTGAGGCCCTCGAACTCAAGAACATGCTCCGCGAAGAGGAGGACGGCATGGCGTGCGTCCTGAAAATCAACTCGGGCGCGGGAGGCACGGAGGCGCAGGATTGGGCGCAGATGCTCATGCGTATGTATATGCGCTATGCCGAACAGCACGACTACAAGGTGACGATTGCCAACCTCATCGACGGCGACGAGGCGGGCATCAAGACCGTCACGATGGAGATTGAGGGCGAAATGGCGTATGGCTACCTGAAAAGCGAAAATGGCGTTCACCGCCTCGTGCGCGTCAGTCCCTACAATGCGCAGGGCAAGCGCATGACATCGTTCGCCAGCGTGTTCGTCACGCCCCTCGTCGATGACACCATCGAGGTCTATGTCGATCCCTCACGCATCAGCTGGGACACCTTCCGGTCGAGCGGTGCGGGTGGTCAGAATGTCAATAAGGTGGAGACGGGCGTGCGCCTGCGCTATCAATACACCGACCCCGATACGGGAGAGGAGGAGGAAATCCTCATCGAAAACACCGAGAGCCGCAAGCAGCTGCAGAACCGCGAGAACGCCATGCGACTGCTGCGCTCCAATCTCTACGACCGAGAGCTGAAACGCCGGCAGGCAGCGCAGGCGAAGATTGAAGCCGGGAAGAAGAAGATAGAATGGGGCTCGCAGATTCGCTCCTACGTCTTCGATGACCGCCGCGTGAAGGACCATCGCACGAACTATCAGACCTCAGACGTGGGAGGCGTGATGGACGGAAAAATCGACGGCTTCATCAAGGCTTACCTCATGGAGTTTGCCGGAACGGAGAACGCTGGATAGGCGGACTTCTTTTTTCCTTGGGTAGGTTCTGTCGCGTGAAGGCATCTAAGTAAGACAGAGGCACTGCCTTGCATTGAAAACTAATTGATGGAAGCTGCTTTTAGGTAGGTTCTATCAATTAGCTTGCGATGTATTTGCGACTATCGTGCCGTAGGTTTTTGTTTTTTATGAGGGAGCGTAGCGGGCTACGTGACTGAATGAAAGACAAAAAGATACGGTGCGAGAGGCGTGAAGAC
Organism: uncultured Bacteroidales bacterium; assembly: GCA_945787885.1. Lineage (GTDB taxonomy): Bacteria > Bacteroidota > Bacteroidia > Bacteroidales > Bacteroidaceae > Alloprevotella. Next base: position 47,957 of record CALZJF010000008.1, on the reverse strand, counting down.
ATCCAAGTAAAACAGAAACACTGCCTTACATTGAAAACTAATTGATAGAACCTACCTTTAATGTAGAACCAACATCAAACATCATTCATATCATGTCAAGAAAAGCTCCTAAGAAATATGTGCAGCAGCAGGCTCCGAAAGCTACTGCTGACGAAGAGCGTCAGGCTCGCCGTGTAATCAATGGCATCATCATTGGTCTGCTCGTGCTTATGGCCATCACCGTCATCAGTTATCAGCTCCTGATGGGCTAAAAGCGGCACGATGACCTTGGAAATTGAACGGAAATTCCTCGTCGAGGGGGATTTCCGGCCCTTCGCTGCCTCTGCTTCCCACATCGTGCAGGGCTACATCTGCGCAGAAAGGGGGCGCACCGTGCGTGTGCGGCTTCGCGATGAAGCGGGATTCCTGACCATCAAGGGGCCATCGACGGACGATGGGCTCTCGCGGAGCGAATTTGAATACCCCGTCAGCGCAGACGATGCCCGCGCCCTGCTCAGACTCTGCCAGGGCGGCATCATCGACAAGACGCGATGGCTCGTGCCGATGGCAGACGGACATACCTTTGAGGTCGATGAGTTTCATGGCGACAATGCCGGACTCATCGTGGCGGAGGTGGAACTGGGCAGCACGGAGGAGGATTTCGTGCGCCCGGAATGGATAGGAAAGGAGGTGACGGGCGATCGCAGATACTATAACTCGCAGCTCCGCGCACAGCCTTACAAAAGCTGGAATCTTTAGTTTACTTGCTGATCTTCTTTACTTATGCGCATCATCATCAATCCCCGATATGCCCACTTGCGTGAGTATCTGGAGCATATCAATGAGCATTTTGACCATGAAGGCCATGAGATACACCGCGACCGTAATGTCATTCGTACGCTTCAGGTAGATGGACTGACGCTCTGCGTCAAGCGTTTCGGAAAGGCATCGCTGCCCGTCAGGGTTGCCACGCGACTGCGCGTCAGGGCATCGCGGGCAAGGCGGGCTTACGTCAAGCCGTTGCTCCTGAAAGAGCGGGGATTTGAGAGTCCGGAGCCCGTGGCTTTCGTCAGATACCCCAAGGGGCTGTTTGATTCAGTCAGCTATTTCGTCTCTCTGAAGTCTTCCTATCGCTATTCCATGGCAGACATCATGAAGCTCGATGAGGAGAAGCGGCGGAAGGTGACAGAGGAATTTGCCGTTTTCTCGGCGCAGCTACATAAGAATGGCTTTCTGCATCGCGACTTCTCAGCCGACAACATTCTCTTCGACTCCGTCACTGACCGTCTTTCCACGCGCATTCATTTCTCACTGGTGGATACTAATTCCATGCGCTGCGGTCGGAGTGTAAGTCTGAAGCGTGGCTGTGCGAATTTCGCCCGTCTTGTTGGCGACGATGCCTTCTTCGCCTATCTCGCGCAGTGTTATGCCAAGGAGCGCGATGCCGATGCCGCCGATTGCGAAGCCCTCATCTTCAAGGCCCGCAATGAATATCGGGAGCGGACTGGGAAGTAGCCCGTAGCCGCCGTGCCTGCCTGCCCGTTTCTCTCGTGCAGCTCTCTCTCCGCAGGCTTTGTTGCTCTCAGTCGTCGCCTGAGAGCTTCAGTTTCCCTGCCCCGCTCCTCTTTCCGATATGAAAACGAGAGGGTGTGCCGGAAAATTTCCGGCACACCCTCTCGTTTTTTAGGGGTATCTATGAGGCTTTATCCCTCGTGCTGCTCGCCGCCTTCATGGCGCGGACGGCGCGGACGCTCGCCATCGTGGTGCGGACGACGCGGACGCTCACCGCCTTCGCCGTTTTCGCGACGCGGACGACGCGGACGCTCCTCCCAGCCCTCGGGCTTCTCTTCCAGCACGCGGTGGGAGAGGCGGAACTTGCCGGTCTTTTCGTCGATTTCAAGGAGTTTCACCTGGATGGTGTCGCCCTCTTTCAGACCCATCTCTTCGACCGTCTCCAGCCGACGCCAGGCCATCTCAGAGATATGGAGCAGACCTTCCTTGCCAGGCATGAACTCTACGAAGCAACCGTAGGGCATGATGCTGACTACCTTAGCCGTATAGACTTCGCCCACTTCGGGAATGGCAACGATGGCACGAATCTTGGCAACGGCAGCATCGATGCTTGACTTGTTGGGAGCAGACACTTGCACCTTGCCCACACCGTCTTCTTCGTCGATGGTGATGGTGGCACCCGTGTCTTCCTGCATGCCCTGAATAATCTTTCCGCCCGGGCCAATGACGGCTCCGATGAATTCTTTCGGAATCTCAAATGCCACGATGCGGGGAACCTGAGGCTTGAAGTCGGCGCGGGGAGCATCGAGCGTCTTCATCATCTCGCCGAGGATATGCTCGCGGCCTGCCTTGGCCTGCATCAGAGCCTTTTCGAGAATCTCATAGGAGAGGCCGTCGCACTTGATGTCCATCTGCGTGGCGGTAAGGCCCTTGAGCGTTCCCGTCGTCTTGAAGTCCATGTCGCCAAGGTGGTCCTCATCGCCGAGGATGTCGGAGAGCACGGCGTACTTATCTTCACCGGGGTTCTTTATCAGACCCATGGCGATGCCGCTCACGGGAGCCTTGAGGGGCACGCCGGCATCCATCAGCGAGAGACAGCCTGCGCAGACCGTTGCCATGGAGCTCGAGCCGTTGCTCTCAAGGATATCGCTCACTACGCGTACGGTGTAGGGGAAGTCGGCAGGAATCTGACCCTTCAGGCCGCGCCATGCCAAGTGGCCGTGACCGATTTCGCGGCGGCCGACACCACGCTGAGCCTTTGCCTCACCAGTGGAGAAGGGAGGGAAGTTATAGTGGAGGAGGAACTTCTGATAGCTCTTGTCGAGCACATCATCGATCATCTTCTCGTCGAGCTTCGTGCCGAGGGTGGTCGTAGAGAGGCTTTGGGTCTCACCACGGGTGAAGATGGCAGAGCCGTGAGGCATGGGGAGCGGACTCACCTCGCACCAGATCGGACGTATGTCGGTGGTGTGGCGCCCGTCGAGGCGAATGCCTTCGTCGAGGATGCAACGGCGCATGGCGTCCTTCTCAACATCGTGGTAGTAGCGGTCGATGAGGGTGTTCTTCTCTTCCAGCTCCTCAGGCGTCAGGTCGGTATGCTCAGCGGCATACTGCTCTTTGTAGTTTTCGCGGATGGCCTCGAAGGCATCCATGCGGGCGTGCTTCTCCAGACCCTGGCGCGTCACGTCGTAGGCAGGCTGATAGCAAGCCTCGCGAATGGCAGCACGGAGGTTTTCATCGTTCACCTCATGGCAGTATTCACGCTTCACGTCGGTGCCAAGCTCCTTGGCGAGTTCGACCTGAAGGCGGCACATGGGCTTGATGGCAGCATGTGCGGCCTTCAGGGCTTCGAGGAGTGCGCTCTCAGGCACTTCCTTCATCTCGCCTTCTACCATCATAATGTTCTCTTCGGTGGCAGCGACCATGAGGTCCATGTCGGCGTTCTTCAGCTGATCGTAGGTAGGATTGATGACATATTCGCCATCGATGCGGGCCACGCGGACTTCCGAGATGGGAGCTTCGAAGGGAATGTCAGAGCAGGCAAGGGCAGCAGAAGCGGCAAAGCCTGCCAATGCATCGGGCATATCTACACCATCAGCACTGAAAAGAATGATATTCACGTACACCTCAGCATGATAGTCGCTGGGGAAGAGCGGGCGCAGGGCACGATCGACGAGACGTGAGGTGAGGATTTCGTAGTCTCCGGCGCGGCCTTCACGCTTCGTGAAACCTCCGGGGAAGCGTCCGGCGGCGGAGTACTTCTCTTTGTAGTCGCATTGTAAGGGCATGAAATCGGTGCCGGGGGCAGCGTCTTTGGCACCGCAGACAGTGGCCAGCAGCATCGTGTTGTTCATGCGGAGCATTACGGCTCCATCTGCCTGCTTGGCCAACTTGCCGGTCTCGATGCTGATGGTGCGGCCATCGGGCAGCGAGACAGTCTTTGTGATAACGTTCATCTAAAATATGTATTATAAAAATTACTGTGTAAGCAGCGGGGGGAACAGCGGAGGGCAACCATATCCCTGATGGTGGAAGGAGCTAATCGACTCCTCGCAGGCCTTGCGGCTGATGGGAAACATGGGGATTGCCCCTTGAAAGGAGGTAAACCGCCATTGAAATCAAGGAGTTAGTTGCGCCAAAAATCGCGCAAAATTAGCCATTTCTTCTGGAATATGACCACTTTTTTCAGAAATAATCAGTCAAAAGTAGTGTTATTCCCTTGCGAATGCTATTTAATCCAAAGTCTTCGGGGCGGATTTCGTGTGGAAAGAGCCACATCACCTCGGCAGCATCGTCGCTGGCACGGGCGAGTTCGGGGGCGGGCGTAGTGACTTCGAAGAAGGCATCAATGGTGGGAACGGTGAATCCGCTGAAGACGTAGCGATTGGGCAAGGAAAAGAGGAGTTTGCCTACGCTTGCCTCTATGCCGAGCTCCTCGCGCACCTCGCGGATGCAGCCTTCATGGAGCGTTTCGCCAGGGTCAACGAAGCCTCCGGGGAGGTCGAGCGTGCCCTTCGCGGGAGCTTTCGCACGGCGTACGACGAGGAGGCGCCCCGCAGCATCGCGGATGACGGCGACCGTGGAGGCGGAGGCATTGAGATAATAGGTGAAGCCGCACGCGCCACAACGCTTCGAGCGGGCATCGTGTGGCTGGAAATCGGCAGAGCCACAGACGGGGCAGAAACGAAAAAGGGAGAGACTCACGGGAAGTATGGGGGATTATTGGGAAGTATGGGGGACTATTGATAAATCAGCGTGAAGAGGCGGTCGGCGGCATAGACTTCCGAGGCGAGACGCTGCAGGGATTCCGGAGTGACGGCGCGGACGGCATCGGCGATATGAGCCGTGGAGCGGATGGTGGAGTAGTGGGCAAAGTCTTTTCCCAAAGCCAAGGCATAGCTCTCGGCATTGGCATCGGCGATACGTAGTTGCCCGATGAGCTGCGTCTGTGCGCTGGCAAGCTGGCGCGGCGAGAGGGGCGCATCGATGAAACGTTGGAGCTCCTTGCGCGTCAGACGGAGACAGCGTTCAACATCGTGGGCATCGCAACCGAAATAGACACACCAGAATCCGGCATCGACATAGGTGGTCAGATAGGCATCTACGCTATAAACGAGCCCTGCATGTTCGCGGAGAGAGCGGTTCAGGCGGGAGTTCATGGCAGGCCCGCCGAGGATATTGTTGAGGAGTGCCATGGCATATCGGCGTTTGTCGGTGCCGCCAAAAGTAGTGGCTCCGATGACGACGTGTGCCTGATGCGTACCCTTCTCTATGACTTTGCGACACGGTGAGGCAACGATGGGAGCGGGGAGTGGGGGCAGCGGCACTATCGCCCCATCGGCAGGCGCGGCAGGCGCGAGACGCTGGAGGAGGGCGACGATGCGCGGCCATTCCAGATTGCCCGTGACGAAGAAGACGGCATGCTGCGGGCGATACCATTTGCGGACGAAGCGAAGGGCATCAGCCGTGGTGTATTCCCGCAGACGCTCGGCACGCCCCAGAATGTCGCGTCCGAGAGGGTCGCCCGCAAAGACCATGGCTTCGAAATCATCAAAGATAAGTTCGGCGGGCGAATCGTGATAGCTCTCAATCTCATCGCAGATTACCTCAACTTCCTTGTCAATCTCGTGTTGCGCATAGACACTGTGGAAGACGAGGTCAGTCAGGATATCCGCGGCATGGCGGAAATGCTCTTTCATCACGGTGGCATAGTACACCGTTTCCTGCTTGTTGGTGAAAGCGTTGAGGTCACCGCCCAGACGTTCGAGGGTGTTGTTGATGTGGAAACCGCGTCGGCGTTCCGTCCCCTTGAAGCTGGTGTGCTCGATGAAATGGGCCATGCCGAAGTCGGCAGGGTCTTCGTGGCGCGTTCCTGCCTGAATGACGTAGCCGCAATGGACTACTTCTGACGTCGTGGGCTGGAAAATGACGCGCAAACCGTTGGGAAGCGTGGTGGTATGCAAGGCGAAAGGGAAATTAGAAGTTAGGAATGAGGAGCAAGGGAGGCGCTTCAGCCCCTCCTGCGAAGCCGCTTGAGCAACTTGCCTAAAGGAAAATCAAGACGGACGATGAGGGCGGCAAAGAGGCCAATGAGCCCCGTGTTCAGCAGCAGACGCAGTGGAACGGAGGTGATGGCAACTTCATTCAGGCGCATGGCAGCATAGAGCACCGCCGTGACGAAAACGTAGAGCCCGATGCGACGCAGGGGATAACGGATGGGGTAGTAGTGCTGTCCGACAACGTAGCTGAGAAGTGCCGCTGTGCCGTAGCCTGCCACTCCCGCCCATGCGCATGCGGCATAACTATAGGAGGGAATGAAAATGACATTGATGGCGATGAGGACGAGGCAACCGATGCCCGAAAACCAAGCACCCCAGATGGTGCGGTCAGTGACTTTATACCAGAACGAAAGGTTGAAATACACGCCCATCAGTATCTCTGCCACCATCACGATTGGCACCACGCGGAGCGAAGCCCAATAGTCGCTGCCGATGAGATGCTTGATGATATCCATGTATCCCACAACGCAGAGGAATGCTAAGAAGGTGAAGATGAGGAAAAACTTCATGGCAAGGGCGTATGTCTGACGGTTGTCCGTCTCCTCGCCGTCGCGGCAGGAGGCAAAGACGAAGGGCTCATAAGCATAGCGGAAGGCTTGCGTAATCATCGCCATGATCATCGCAATCTTCACGCCTGCGCCGTAGATGCCAAGTTCCACCTCGCCCTGCGTGCCTGGCATGACGTGCTTGAAAATCATCTTGTCGGCAGTTTGGTTCAAGATGCCTGCTATTCCCAAAATCAGTATGGGCCAGGCATATCCCAGCATACGGCGCAGCAACCGGAAATCTACGCGCCAACGCACTCCGAGGAGTTCGCGCCAGAAAAACAAGGTGATGAAGGCCGTGCAGAAGAGGTTGATGGCAAAGACGTGGCCTACCTCAATCTGCCATCCTGCCACGTATTTGGGGAGGACGAGGAAGAAAAGGAGGTTGAGGCCAATGTTGAGGAAGATGAATCCCAGCTTCAGCGCGGCAAACTTGATGGGGCGTTTCTGATAGCGCAGATAGCAGAAGGGAATGGCTTGAAAGGCATCGAGGGCAATGACTATGGCCATCATCATCACGTATTCAGGGTGGGCGGCATAGCCCAAGGCACTGCTGACGGAGGGAAGGGCGAGGGCGATGGCGGCAACAAAGCAAACTCCCACGGCGAGCACGGCGGCGAGGGCCGTGGTATAGACGCGGGTAGGGGCGGGTTCATCTTTACGGTTGATGAATCGGAAGAGAGTGGTCTCCATGCCGAAGGTGAGAATGACGAAGAAGAAGGCAGTATAGCTGTAAATCTCCGTCACAACGCCGTAGCCACCGCTTGCCGCAGAGATTTTGGCCGTGTAGAGCGGTACGAGCAAATAGTTCAGAAAGCGGCCGACGATGCTGCTCAGGCCGTAGATGGCCGTATCTTTGGCCAGCGATTTCAGGGATGCCATAATGTGGGAGGGGTGGGGGAGGAGAAAAAGAAGCCTGCATTTGCCGGATGATGCTGAGGCAGAGGCTTGGATGAAGGGTGGAAACGATGGCGCACAGGCTTCGAGACGCTGCTTTCGAGGCAAAAAAAGAGAGTGAAAGAGCCGTCTGTGTGGAACTCTTTCACTCTCTTTTTCTCTCTTCTGCATGGAAAAGAGTTGGACCAACGGGACTCGAACCCATAATGACAGAACCAAAACCTGTAGTGTTACCATTACACCATGGTCCAATGCGCTTGCAAAGTTAAGGCAGGATTAGCTGTGTGTCAAATTTTCTGTCTTGTTTTTTCTGAAAAATGCGCTTTTTGACCATTTTTCGTATAGCCGACGTGGCAGAGATTATGGTGAAAACATTGAAAAAGCGATGAAATCTGCCTCCGTTGCTTGCACTGCAGGATAGGCGCTGAGGCTTCGTGCTACAGCATGCCCTGCCCTTTCAATGCCTCGACGAGGGCTTCCAGCTCTGCATACCAAGCCTCGCCGAAGCGGCGAATCAGCGGATCGCGCAGGAAGCGATAGACGGGCATTTTCAGTTCGCGGCCTTTTCGCACGGCGCATTCGCAGACTTTCCAGCGATGATAGTTGAGCGCAATGGTGCCGTTGCTCAGCCGCTTCTCGCGGATGGGGTAGAGATAGCAGCTGATGGGCTTCGGCCAGGATGTTCGCCCGTCGCGGAAGGCTTTCTCTAACGCGCAGAGGCAACAGTGGTGGACGGTGCCCGAGGGCGTATCAAGGTCGGCGTAGCAGGTGAAGACGCAGTCCTTGCCATTGACAATGGTCGTGACGAGGTCGCCCTCAGGGTCGATGGTCGAGACACCCTCGCGGTTGATGACGGCACGGGCTTTCGGCGAGAGGTCGTCCCAGACTTCCGCCAGGGCTTCTTCGAGTTTGTCGATTTCTTCGAGCGTCACGGGAGCCCCCGCCTCGCCTTCGATGCAGCATTCCCCGCCGCAGGCAGAGAGGTCGCAGCAGAAATATTCGGTCAGTATGTCGGGCGAGAGCAGTATCTCGCCCACTTGCAGTATGGGTAGCACGTTGAAAAAAGAGGGTGTATAAGTGTTAGCGGTTCGGTTCTTTCAGCTCTTCGATGGGTTCCCAGTCTTTGCGGTAGGGGGTCTCCGTCACTTCCAACTCATCGTCGAAGAGGTAATCGACGAAACTCTCGAGGTTTATCAGTTTGCTGTAAGAGAAATCGTAGGCTGTCTGATCCAAATTGTAAATCATGAATGCTCCATATTTCTCCGAACGCAGTTTCTTTATGTTGGATTTGTTGTAGTAGCCATTGATGTTCACGCTGTAGCACCCCACTTGACTGTTCTCTACGCCAGGATACTGCAGGTTCATGCCCGCACCGCTGACGTTGTAGTCCGTTAGGACATAGTCAACGTATTCGCCGGGCTTCTTGCCATCGACGCTGACAGCCTTACTGTAGGAGCCATACTTATACAGCACGAGCCATTTGTCGCCGATGGCCTGCTTCGTTTCGTAGGCGAGGCGGGATGCTGCATCGTAGCTTGCAGTAGAGAAGAAGCCTTTATAGCCTTGGCCGGCCAGGTTCTTGTTGTAGTCAGAATATTCATCGTCGAAGAAAACGCCGTCGAGGTCATATTTCTGCAGGGTGTCGGCGATGGCTTGTGCAAAGAGTTTCGCGCGTTCGTCGCTCAGGTTTGCCAGTCCGGAGCCATCGTGGTTGCCGAGGATAGAGAGCAGCACCTTGATGCCGCGGTCTTTCAGCGGTTTGATATAGTGTTCCCAATGGTTGAGGATGGGTTGCACGTTCTCATTGTTGTGTATGTACACCACGTCTTCCTTCTTGCTGAAATTTATGTTAGAGGAGAAGAGGATGACGGCATCAAAGAGATTCTTGTTCGACTTCTTGAGGTGGAAGTTCAGGTGCTGGAGCGGATTGGTGTTATTGACCTCGATGCAGGAGAACACTACCTGTGCAGGCTCGCCGTCGGCATATTTCGTTGAGGCGTCCACGGGCTGGTCGGAAAAACTGATGGCAGTCACGTTGGCAGCGTCTGTGCGTAGCGGCGTCTCGCCATATTTCAGGATGCTGACGGTGCTGCCAGTGGCATCATGTTCGAGGCTGATTTCTTGCAGCTCGTCGGCAGAATAGGAAGAGAGTATGCCCGAATGGTGAACATCGACGCTCTGGGCATAGCCGAAGCAGCAAGCAACGAGGGTGGTGAGAAGGGTAAGAATGCGTTTCATAAGTAGGTGATGGAAATTTTTATGGTAGGGAGATGAATTATTCTACAGTAAGATGCCTTGCCTCTACAGTGCATTTCGCCGCAGAATGACCATTTTGAAGGGAAAAATGGCCAGTTTCTGGGGTCAAGGCAATCACTTTTGGGGGTGAAAACGATGACTTGGGAGGCGGGAGCTCAGCAGAAGGCTGGCCAATCCCGTCGTTTTCACCACGGCTACACATATCATGTCAGTCTGGACAGAGTGGTTTTCATAGGTTTCGGGGGCAAGAATGGGCTTCCTGAGTCAGATTCATCAGCAAACATTACATCTGGAAGCACGCCCCCCGTATGCTTCCTCGGGTAAGCTGCAAGCAGATTCTTGCACTTTCCTTGGTGCTTGGAAGGGGGAGGAGTGAGGAAATGGAAATCTTGAATGGGGAATTGTCATTCGGGGCTGCGAAAGCGCTCACCCCCATTGTATGGGCGTCTTGCCCTGCTTGATGAGATAATCGTTGGCGAGGGAGAAATGGTGGTTGCCGAAGAATCCGCGATAGGCACTCAGGGGCGATGGGTGGGCAGACTGCAGCACGAGGTGGCGCGAACGGTCGATGACGGCCCCCTTGCGCTGGGCGTAGCTTCCCCAAAGTATGAACACCAGTCCTGAACGCCGTACGGACAGTTCGCGGATGACGGCATCCGTAAATTCTTCCCAGCCTTGATGCTGATGGCTGCCGGCTTGGTGGGCGCGGACGGTCAGCGTGGCGTTGAGAAGGAGCACGCCCTGCTCTGCCCATCTGCGCAGGCTGCCGTTAGGAGGTGGCGGCGTTCCGAGGTCGCTTTCTATCTCTTTGAAGATATTCACCAGCGAGGGCGGAGGCTGCACGCCTTCGGCGACGGAGAAGCAGAGACCTTCGGCTTGCATCGGCTCGTGATACGGGTCTTGACCGATGATGACCACCTTGACGGCATCAAACGGACAAAGGTCGAAGGCTGCAAAAATCTTCTTCCCCGGGGGATAGCACGTGTAAGTGTGATATTCGCGGCGTACGAACTCCGTGAGTCGTGTGAAATAAGGCTTCTGAAACTCGTCGGCGAGGACTTCTGCCCATGTTGAATCAATGTTTACCATAGTATTTCTGCTAAGGGTGTTCAAAAGAACAAATGGGGCTCGCCCAATTTTCATTTTCTCCTATAGCAAAAAGACCGGACGATGCCACATAGGGGACATGCCCGGTCTTTCCGTCCGGGAGGATAATCCAGAGGACGGAGGGAGGTTACTCTAAATACGTATATCCATAGAGGCCAGCGCGGTAGTTGCTGATGAACTCTTTGCCCTCCTCAGTGGTAATCTTGCCTTCTTTCACCGCACCGGACACCCAGCTCTCCAAGCGTCTGACCAAGTGTTTCGGGTCGTACTGCACGTATTCCAGCACGTCGGCCACGGTTTCGCCGTCAATGGTCTTGTCGATACTGTATGTGTCGCCGTCAATGGAGATGTGTACGGCATTCGTGTCGCCAAAGAGGTTGTGCATGTTGCCCAAAATCTCTTGGTAGGCACCTACGAGGAACACGCCTATATAATAGTGTTCGCCAGGCCGCAGCTCGTGGAGCGGTATGTAATTCGTCTGGTGGTCATGATTGACGTAGGCTCCGATCTTGCCATCGGAGTCGCATGAAATGTCTTGCAGCGTCGCACTCCGCATGGGGCGTTCGTCAAGCCGCTGTATGGGCATGATGGGGAAGAGCTGGTCGAGCGCCCAATGGTCTGGCAAACTTTGGAAAATGCTGAAGTTGCAGAAATATTTCTCTGCCATTGTCTTGTCGAGCTTCCGCAGTTCGTCGGGGCAGTGCTTCTGGTGGTGAGCCAGTTCGCTGATTTCGTGGCTGATGCTCCAGTAGAGCGATTCTATCTGTGCCCTCGTCTTGAGGTCGAGCAGTCCGTGTCGGAAGAGGTCGAGGGCTTCTTCGCGGATGTCCTGCGCGTCGTGCCAGTCTTCCAGCATGGAGCGCGTGGAGAGTTTGTCCCAGATGTTGTTCAGCTCGTGGACGAGTTTGTGGTCGTTCTCCGTCGGCACGAAATCTTCGGGCATGTGCGGCACGCTCACCGTCTCCAGCACATCGAGAATCAGCACGGAGTGGTGAGCTGTCAGCGAGCGTCCGCCCTCAGTGATGATGTTCGGATGAGGAATCTGGTTCGTGTTGGCAGCATCAGAGAGCGTATATACGATGTCGTTCACATATTCCTGCACGCTGTAATTGACCGAAGATTCCGAGTTGCTGCTGCGCGTTCCGTCGTAGTCCACGCCCAGTCCGCCTCCGCAGTCAACAAAATCGATGCCGAACCCCATCTTCCTCAGTTGCACATAGTATTGCGCCATCTCTTTGAGAGCTATGCTGACGGTGCGAATCTTAGTAATCTGGCTGCCGATGTGGAAATGTATGAGTTTGAAGCAGTCTCGCAGTTCGAGTTCGTCGAGTTTGTGGATAGCCTGAAGCAGTTCGGTGCTGTTGAGTCCGAACTTCGAGGCGTCGCCGCCGCTCTCTTCCCATTTTCCCGTGCCTCTGCTTGCGAGCTTGATGCGTATGCCGAGGTTGGGCCGCACGCCCAGCTTGTCGGCCGTACGTGCTATGATGTCGAGTTCGGGGAGCTTTTCTATGACGAGAAACACGCGCTTGCCCATCTTCTGCGCCAGCAGTGCCAGTTCGATAAAGTTCTGGTCTTTGTGCCCGTTGCAGACGATGATGCTGTCAGAGTCCATGTTCGTTGCCAGCACGGCATGGAGTTCCGGCTTCGAACCACACTCCAGGCCGAGGTTATACTTCTTGCCGTGGGAGATAATCTCCTCAACGACGGGACGCATCTGATTGACCTTGATGGGATAGACGATGAAATGTTCGCCTTTATAATCGTATTCTCGTTCGGCTTTAGCAAAGCAAGCCGCCGTCTTTTCTATGCGATTGTTCAGAATGTCAGGAAATCTCAGCAGCACGGGAGCCGTGATGTCGGCATATTTCAGGTCCTCCATCACGTCGGTCAGGTCGATTTGTACTTCGTCTTTTCGCGGACGTACGTAGGCATGGCCTTTGTCGTTGATGCCAAAGTAGTTGACACCCCATCCTTTGATGTTGTACAGCTCTTCAGAGTCTTCGATTCTCCACTTTCTCATGGGCGGTGGTATGCTGTTTGGTAGGTTTGTTCAAAGTAAAGTATAAATGGTTGGCTGTCATTCCGCGGTCAGCGGCAGTTGTGCAGCAATACGTTCCACGACGTCATTGATTTTCCGGTGCGTATCCAGGATGCTGATGTCGATGGTGTGGGCAGCTTGTTCGTAGTGCCTCTCCCGCTCTGCCAGCTGTGCCCTGACGTATTGCTCCAGCTCCTCTTGGCTTTTCCCTGCCAACAAAGGGCGGTTGCCTCGCGCCATTTGCAGGTGTGCCAAGATGGTTTCCGGCGTAGCTTTCAGGAAGATGGTTTCCGTGTTGGCATTCAGGAATTCCATGTTGTCGCCCCACGTAGGCGTACCTCCGCCACAGCTAAGCACGATATCCTCAAATGCAGCCACTTCGTGTAGCATGCGCTGCTCCATGTCTCGAAACTTTGCTTCGCCCTCTTGTGCAAAGATGTCAGCGATTTTGCGGCGAAAGCGGAGTTCGATGTACCAGTCGAGATCGTAAAACCTCATGCCGAGGTGTTGGGCGAGAGCCTTTCCGATGGTCGTCTTGCCCACACACATATATCCTATTAAGGCGATGCACTTCATGCCGTTAGTGGATAAGTAGGTTTATACTACGAATTATTATGGCTTGCATGGTTGAGCACCCTTTTGGCGCATCCTTTTGTCTTGGAAGCTGTCGCATGGCTCGCAATGCTCCTTTGTTTCAAGACTAAATCAGCATTCAAGCAGATCAGACTAACATTAGAGGTAGGTTCTATAAATTAGTTTTCAATGTAAGGCAGTGTTTCTGTTTTACTTGGATGTCTTCACGCCTCTCGCACCGTAGGGTTTTGTCTTTCATTCAGTCACGTAGCCCGCTACGCTCCCTCGTGAAAAACAAAAACCTACGGCACGATAGTCGCAAATACATCGCAAGCTAATTTATAGAACCTACCTTGGCTGACTGGTATCACCTAATCTTGTCAGGAATTGCTTTTCGTGCGGCGCGTCTTGCCTTTGCGATTCGAAGTCCTCGTCTTCTCAGCTTCGATGATGCTTCTGCACTCCTCTAAGGTGAGGTCAGCCGCGCGCTCTGCCTGCTGCTTCGGAATATGATAGTTCGTGCCGTTGAAGACGAGATAAGGCCCGAAGCGTCCGTTGCGAATCTCCAGTCCCGGTTCTTCGTCGAATGTCTTCAGGTGGCTTTTGCGCTCTGCCTCGCGTGCCTGTTCGATGATTTCGATGGCGCGTTCCAAGGTAATGCTATAGGGATCATCGTCCTTCGCCAGCGAGGTGTATTTGTTGTGGAATTTCACGTATGGGCCATAGTTGCCGGTTCCTACACGCACCTCTTCGCCCTCATATTCCCCTAATGTGCGGGGCAGTCTGAAGAGGTCAAGTGCCTCTTCGAGGGTGATGGAAGCTATAGACTGCGACTTCGTGAGCTTTGCAAATCGTGGTTTCTCCGCATCGTTGTCCTCCATGCTGCCTATCTGTACCATGGGGCCGAAGCGTCCAATCTTCACGGTCACGGTCTTTCCGCTTGCGGGGTCAATGCCCAGCTCGCGTTCTCCTACCTTGTGGTCTGTCCGTTCAGCAATGACGGCTTCCACCGAAGGGTTGAAATCTGCGTAGAAATGGCGGATGAGGTCGCCCCATTCCTCGTTGCCCTCGGCGATGTTGTCAAATTCCTGCTCCACGTTGGCCGTGAAGTTATAGTCCATGATGATGGGGAAATGCTCCATGAGGAAGTCGGTGACGATGGTCCCGACATCCGTTGGTACGAGTCGTCCGCGGTTCCCGCCCGTGTTTTCTTCGCGTATGGTCTTCGCGATGGCATTGTCTCTCAGCGTCAGCACGTTGTATTCTCGTCGTGTGCCATCGCTTTCTCCGCGTCTCACATATTCGCGCTGCTGAATGGTGGAGATAGTGGGGGCGTAGGTGGAAGGTCGGCCGATGCCTAACTCTTCCAGTTGCCTCACGAGTGCTGCTTCGTTATAGCGTGCGGGCGGCTGCGAGAAACGTTCAGTGGCGGCTATCTCTTCGATTTGCAGAGCCTGCCCCTCCACCATGGGTGGCAGCAGTCGTCCTTCTTCGTTTTCCTCAGCGTCTTGCTGTGTTTCGCGATAGACGCGCAAGAATCCGTCGAACGAAACGACTTCGCCCGTGGCCGTAAACTCTTGCGTCATGCCCTCGATGGCAATGTTCACCGTCGTCTTCTCCAGTTCGGCATCCGCCATTTGGCAGGCGATGGTGCGTTTCCATATCAGTTCGTAGAGTCTGCGCTCCTGAATGGTGCCCTGTATTGTGCTTTGTCGCAGGTCGGTGGGGCGTATTGCCTCGTGAGCCTCCTGCGCTCCTTTGCTGTGCGTATGGTAGTTGCGGCGTTTGTGGTAACCCTTTCCCGCCATTTCCTCAATGACGGGTCCGCAGGTGTTGAGGCAGAGGGTGGAAAGATTCGTCGAGTCGGTACGCATATAGGTGATCAGACCCGCCTCGTATAGAGCCTGCGCCACTCGCATCGTGAGCGAAACGGGGAATCCCAGCTTGTGTGCTGCCTCCTGTTGTAGTGTTGAGGTCGTGAAGGGTGGTGCGGGGTATCGGTGCGTGGGGCGTTTCTGCACGCTGCTGACGCTGAACTTGGCGCTTCTGCATAGCTCCAGGAAGTTGCGCGCCTCGTCTTCCGTCTTGAAGTTCGTGTTCAGCGTGGCTTTCAGTGTCGAACGCTGTCCGTCAGCCCCTTCCGTGATGAAGATGGCCGCTACCCTGAATGCGCTTTCGCTCTGAAACTGCTGAATTTCACGTTCGCGCTCGACGATAAGACGCACCGCGACGCTCTGTACGCGGCCTGCTGAGAGGTTCGGCTGCACCTTTCGCCAAAGCACCGGACTGAGCTTGAACCCGACGAGACGGTCCAGCACGCGCCGTGCCTGCTGGGCATTCACGAGGTTGAGGTCGATGGTGCGAGGGTTTTCGATGGCAGCCAGGATGGCAGGCTTCGTGATTTCGTGAAACACGATGCGTCGTGCGGTGGCAGGGTCTAAGTGCAACACCTCCGCCAGATGCCAGCTGATGGCTTCTCCCTCGCGGTCTTCATCGGAGGCAAGCCATACAGCGTCGGCTTTCTTTGCCTCGCTGCGCAGGCTCTCTACGACGTTGCGTTTGTCGCTCGGTATCTCGTATTCGGGAGTGAAGGTCTTGAGGTCGATGCCAAAGTTCCTCTTCTTCAAATCTCTGATATGTCCGAAACTCGACATGACTTTGTAGTCTTTGCCGAGAAAGCGTTCTATCGTCTTGGCCTTGGCAGGGCTCTCCACGATCACTAAATTCTTTTGCATGGTCTATGAATCGGTATGGTTAGGCTATGTGCATGCTTGGCAAGTAGGCGATAAAACAAGCATGTGTGTAGGTGATGAAAGTTAGTTTACGGTAAGATGCCTTACTCCTACGTTACATTTCGTCTGAAAGTGACCATTTTGAAGGGCAAAATGACCATTTCATGGGGGCAAAGCAATCACTTGGAGGGGGGAAAGTGATTGCTTGCGAAGCGGGAGCTATGTGGAAGGCTTGAAAAGCCCCGTGTTTTCGCCACGGCTGCACATTTGGCATTTGCCGGAAACTAATTCTTGCGACTTGCTTGGCAGGAGTCATGATAGTGTTTATGCTTGAATATCCCTCATTGCGTATCTTTGCCTTGTAAAATCGTTATGGCCTGCGCCATATTCCTTTGTTTCAAGACAAGAACCTGCATGCAAATGGCACACACAAACATGCGACTAATATTCATTGCCTACTTTTGGCTGCATTTTTTACCGTGAGCATCGTGTTCGCAAGGCGTACGGATGCAATTTTTGTGGCGGCAAAATTACGCCCTTTTATGTGAATCTCCAAATTTTTCTATTAAAAACGCCCATCGTTTCCCCCTCCACCCCTCTCCTTATATATATATGTATAGGAAATCTTATGCCTTGCGAACGTGCAGAAGTGCGTCGTCGTGCCAGTGTTTCTTCACCCCGTCCATTATGTTTCTGTCCGTGGTGATACGTTTGAAAGGCCGTGAGAGTGCGTTCTGCCTACATTCTTTCCGCAAAGTCATCTTTTTTCGCTCCTTTTTTTGTATTTTTGCTGCGAATTGCAGGCTTATCTCTCCTGTAGTCAGATATTTGTCATGGGTTTATATATCAATAAAGGTAATCAGGCATTTCGCGACATCGTCGCTCATGAGTATGTCGATAAGTCCTCGTTGATACCAATCATCAACGCTACGCTCAATTCAGAGAGTCGTTATAGTTGCGTGACGCGTTGCCGCCGTTTTGGTAAGTCGATGGCGGCCAAGATGCTCTGTGCCTACTATGACAAGTCGTGCAATTCGGGCGAACTCTTTAAGGGATTGGAGGCAGAAAATGCGGACTCGTTTCTGACGTATCTCAACCAATACCATGTGATTTGCCTCGATATGTCAGAGTTTACCACCAGATACCGTAGGGAACGAGATATAGTGTCTTTCATTCAGCAGGATGTAATGTCTGATATTCTGGATGTTTTTCCTGAAACAAAGGTCAAGGAGCGCGATGATTTGATGAATTGCCTTTATCGCATCAGCGAAAACACCGGCGAGCGCTTCATCATGATTATCGATGAGTGGGATGCTATATTGCGAGAGATGGGAGATGACGAGTATATAACTACGGCCTACGTAGATTTGTTGCGCCGTCTCTTCAAGGGTGTTAGCTCAAACGAGGTGTTTGCAGGGGCATACCTTACAGGCATTCTGCCCATCAAGCGATATAATACGGAGTCGGCGTTGAACAATTTCTGCGAATACTCGATGATTCGTCCGGGAAAGATGGCCACGACGCTTGGATTTACTTACGATGAAGTGGTGTCTCTTTGCAAAAAACACGGGGCGGACATGGCAGAGATGGAAAGCTGGTACGATGGGTATCGCATCGGCAAGGCATCGCACATGTTCAATCCCTATTCAGTCATCAAGGCTATCAATATGGAATCGTATGGCAGCTACTGGACGACGACGAGTGCCTACGATTCTGTAAGGACTTACATAGAGATGAACTTCGATGGTCTGAAAGACGATGTTATCCGTATGTTCGCAGGAGAGTCGGTAGATGTAGATACCACGGAGTTCCTGAACGACATGCGCATTGTGAGAAGTAAAGACGATGTTCTCACGGTGCTGATACACCTTGGCTACCTTGCTTACGATTCAGAGCGTCAGCAGTGTTACATCCCCAATAAGGAGGTGGCGGACGAAATGAACAAGGCCATCAAAGCTACTTCATGGGCATCTGTGGCAAAGACCCTTCAAGACTCAAAATCCCTGCTTGCTGCCACCATCGCTGGAAATGAAGAAGCAGTGGCGCGGACCATCGACGTGGCTCATGATGAAAACACGAGCATCCTCTCCTATAACGATGAGAACTCCCTCGCCTGCGTTCTGACTATCGCCTATATATGGGCGCGCAACGAATATATCATCCATCGCGAATATGCCACGGGCAAGGGCTATGCTGACCTTGTGATGATTCCGCGCCGCAATGTCGAGAAGCCCGCCCTCATCATAGAATTGAAATTCAACCACACCGCCGACACCGCCATCGACCAAATCAAGCGGAAGCAATACCCAGCGAAGATAGCGGAATACACAGGCGAAGTGCTCCTCGTGGGCATCAACTACGACCGTGAGACCAAGCAGCATACTTGCAAAATAGAGCATTTCCGTGTGAAATAAAAAGGATTGGGGTCAGGCACCATCTGGTGTCTGACCCCAATCCTTTTGTCTTTACGCTCCGGCTTCAGCTCCATCTCTCTTTTCTGTGTGTGCTGGAACAATTCCGCCTATGTTCAGAGCAGAGCTAAGGCCTCGTCTTCAGCAGCCTCCATGATTTCGCGCTCGCCAGGCCCCTTGTCGTTGATGCCCACCAAGTGCAGAATGCCATGAATGACTACGCGATGAAACTCCTCATCGAAGTCTTTCCCCAATTCTTCGGCATTCGATTTCACCGTGTCGAGGCTGATATAGAGATCGCCAGAGAGGATGTCGTGGGCGCAATAGTCAAAGGTGATGATGTCGGTATAGTAGTCGTGGTTGAGGTATTGACGATTGACATCGAGGATTTCTTCGTCGGTGCAGAAGATGTAGTTGATGTTCCCTATCCTCTTGTCATAGTGCCTTGCTATCTTCTCTATCCATGCCGTAAGTGCCACTGTGTTCGTCTGTGGCATAAGGTTGCTGTAGGAGTTGTATGTAATCATATTCCAGAAATCTTTTGTTGCAGATTAGTCCACAGCCACCTTTGTCCATCTTTCCGGACAAATATGCGGCGCGTCAGTCCCGTTGAACCATCTTTCTGGAGCGATGACAATGCCATCGGCGTGCTGAGACAGCCAAGCTCCCCACCAGCTGAAGGTGCTGTTGCAGATGATGTGATGGCGACAGTGGCTCATAAGCATCATGTCCTGCCAACTGTCATCGGCCTTGTTGAAATCCACATAAGTGGCGTTCGATATGCGAAGATTCTCTTTCACCCATGCCATATCGTCTGAGAAAATGTAGAAAGATGCCGCAGGGTCAGTGGAAAGTATGGTGTCAATGGCACGCATATAGTAGTTCAGGCTGCAGACGCTGCCCGTTGATTTCCAAAATTTCGGTAGCAGATAGTCGCCGCGTCTAACGTGGAGTGATACGGCGTGGGCATCCGCATCTATTTTCTCCACCATGGCGCGGCTGGCATCGTTGATGATGGCCATATTGAAGGTGAATTGCTGTCGTACCAGAGGTCTCACCTCTTCAAAGTATCTTTCAGACTGGTAGAACCCCTTGAAATAGATGAATGGCCAGGCGTATGGCTGGCGGTAGGGGGTCAGACTCCCGTTCTGTTTGCGCTCGAGGATAGTCTTGAAAACGCAGAACTCAATGATTTTTTTCAGTGTCTGATTGATGCAAAACTCCTCTTTGGGTAGATTGAAGACCTTGTGCATCTCGTAGCCGTAGTGGGCATGATAGTGCTGCATGTCAGAGAGGTCAATGCGCGTATCAGGAAACAGCTGTTTCATTTGCAGATACATGGCGTAGATGAACATCTGATTGCCAAGGCCTCCCGTCATTTTTATTAGTCGCATTTGTTGTCGTATTTGGTGGGGCGTTAGGTCGTGGGCCTATCCCATGGCCAGCCGTTTGAGATATTTGAAAGGATGGAGTGTGTGGTAGATGGTCCAAGCGTGGAGTTGCCTCCGCTTGTACGACCAGGGGAGCTTCTTTCCGCTTTTTGTGATGTT
Source organism: uncultured Bacteroidales bacterium (assembly GCA_945787885.1). Classification (GTDB taxonomy): domain Bacteria; phylum Bacteroidota; class Bacteroidia; order Bacteroidales; family Bacteroidaceae; genus Alloprevotella. The sequence continues at coordinate 27,798 of CALZJF010000008.1, read as the reverse complement.
GTGCTTTATCTTTTTTATGGTTTCGTCCTTGAACCAGTCCTTGTTCACCTCATACATGTTTGAGCGGTCTGTCACATGGAGGAATAGGCAGAGCAGGCAGAGCTCAAACTCCGTGTTTCTTTCGCCCAGTAGCTTGTAGGCTTTATAGATGTTCTTGAGCGAACGGGCAGAATGTCTGGGCGAATGTGCGTATTTCTTCTTGATAGAAATGTCGTGTTGTCGCCAGTAGTAGCAGTGTCCCGACAAGGTTCTGATGCTGCTGATGCGTTTGTAGCAGCGTAGCATGAACTCCGTATCTTCCCCCAATTTCTGTCCGATTTGGAATTTCATGCCTTCCAAGCAGGCGCGTTTGATGATTTTTGCGCTGGCCAATCGGAGAAGTAGCAGGTGAATCTGTTGTCCTGCCTTTCGGGGTATGCAGTTTCCCGTGGCATTCAGGTCAGCCGTTTCAAGGGGAATGATGCGCCCATCGGAGTAGGCCTCTGCCGCTTCTAATATAATCATGTCGGCGTCAGTCTCTTTTATGGCGGCAAGATAGTTGGGTGAAATCGTGTCATCGGCATCGATGAAGGTTATCCATTGCCCTCTTGCCAGCCTAAGGCCTTGGTTCCTGGCTTTTGATACGCCTCCGTTCTGTTGGTGAATCACTCTGATGCGCGGGTCGCGTGCGGCATATTCATCGCAGATTTCGCCTGAACGGTCTGTGCTTTCATCGTCAATCAGCAGGAGTTCGAAGTCCGTAAATGTCTGTGCGAGAATGCTGTCAAGACAAGCGGGGAGGTCGGCTTCTGCCTGATAGACTGGCGTGATGATGGAGATGGTGGGGGAATTCATGAGTCAATGTTCCTTTTTTCAATAGTCGTATTCGTATGGCAGAATTTCGCATCGTGAGTTTCTCCCATGATGTGCTGATAGATTCGCTGTATGATGCGGCTGTCGGCCGATGAGAATTTTCTGGCAAAGAGGCGGTCAGAATTGATAAGCTCCTCGAAATCCCCATCTTGCCATGTGTAGGGGCTGCCCCGTTGCCAGTCTATTTTCCGCGCGTTTCCCCCTGCTATCTGTGCGATATGATCTTTGAAGGGCGAAGCCATGAGTAGAGTCTGGACGAACAACTCATCGGGGCAGAGGGTGTAGCGGAAACGTCTGATGGCAGGCGAATGCTGCTTGCTGACGAGGTATTCGCAAAAGCCTTGAGTGATGCTGACCCAGTTGGAGCCTTTGCGGAGCGAGGTGATGGGCTTGCGGTGAATGTGCAGTGCCTTCTGAAGTCCCAGGATGATGTTTCGGTTCAGCGTCAGCAGGGCCTGGCGCGTGTCTTTCTGCCGCTTCTTCTGGTCGTTGAAGACATAGTAGAACATCGTGCGTTTTCGGCATTCTTTGTCATGAACGTCTTCGGGCAGGTATTCCACAAACTCCAGTTCGCTGTTCTCTTCGAAGAATTGGTGTATCTCGTCTTGGCTTTTCAGTGGCAAATCTACGCCCGATAGCAGATGATAGTAGGCGTACGGTCCGTTCCGCAGGGCAGCTTCGAAGAGCAGTAGTTCCGTTTCTACCTGGCTGAAGTTGCCCCAACGGGTTTCAATGGGCTGCTGGATGCGATGTATGGGCGAATGGCAGAGGCGTAGGCCATCCACCTGCTGCATCAATGCCGTTGCACGGCGGTCAATGTGCAGGTAGATGTCGTTTCGGTCATCGTCAAGCATCGTGAGGAGAGTTCGCAGAATCTCCCATTCATGGTGTGCGATGATGAGGTACGCGTGTTTCATGGAGCGAGAATACGGGTTGGGCAGGATTAGGACATGGTTCTGAAGAAGTCTGGCATCGTGTTGTCTTCGCAGAGATAGCCTTCGCGTTCGAGTTCGTCGAGGCAGTTTGTGCCGACCACGCGGTCATATTCCGCCTCCAGTTTTCCCTCTTTGTAGAGTTCATAGAAGAATCTCCAGTGTCGTCCGCCGTGTTTTCCCTGATGAGTCTCCAACTCTTTGCCGCCGTTGATGGCCTTCTCCATAAACTTGTCTTTGCCGCGGCAGTTGTAGTGATAGATGCGAATGTCTGCCGTCTTTCGGCAGAAAGGAAACATCGTCACCTTGTGATTGCCAAAGGATATTTGTATATAACCTGCGGCTCGGTGTGCCACCTTTGGCCTTTGGCGTGAGAATATCGTGAATCGAGACAGATTGAAGCGTTCTGCGTCTTCTACTTGCCTGATGACGCGGTTCCACTCCTGTAGGGGTTTCCCCTCTTCGGGATAGACGTTGAGGGGCTGACAGCGCAAGACATTGTGGAGGCCGGCTGCTGCCATCTCGTGTTTCAGGCTGCCCGAAGGCGCATACCATAGTTCGTCGGCATCGGCATTGATGATCCAGTCGGCATCATACTTGCGCTTCGCCATCCAAGTCATCCGATCTACCCATTTCTTCTGTTCGTAGCCCGAATCCGTCTCTCTGATGTATGCCTTTATCCATCCCTTTTGCTGATAGCGTTCGATGATTTCCGGCGTGGCATCCGTAGAGTTGTTGTCGGTGACGATAAAGAAGTCCACCCCCATGGCGCGGTGGAAGCGTAGGTTGGTCTCCAGAATGTCAGCCTCGTTCTTTACCAAAAGCGTCATGCCGAGGCGAATTTTTTTTGGCGGAAAGAAGAATTTGGGAGTTTCTATGATGGCGAGTGCAACTTTTCGTGCTAAGTGAGCTATGCGGTTCATGGGTGAGGGGGAAGATGAGTAGGGAAGATTTTTTTTTCAGAACAGGTAGCCCTGTCCGGGTTCGCGATTGCTGATAATGCTGCGTCCCAGGTGCTCGTAGGCGAGTTCAGTCACTTCGCGTCCTCGCGGCGTGCGGCGTATAAATCCCTCCTTGATGAGGAAAGGCTCATAGACCTCTTCTACGGTGCCGGCATCTTCGCCGATGGCGGTGGCGATGGTGGTGATGCCCACGGGGCCGCCCTTGAATTTGTCGATAATCGTTGTCAGAATCTTGTTGTCAATCTCGTCGAGGCCATATTTGTCGATGTTCAGGGCCTCTAAGCTATAGCGCGCTATGGCAGTGTCGATGTCGCCGTTGCCCTTCACCTGTGCAAAGTCTCTGACGCGGCGCAGCAGGGCATTGGCAATACGCGGCGTGCCGCGGCTGCGTCCAGCAATCTCTGCCGCCGCCTTGGGATCGATTTTCACGCCGAGGATGCTTGCCGAGCGCCGGACGATGGTGGTCAGCGTCTCCGCATCGTAGTATTCCAGATGCAGATTGATGCCGAAGCGTGCGCGGAGCGGTGCGGTCAGCAGTCCGCTGCGCGTGGTGGCCCCCACGAGTGTGAAGGGATTGAGGTCAATTTGGATGCTCCTCGCCGCCGGACCCTTGTCGATCATGATGTCGATGCGGTAGTCCTCCATGGCAGAATAGAGATATTCCTCTACGACGGGGCTGAGGCGATGAATTTCGTCGATGAAGAGCACGTCGTTCGTTTCGAGCGATGTGAGGAGTCCGGCCAAGTCGCCCGGCTTGTCAAGCACAGGGCCGCTGGTGAGCTTGAAGCCCACGCCCAGTTCGTTGGCGATGATATTCGAGAGTGTGGTTTTTCCCAGTCCCGGAGGCCCATGCAGGAGCGTGTGGTCCAAGGGTTCGCCTCGGCGTCGTGCTGCTTCCACGAACACCTGAAGGTTTTCCACCACCTTCTTCTGCCCCGTGAAGTCTGAGAAGGCAAGCGGACGGAGGGCGTTCTCGAAGTCGCGGTCTGACTTGTTCGGCGTGTTCTGGCTGCTTCTGATGTCGAATGTGTCTTCCATGTTTCAGGATGTGTTTTCGGTGAGGTGCGAGTTGCTGCGGGGCGTATGGCCCATTGGGCATAAACTCGGAACAGTTGCAAAATTGCGCAAAAAAACGGAACCCAACGTATGTTGGACTCCGTTATGGCTCATTTTAAGAGTTTTTGCGCTCATGTTGTCAGGCGCATGCTCTCTTTTGCCTGCCTGTTTGCTTTATATATAAAGCCTGTGCGAGCAGGCTTATCATTAGGCAAGGCTGTTGACGTGGAGCATGAGGCTGCTCTTGATGTTCGAAGCCTTGTTCTTGTGAATCGTATTGTTCTTGGCGAGCTTGTCGAGCATCTTCTGTACCTTGGGGAGCATCTCTACGGCAGTAGCCTTGTCGGTGGTAGCGCGGAGCTTGCGTACGGCATTACGCATGGTCTTTGCATAGTAACGGTTGTGGAGACGACGAGCGGCAGTCTGGCGGATGCGCTTTACAGATGATTTGTGGTTTGCCATTGTTGTTTGGAATGATAATGTAATCCCCGCGATGTGTGGAAGGGGGGAAGGTGATACAATAGATTTTGAAGAGAGAGGGGTGGGGTAGTCAGTGCCAGGCGTTAGCAAGGAGGAAAATGGGCGTCATCCCGACGCTGCGCGCTAAGTTTCCTGCACGTTCTGCCCGCTTGCAAGCTGATGTTCGCTTGCGCAACGCGCGTATATAAAGAATAAAAGAGAAAAACCCGTGTGCTGTGCGAAGGCCCACTGAATCTTTCACCTTTAATCCTTACCGGAAGCTCTCTGTCGGCGGTCTTTTCTGCCTTGGCTTCCTGAGCGTTGCTATACTTTTGCAAGTATGTTGGTAGTCCCTAGGGGAATCGAACCCCTCTTTAGAGAATGAAAATCTCTCGTCCTAACCGATAGACGAAGGGACCATTGCGGTCTCTGCCTCTTTGCTGTCCTTTGCTTTGCGCAGCGTCAGTGGCTGATTTGCGAGTGCAAAGGTAGGGCGTTTCGGGTGAGTGTGCAAGTTTTTGCAGTGAGTTTTTTTGAAAATAGCGCTTTTGCGTGGCTTTTTTGCTATTTCGGCTTGCTTAAAGTGACTGGATTCTTGTTTCTGAAGGGCATTTTGCTCGCTTCGCTTTAGGCAAAGGCAAGGCGGAGGTCAGCGCGAAGAGGGACGTATGCCTGACCTTTCAGGGGGAATCCTGTGAGCTCTTCCGTCCGCTTAACGCTCATTAAAGGTGGGTTCTATAAATTAGTTTTCAATGTAAGGCTGTGTTTCTGTCTTGCTTGGATGTCTTCACGCCTCTCGCACCGTAGGTTTTTGTCTTTCATTCAGTCACGTAGCCCGCTACGCTCCCTCGTGAAAGACAAAAACCTACGGCACGATAGTCGCAAATACATCGCAAGCTAATTGATAGAACCTACCTAAACACAAAAAGCCGTGAACCGTGCAATCAGGCCATGTCGGGTTTTCCTCCCCGAGTGGAGAGAAATTGCCTCGGAATGCAGGAAAAAGTGATTGGAACAGGCGTTTTAGGCAGATTCCTCCAAGCTTTCCCACCCGTTTTTGCTTGAAAATTGCTGTCCTTGCCCTCGTTTCCTCCCTTCTTCGACGGAGAATTTCCTGTTTCCGTCAGTGTTTTTCGTCGAAAACTGACCACTTTGAGGGGTATAATTGACGACTTTTGGGGGCAGAAATGATTACTTGGAGGGGCGTAAGTGGTCACTTGCGAGGCGGAAGTTCTGAGGAATGGTTGCAAGGTTCAGTACTTTCCCCCAGTGGCACACTCCTCGCCTGTCCGGAGCAGGGTTTTCGAGGGTGACGGATAGCAAGGCAAGGGGTCAAACAGGCTTTTCCGCGAATATTAGACAAGGCGAGTTGAGGCGCAACTCTTGCGCTAATTTCTGACGGCCCTGCACCGCTCAAATGCGAGTGCGGAAAAATTTTTGAAACGATGGGGATTTTCGGAGGTTGGGACGGGGAAGAATGGCCGTTCTTCAGTCTGAATGTTGACAATGATTAGCACTCTGAAGGCGGCAAGATGTTAGAGTCTTCGACATTCCATATAGCAACTCCTCTCCGCACATGCGTGCGCAGGCAGTAGGCCGGGGCTTCGGTGTGCGCCAGCTATGTTGATGGACATACTGTCTTATAGTCCCCCATATCGCGCATCTGACGGGCGTTTTCTGTCATGGAATCGATTTTTTTGCTGCCGTGGACTTTTATCTCAATATTTATTGTTATTTTTGTGGCAAATTGTAGGCATATCTCTCCTGCAGTTGGCTACGTCGTCATGGGAATCTATATCAATAAAGGTAATAACGCTTTCAGAAACATCGTTCGTCAAGAGTATGTGGATAAGACTTCGCTCATTCCGCTCATCAATGCCACGATAGACACGGAGAACCGCTACAGTTGCGTGACTCGCTGCCGCCGTTTCGGGAAGTCGATGGCGGCGAAGATGCTCTGCGCCTACTATGACAAATCGTGCTCTTCGCGTGAGCTTTTCCGCGGACTGAAGGCGGAGCACGCCCCTTCGTTCGAGGCGTATCTCAATAAATATTATGTGATAAGCATCGACATGACTGACTTCACTACCAAATATCGAAGGGAGAGGGACATCGTTAAAAGGATGCAGAACCGTGTGATAAATGATGTTCTGGCAGAATTTCCACAAATCAGCAAACAAGATGATGACGACCTGATGGACATCCTCTATCGCGTTTACCAATCTACTGGTGAGCGTTTCGTGATGATTATAGATGAGTGGGATGCCATCTTGCGTGAGATGGGTACGGATGACGACATCACGACGGCCTACGTAGATTTGCTGCGCCGTCTGTTTAAGGGTTCCGGTTCAGACGATGTCTTTGCCGCCGCCTACCTCACGGGCATTCTGCCGATTAAGAAATACAACACGGAATCGGCGTTGAACAATTTCTGCGAATACTCAATGATTGACCCTGCTTTTCTGGCCTCTTGCTACGGGTTTACGAATGAGGAGGTGCAAAGATTGGCAGAACGGCATGGAGCCTCGATGGAAAGTCTGAAACTGTGGTATGATGGTTATAAAATAGGCTGTGAAACTTCTATCTACAACCCTTATTCCGTGATGAAGGCCCTGCAGCGGCGTTCGTGTCGCAGCTATTGGACGACGACGGGGGCCTACGATTCCGTCATCACCTACATACAGATGAACTTCGAGGGCCTGAAGGACGACATCATCCGAATGCTCGCCGGGGAGCGCGTGTATGTGAATACCAGCAAATTCCAGAATGACATGCGCATCGTGAGGAGTAAGAACGATGTGCTGACCGTGTTGATACATCTTGGCTACTTGGCTTACGATGAAGATGCGCAGGAATGCTATATGCCGAACAAGGAGGTGGCGGAGGAATTTCTGAATGCCGTGGAAGACACCTCATGGACAAGGCTCGTAGATGCCATTACAGCCTCGCAGAACCTTCTCGAAGCCACCATTGCTGGCAATGAAGAAGCTGTCTCAAAAGCCATTGACGTAGCACACGATGAGCACACGAGCATCCTCTCCTATAATGATGAGAACTCCCTCGCCTGCGTCCTGACCGTGGCTTACATCTGGGCGCGCAATGAGTACATCATCCACCGCGAATATGCCACGGGCAAGGGCTATGCTGACCTTGTGATGATTCCTCGTCGCAATGTCGAGAAGCCTGCGCTCATCATAGAATTGAAGTTCAACCACACCGCCGACACCGCCATCGACCAAATCAAGCGAAAGCAATATCCTGCGAAGATAGCTGAATACACAGGCGATTTGCTTCTTGTCGGCATCAATTACGACAAGGAGACCAAGCAGCATTCGTGCAAGATAGAGAGAATGGTAAAGGTGTAAATACAACTATGGGAATCTATATCAATAAAGGTAATAACGCTTTCAGGAATATCGTTCGTCAAGAGTATGTGGACAAGACTTCGCTCATTCCGTTCATCAATGCCACGATAGACACGGAGAGCCGCTATAGTTGCGTGACGCGCTGTCGCCGCTTCGGGAAGTCGATGGCAGCGAAGATGCTGTGTGCCTACTATGACAAATCGTGCTCTTCGCGTGAGCTTTTCCGCGGACTGAAGGCGGAGCACGCCCCTTCGTTCGAGGCGTATCTCAATAAATATTATGTGATAAGCATCGACATGACTGACTTCACCACCAAATACAGGGGGGAGAGGGATATCGTTAAAAGGATGCAGAACCACGTGGCAGATGATATTCTGGAGGTGTTTCCTGAAATAATAGTAAAAGAAGATGACGACCTGATGGACATCCTCTATCGCGTTTACCAATCTACGGGTGAGCGTTTCGTGATGATTATAGATGAGTGGGATGCCATCTTGCGCGAGATGGGTACGGATGAAGACATCACGACGGCCTACGTAGATTTGCTGCGCCGCCTGTTTAAGGGTTCTGGTTCAGACGATGTCTTTGCCGCCGCTTACCTCACGGGCATTCTGCCCATCAAGCGATACAACACGGAGTCGGCGTTGAACAATTTCTGCGAATACTCGATGATTCGTCCGGGAAAGATGGCCACGACGCTTGGATTTACTTACGATGAAGTGGTGTCTCTTTGCAAAAAACACGGGGCGGACATGGCAGAGATGGAAAGCTGGTACGATGGGTATCGCATCGGCAAGGCATCGCACATGTTCAATCCCTATTCAGTCATCAAGGCTATCAATATGGAATCGTATGGCAGCTACTGGACGACGACGAGTGCCTACGATTCTGTAAGGACTTACATAGAGATGAACTTCGAGGGGCTGAAGGATGACATTGTTCGTATGCTCGCCGGGGAGCGCGTGTATGTGAATACCAGTAAATTCCAGAATGACATGCGCATCGTGCGCAGTAAGAACGATGTGCTGACCGTGCTGATACATCTTGGCTACTTGGCCTACGATGAGGACATGCGTCAGTGTTATGTGCCAAACAAGGAGGTGGCAGAGGAATTTCTGAACGCCGTGGAAGACACCTCATGGACGAGACTCGTAGATGCCATTACTGCCTCGCAGAACCTTCTCGAAGCCACCATTGCTGGCAATGAGCAAGCCGTGGCACGGGCTATCGATGTTGCGCACGATGAACACACGAGCATCCTCTCCTATAACGATGAGAACTCCCTCGCCTGCGTGCTTACTATCGCTTACATTTGGGCGCGCAATGAGTACATCATCCATCGCGAATATGCCACGGGCAAGGGCTATGCCGACCTTGTGATGATTCCGCGCCGCAATGTCGAGAAGCCTGCGCTCGTCATAGAATTGAAGTTCAACCACACCGCCGACACTGCCATCGACCAAATCAAGCGGAAGGAATATCCTGCGAAGATAGCGGAATACACAGGCGATTTGCTTCTCGTCGGCATCAATTACGACAAGGAGACCAAGCAGCACTCGTGCAAGATAGAGAGATGCATGAAAGAATAAGTGGAGTTCGTGTCCCTGTAAAAGCCAGAAAGACAAAAAAGGCGAACGCTTCGTAGCACGAAAGCAAGTGAAACCAACTTGCTCACGAGCTACGAAGCGTTCGCCGTATATATCCCTATATAATATATATAGGAGTGGGAGACATGAAAGTCAGGCAAAGACGGTCTCGAGGACTTCGAGGCTCTTCGGTGTGGGAAGCCCGGGGAGGTGCAGACGATAGAAGAGAATGAGCACGCGGAGAATGCGCGAGCGCTGTTGCCCTGAGATGCGCAGTAGATGCATTGTTGAAAAGTTCAGGCGCGCCAGTTGTCCGACGGCATTCGCATCGTCGCCCTCCAAAAAAGCGCGGTGGGAAGGTATGCGGTCTGTGAACTCCGCAGTGTCGAGGTCAAAATAGCGTCCCGAGCCGTGCTGACGTTCCCAGTTGGGCTGTATGCCGAGGAAGCGGCTAAGGCGGAAGAGAAAGACGATGTGGAAGTTTGCATAGCCCGTCTGCGCCGTTTCGAGCCATTCGACGGCACAGGCTATATAGTCGAAAGCCATTTCGCTCAGTTCCCCCTCGGCAGTGGCATGCGTGAGGAACTCTGCGAGGAAGATGGCGATGGCTGCTTTCGCGGGCGATGCTAAGATGGAGTCTTGCCGCATTGTTGGGCGCGCTGCACGCGGGCGATATATTTCCGTCAGCGGACCATTCTCCCACGTTGCTTCCAGAAGAGCCAGAGGGCGGAAGAGCGTATGGCGCAGCGGCGAACGCTGGCTGTGGGTGAGCGGGAGCGAGAGCGTCACTCTGCCAGCCGTCCGCGACAGTGCCCGGACCAGCAGGCGGTCAGTGCCAGAACGTATGCTGCTCAACACCAGAATCTCATGCGTTTCAATCATTTTGACAGAAAGATTATGCTTCAGCCGATTTTCCGCGTTTCTCCATGATATACAGTCGGCACAAATCCGGGGCGAAACCACGCTGGCTCGCATATTCGTCGGCCAAAACCTCCAATACTTCGCGGTTGCCCGGCAGACGGCTGAAGTTGCGGCAGCCCGTTTGGCAATCCACTTTGCGGAAGCGGATGCGATTCAGGTCGATGATTTCTACGCAAACCTCCCCATCGGCGTTGCGCCCACAGAGAATGTTGCCGCGGCTGTAGTCCGTGTGTAGCCACCCGTTGTCGTGCATCCTCGCCGTAGTGCGCGCGATGGCTTTCAGAAAGGGGTCGCGCTCAGGCTTCGGCATGGCTATGACTTCCATGTAGCTGATGGGGCACTCGGAGCGTAGAGAGGCGTAGTAGCTATGTGTGAAGAAGAGTCCGCGGCGCTGTTCGAGCCACCCCACGGGCTTAGGACTCCCGATGCCCGCCTTGCGAAGCATCATGGCATAGTCGTAGGAACGCTGGGCCTTGCTCTTACGGAGAAAGCCGTAGGCAATGCGGTTGATGAAGTTGGGAATGCGGAAAGACTTGACTACGATATCGTCTCCCCCATGGTGAAACTCGCGAATCTCATTGCGGTTCATGAAGATGAGTTCGCCGTTCTGCGACTTGAAGAGTTTTCGGAGTGCCAGAATGAAATGCTTCTTCTCGGAAAAGTCCGGATGGACGGCGTAGCTGTGCGGGTTAAAGCAGAAATAGAGGGCGTTGAGCAGTCTCGACCAAGTGCGCCAATAGCGCAGCGGGCCGCCCAACTCGCGGAAGAAGAATTCGGCATGGCGGCGGTTGAGCATCTTCACCACATGGTGGAAGAGCAGGCGGTCGCGCACGCGCTTGCTGTTGGGGGCGATGCGATAGTGATACATCACCTCTTCCGTACGCACCACCTCTCCGCCATCCTTGAGGATGGAAATCCAGAAGTCCCAGTCTTCGCGAGCGATAATCTCCTCGCAGTAGCCCCCGACGCGTTCCCAATCGCAGCGGCGATACATGGCCGTAGCCGGAATCATGTTGCGCCGCGCCAGCAGATGGCGGCTGAACTTCGGCAACCGCCATTCGCCACTGCGGATGCCGAAGAAGTCGGCACGCGGCTGCACGACCTTCACCTCCGGACGCATGTCGAGAATGGCGGCGGCGAAGGAGATGAAGTCGGCATGGATCAGGTCGTCGGCATCCAGGGGCATGATGAAATCGCCCGTAGCCTCACGGATGGCATGGTTGCGGGCACGGCATACCCCGGCGTTTTCCTGATGGATGACGCGGATGCGGGCATCGCGCCCCGCATATTCGCGGGCAATGCTGAGCGTGGCATCCTTTGAGCCATCATCGATGACGATGATTTCGAGCGGATGGTAGGTGCAGGCGCAGGCCGATTCGAGGGTTTCGGCCAGCGTCTCTCCGGCGTTATAGGCAGGAATGATGATAGATACTTTCGGAGCCATAGTTCAGGCGTTCAAATCTTGTCGAAACCTTTCGTCCATTTTCGCCAGTAATATAGGATAGGATTCTTGTATTTCAATTGTTTCCAGGGCCGGCTGGCGTGGGGCCGGTGTCTGACGGGAAGGTTGCAGAAGAGATAATTGACGAGCCCTGCTTTCCGGCTCTCGCGGGAGATGGTCACATCGAACCAGTTTTTCGTCTCGTCGAGATGCTGGAAGTCGAAGGTGCGGAGCAGTGTTGTGGTGAGCAGTGAGCAACAGAAGGAGCAGTGCTTCCTGCAGTCCACGGTCTTGCCCTCCCAGCCTTTGGCATATTCGTAGGGGTAGTTGATGCGTCCCTCGCCATCGACCGTCACGCTCGCCGCAATGCCGCAGTCCGGATGGGCCAACGCCCCCTCCCAGAGCCCCTGCAGCGTGTGCGGGCGCACCGTGACATCGCTCTCCACGATGGCAAGGCCGGCATCTTCTGCCAGCGCCATCGCCTGCATGCGCCGCAGGACGAAGAGATAGTTGGGCGAGGGATGGGCTGTCAGTTTGGCCAGATCCACCACCTCAACGCCCAAGCGGGCAGCCTCGCGGTGCAGGCGGGCGGTGTTTTCGGGTGTGGAGTTGTCGTTATAGACGATGTAGCGGTGGGGCATTTCCAGACGGGATGCCACGATGGCCTCCATCGTCTCCACCGTGCTGTCAATGCTGTCTTTGACGGGTGTGATGATGAAAAGTTTTTTCATAAAGCGTAAGCGGATGGCAAACGGTGTAAGCCATCATAAGCGTGAGGGGGAGGAAGGCTTATTCCTCCTCCTTGTCCGTATGTTCCAGAATGTTTGCCGCCAGTGTGTCGGCACATTGTATGAGTCCGCAGAGGGGATATTTGTCGCGTGCAGCATTGATGTTGCTCTTCGCTTCCGGGCTTTGGAAGGCCAAGTCCCATGCAGCCATGTGCCAGCGAATGGCCAGCATCTCCTCATCGCGCAGTTGCAGCCCCGAGAGGAGGAGCACGATGACGCTCTTCTCGCCGTGGCCAATCGGGAAGTTAGAGAAGTCCACATCGTAGGTCTCATAGTCTTCCCACCCCGTGTTGGCGGCATTTCTGCGTCGCTTTGTGACGGGGCGGTAGATTTCAGCCTTATTGACATCATGGAGCAGCGAACAGAGGATGACGCTGTCTTCGCGCAGGTCGTCCTTCAGGTCTGGGCGCATCTGGTGCATGATGGGCAATAGTTTCAAGGCTGCGCGGCAGACGTTCAGACTGTGTTCCACCAGTCCGCCACGCGTGCAGAGGTGGAAACGCGTAGAGGCAGGAGCTTCAAAGAAGCCTAATTTATCCAAGTCTTCAATCACGTATTCCACACCTTCGCGCTTCGTGGAGCGCAAGAGGCGGCAGAATTCTTCTCGGTTCTCTGCCACCTTGTCAATCTTCAAATTGCCTAAGTCCATAGTTCAATCCTGATGTTTGAAGAAAAATAGTCTCCCAAGCGTTCTGCCGGGAGAAAAACAAGTCAATATTGCTGCAAATTTAGAAAAAAACGATGAGATTCGGGAAGTGGTCACTTTTTTTTCGCTATTTTTGCCTCAAACACTCATCAAAAAACACGTATGCGTCCTTCTGTTTTTACCTTTTTCGCCCTTGCCGCGTCCCTCGTCGTGGCCTCGTGCAATGCGTTTCATGCCTCAGATGCTGAGGCAGTGCAGTATGTAAACCCCTTCATCGGAACCGGCGGTCATGGGCACACCCACCCCGGAGCCATGGTGCCGCACGGCATGATACAGCCCGGCCCCGACACGCGCATTCACGATTGGGATGCCTGCTCGGGCTATCATTACTCCGACGATAGCATCAACGGTTTCGCCCACACGCGCCTGAGCGGAACGGGCTGTGCCGACTTCGGCGATTTCCTCGTCATGCCCACCGTCGGCGAGCAAGATGTGCGCTATGTGGGGGAGAAGGATGCCGCGCAGAGAGTGGCGTTTGTCTCGCCCTATAGCCACGACGAAGAAATGGCACGGCCGGGATATTACGCCGTTAGCCTGCAGCGCTATGGCATTCGTGCCGAACTGACTGCCACCTGCCGCACCGCCCTGCACCGCTGGACTTTCCCCGAGTCTGACAGCGCAGGCCTCATTCTCGACCTCGACTATTGCATTCAGGACCAGACCACGCTGGACATGCAGGTGGAGGTGAGGGGCGACACCATACGGGCTTACCGCCGGGACAACTGGTGGCAGTACGACCATCGCCAATACTTCGAGGCCATCACGAGCCGTCCCATCGTCGGCTATGACATCGTGCGCGACACCGTCACGCTGACGCGCGATGCCGGACGCCAGCAGCCGCGCTGCAAGCTCCTCGTGCAGTTTGGCGCGACGAAGGCGGGCGAGCAGATTTTGCTCAAGGCGGCGGTCAGCAGTGTCGATGCCGAAGGCGCGCACCGCAATCTGCTGGCGGAGATGCCCGCATGGGATTTTGACGCCACCGCCAAGGCTGCCGAAGATTCATGGCGCGAGGCTTTGGGCTGCATAGAGGTGGAAATCGATGAGAACGATGCCTGCCAGCGGGCGCAGCGCGAGATTTTCTATACCGCCCTCTATCATGCCCAGCTCTCGCCGAATGTGTTCCAGGATGCCGATGGCCGTTATCTCGGCATGGACTTGCAGGTGCATCAGGGCGATACTGCCGACCCTTACTACACCATCTTCTCACTCTGGGACACTCACCGTGCCCTCCATCCCCTCATCTCCATCATTCACCCCGAGCAGAACGAGGCATATCTGCGTTCGCTCATCAGAAAGGGGGAGGAAGGCGGACTCGTGCCGAAGTGGGACTGCGGCAGCAACTACACCGGCTGCATGATTGGCTACCACTATGTGGCACTCCTGGCGGACATGATGACAAAGGGCTATCGCCATTTCGATGTCGATTTGGCGTACAAGCATGCCGTGCGGTCAGCAGAATATGACACCACGGGCATCACGCCTGCCTGCCCCTCCTGGCTCTATCCCTACATCATGCCGAAGGCGCGGCTGTATCGCCAGACGTTGGGCTACGTGCCTGCCGACAAGGAGAACGAAAGTGTGGCGAAGGCGCTCGAACTCTGCTATGACGACTGGTGCCTGAGCCGTGTGGCACGGCTGATGGGCGACACGGCGAGGGCTGCAAAGTACGACCGCTGGGCGCGGCTGTATGCGAACTACTACGATGCAAGCGTGGGCTATATGCGCGGAAAGCTGGCCGATGGCTCATGGCGCACGCCCTTCTCGCCTGTGCGGTCCAACCATAGGCAGGACGATTATTGCGAGGGAAATGCCTGCCAGTGGAGCTGGTTCGTGCCCCACGATGCTGAGGGGCTGATGAAGCTCTGCGGTGGGCGCGAGGCTTTCGTGCGGAAGCTCGACGCGCTCTTCGCTGCCAGCAGCGAACTGGAGGGCGAGAGCGTGAGCGCAGACATCAGCGGACTCATCGGGCAGTATGCCCATGGCAATGAGCCCTCGCATCATGTCATTCATTTCTACAATGCCGCGGGCCAGCCTTGGCGCACGCAGGAACTGGCAGACTCCGTCCTGCAGACGCTCTATACGGACAAGCCCGACGGGCTCTCTGGCAATGAGGACTGCGGACAGATGTCGGCGTGGTACATCCTCAATGCCATGGGCTTCTATCAGCCTTGCCCCGGCCGGCCCGTCTATAGCATTGGGCGTCCGCTCTTCCCAGCCGTCACCATTCATCTCCCTTCCGGCCGCGATTTCATCATTCGTGCGCCGGGCAATAGTCGCCGTGCGAAGTATGTGCGCTCCATGATTCTCAACGGCAAGCCCTTGCCTCAGCCTTATTTCACGCACGAACAGCTGATGGAGGGCGGCGAGCTCGTGCTCGAAATGGCTGAGACGCGCGAGCAGACTGCTGCGAAGCAGGCAGGCAGGCGGTGAGAGTCAGGGCGCAGCGTGTGGCTGCCGTGCTGCCTTTCAGGGCGCATTTCCTCCATTCCACAGTCATCCTCGCCTGCTTCGGCTGCACATTTCATCTCAGGGTGGCCACTTCGAGGGGCAGAAATGCTCATTTTCGGGGGTGAAAATGATCATTTTCCGGGGTCAGAATAATCACTTTTCGGGGCGTAAAAGTCCACTTTGAAAGCAGTAGCTCTGCAGAAGGGGCGCGAATCTCGGAGTTTTTACTCCAGACTCGCGCCCCTTGCTTGTCTGAAATGGTGAATTTCAGCTGATTCAGGCAGGCAAATAATGGATTCCCCCAGAGGCTGATTCGTCGGCAAGCATTGACGCGGCAGAATGTATGCCCCGCAAGGCGGGAGGATGCAGCGCACGGCCAGCCTGCATGCCTGCTTGCCAGCCTATACCAACGTGTATGCGCGTATAAACGTATATGGGGGCGAAATAAAAAATCCTTTGAACGACTTTGAGTAGCCAGTAGAGGCCTGTATGTGCGTATGCGCGCGCGAAATTAGTAGAGGAGTGCGCACGGGGGGATGTTGTCAAAATGGCGGAGAAATATGTCTGTTTTACCATATAACACACAGAGAGTGAGGCAAAAAGGCAGTAAATAAGGGCTCGGCGGAGGCTTGGCAAATGGTTTGCAGGCAGGAGGGCAAAACATTACAAATAACAAAAACATTCCCTCATGAACAACACGAACAGAACAACACAGAGAAACGACGAGGATTCCGCACTCAAGCAGTTCGCCATCGACCTCGTGGCAGAGGCTCGTGAAGGACGTCTTGACCCCGTCATCGGGCGTGACGAAGAGATTCGCCGCGTGTTGCAGATACTTTCACGTCGTACGAAAAACAATCCCATTCTCATCGGAGAGCCGGGAACGGGCAAGACCGCCATCGTAGAGGGACTGGCACAGCGTATCGTGCGCGGCGACGTGCCGGAAAACCTTCGCGACAAGCGCGTCTTCTCACTCGACATGGGTGCGCTCGTGGCGGGCGCGATGTATAAAGGACAGTTTGAAGACCGCCTGAAGAATGTCGTTAAAGAGGTGACGGAGGCGCAGGGCGGCATCATCCTCTTCATCGACGAGATTCATACACTCGTGGGAGCCGGAAAGAGCGATGGCGCAATGGACGCTGCCAATATCCTCAAGCCTGCGCTGGCACGCGGAGAGCTCCGCAGCATTGGCGCCACCACGCTGGAGGAATATCAGAAATACTTCGAGAAGGATAAAGCCTTGGAGCGACGCTTCCAGACCGTCATGGTCGATGAGCCGGCTCCGGAAGAAGCCATAAGCATCCTGCGCGGACTGAAGGAGAAATATGAGAACCATCATCGCGTGCGTATTCAGGACGATGCCCTGATAGCTGCCGTCACGCTCTCGCATCGCTATATTGCTGACCGTTTCCTGCCCGACAAGGCCATCGACCTCATGGATGAGGCGGCAGCAAAGCTCCGCATGGAGCGCGACTCGCAGCCCGAAGAGCTCGACGAAATATCCCGACGCCTCAGGCAGCTGGAGATTGAGCGGGAGGCTATACGGCGCGAGAAGGAAATGGCTGCCGATGCCGCGGCGCAGGAGGCGCATACTTCCAAGCTGGCACAGCTGGACAGCGAAATCGGCGAGCTGCGCCTGAAGGAGCGGACGCTGAAGCAGCAGTGGGAGGGCGAACGCACCCTGCTGCAGCAGATTCAGCAGAAGAAGGAAATCATCGAAACGCTGAAGTTTGATGCCGAACGCGCTGAGCGCGAGGGCGACTTCGGACGTGTGGCGGAGATTCGCTACGGACGCCTGAAGGAGCTCGAGCAGAGCATCGCCTCGCTGGAAGAGGAGCTTCATAGCTGTCAGGGCGCAGAGGCCATGGTGAAAGAAGAGGTGACGGCGGATGATATTGCCGACGTCGTCGCACGTTGGACGGGCATTCCCGTCAGCCGCATGATGCAGAGCGAACGCGAGAAGCTCTTGCACCTGGAGGATGAACTGCATCAGCGCGTCATCGGACAGGAGGAGGCCATCGCCGCCGTGGCAGATGCCGTGCGCAGAAGCCGCGCAGGACTGCAAGACCCGAAGAGGCCCATCGGAAGCTTTATATTCCTCGGTGCAACGGGTGTGGGAAAGACGGAGCTGGCAAAGGCGCTGGCAGAATGCCTGTTTGACGATGAAAACCTCATGACGCGTATTGACATGAGC
Source organism: uncultured Bacteroidales bacterium (assembly GCA_945787885.1). Taxonomy (GTDB): domain Bacteria; phylum Bacteroidota; class Bacteroidia; order Bacteroidales; family Bacteroidaceae; genus Alloprevotella. The sequence goes on along the minus strand of CALZJF010000008.1, from coordinate 10,088 downwards.
GAATATCAGGAGAAGTTTTCTGCCACACGCCTCATCGGTGCTCCTCCGGGCTACGTAGGTTACGACGAGGGCGGACAACTCACCGAGGCTGTGCGGCGAAAGCCTTATTCCGTCGTGCTCTTCGACGAGATTGAGAAGGCACACCCCGATGTCTTCAACATACTCCTGCAGGTGCTCGACGATGGCAGGCTGACGGACAACAAGGGGCGCACGGTGAACTTCAAGAACACCATCATCATCATGACGAGCAATCTCATCACCGATGGTGAGCGGCGTGAAGATTTGGCTGACGAATTGGTGAAGCTCGGTCTGCGTCCGGAGTTTGTGAACCGTATCGACGATATTCTGATGTTCCATCCGCTGAAGCAGTCAGAGATAGAGCAAATCGTCAAGATACAGCTTCGCAGCATTGCCCGCCGCTTGGAGGAGCAGGGCGTGACGCTCCATGTTCACGACGATGCCATTCGCCTCATCGCGCAGGAGGGCTACGACCCCGACTATGGTGCTCGCCCCGTGAAGCGTGCTCTTCAGAATCTCCTTCTCAACGACCTCAGCCGCGCCCTGCTGGCTGGCAAGGTCAGCACGCAGCGCCCCATCCTCGTCACGACGGAGGAGGGCCGCCTGAAGTTCGGCAACGAGTAGGCGGCAGCCTGAGATAGTCCTCTCAGAGAACTCTCCTTCGTGCCGATGTATATGCAATTCAGGGACTGACAGCTATGCAGTGGTATAGCCGTCAGTCCCTGTTTTTTGTGCATCCTTCATGAATGCCGGAGTTTTTCCGCTCCGCGTCTGGATAGCATGTCAGAGGAAGCGGGGCGAACGATGTGCGAAAAAGGCCCAGTCGATGCTCCTCCCCTATCTGCGGGCAGCGATACATTCAATTTCTACGCGGGCACCCTTCGGGAGCGTCTTCACCGCTACGGCGGAGCGGGCAGGGAAGGGAGCTGCGAAGAACTGCGAATAGACTTCGTTCATCTCGGCGAAGTCTGCCATGTCAGCCAGAAAGACCGTGGTCTTCACAATGTCTGAAGGCTCAAAGCCAGCCTCGGCGACGATGGCAAAGAGGTTTTTGAGCGACTGTGTGGTGAGCGCCTTGATACCGCCCTCGGCAAAATTGCCCGTGGCGGGGTCGATGGGCAGCTGTCCGCTGACGAAAAGGAGATTTCCAGCCACGATGCCCTGGCTGTAGGGGCCGATAGCTGCGGGAGCGGCAGCAGTGGCAACAGGTTTGTTCATAGTAGTGCGTGTTGATGATTGATATTTCAAAAGTTTTCTCTGATACTTATGCAAAGAAGAGATAGGCAATGGCTATGGCGGCTATCATGCCGGCCAGGTCTGCCAGCAATCCGGCAGCGACGGCATGGCGCGTGCGGCGAATGCCCACACTGCCGAAATAGACGGCGAGGATATAGAAGGTGGTGTCCGTGGAACCTTGGAAAATGCAGCTCAGGCGACCTACGAAACTGTCAGCACCGTACGTCGTCATGGCATCGACCATCATGCCGCGTGCGCCCGAACCGCTCAGCGGCTTCATCAGCGCCGTGGGCAGTGCGCCCACCCATTCGGCATCAAGCCCCGTGGAAGCCACGAGGGTCTGCACGCCGCCGATGATATAGTCCATCGCGCCGCTGGCACGAAACACTCCTACTGCCACCAAGATGGCCACCAGATAAGGAATGATGCGCACCGCCGTTTCAAAACCCGCCTTCGCGCCTTCAATAAAAGCCTCATAGACGTTCACTTTGCGGCGCATGGCGGCCAGAATGAAGGTGATGATGATGCAGAAGAGGATGACATTGGCAGAAGTGGTGCCCACGCGCTCCATCATTATGCTGTCAAGCCGGGCAAAACCATAGACCACGCCCGCCATCAGCACTGACATGCCGCCGAGGGCGAGGAGCAATGTGCGCTGGAAGAGGCGTATGCGCTGGAAGAGGGCGGTGATGACGATGCCCGCCAGTGTAGAGCAAAATGTCGCGAGGAGTATGGGAATGAAGATATCTGTAGGATTGGCAGCACCCTGCTGCGCGCGATAGACCATGATGCTGACGGGGATGAGCGTCAGGCCACTGGTGTTGAGCACGAGAAACATAATCATGGCGTTCGATGCCGTATCTTTCTTCGTGTTCAACTCCTGCAGTCGCTCCATGGCTTTCAGTCCGAGCGGTGTGGCGGCATTGTCGAGCCCGAGCATATTGGCAGAGATATTCATGAAGATGTTGCCCACTACGGGGTGGCCTTTCGGGATTTCGGGGAACAGACATTTGAAGACGGGGCCCAGCAGGCGTGCCAGAATATCCACCACGCCGCCGCGTTCGCCAATCTTCATCACGCCCATCCAGAGGGAGAGCACGCCCGTCAGTCCGAGGGAAATCTCGAAGGCAGTGCGTGAAGTCTCGAATGTGGAGCCGATGATGGCGGGAAACACGTCCCAGTCGCCAAAAAACAGCAGTCGCACCATAGCTACTGCGAAGGCTGCCAGGAAGAAGAAAATCCAGATATAGTTGAGAACCATGAGGATGATGTTAATGAGGTGTGACTCGTGTAAGGACAATGTGTCCGCCGCGTAGCGTGGCGCGTCGTTGCTCAATGAGGCTGAGCAGCACGTCGGCAATTTCCTCGCGTTTGTATGGCAAGACATAGAGTTCGGCAAGGTCGTGCGCCGCCCCATCGCCGAGAATTTCCAGCACGCGCTGTCGCAGTGCCACGTCGGAGGCTTCGGCGTGAGGGGCAGCTCCCTGCTTTTGGAGGCAGACATCGCAGATGCCGCAGTCGCCTACACCATCGGTCTCCCCGAAGTAGCCCACGAGTTGGCGGCTTCTGCATTCGCTGTCGTCAGTGAAGTAGGCAATCATGCGCTCCACGCATTGTTGCCGTCGCTCCATGCGTAGTTCGTACGCCTCGGGCGGTATGAAGAGGTGCTGGCCTTCCACGCGTCGCCGCACGTAAGTGATCATCGGCGTATGCTTTTGAGGGATGTAATGCACGATGCGACGGCGCGAGAGCGAAAGCAAGGCTTCATATACCTCCTGCTCCCTACACTGACACATCTCTGCCAGCCCCTTTTCGTCAATCTGCACATAGTCGGCAAAGAGCCCCGTATATTTCCGGAGCAGAGCCATCATGACGCGGTCATCGAGTTGGCTGCGGCTGTACTCGTGATAGAGGGAGTCGCGAGTGACGATGAACAGGAGGCGGGAATGAAAATCCTCGTCGTCGCTATACTCCAGATAGCCCGAATATTGCAGGATGCGCAGTGAAGCCTCGACGGTAGTAAGGGAATATTTGAAATATTTGCAGAACTGATAGGCATCGAAGTCATAGGAAACGTTCTCGCCGTCGCCTACCGCCAGTTGGAAGAAGCTGCCTAAATCATCATAGATGGCTGCGATGACGGATTTCCATGGAAATTCCTCCGTGCAGTGCCTCAGCAGTCGGGCAGCATCGTGGTGATCGACGATGAGCAGCGCCTCTGCGGGCAATCCGTCGCGCCCCGCACGTCCAGCTTCCTGATAGTATTCTTCGATGGTTTCAGGCACATCGATGTGAAACACATGGCGAACGTCGGGCTTGTCGATACCCATTCCAAAGGCATTCGTGGCCACCATCACGCGCACTCTCCCTTCAATCCAGCATTTCTGCCGTTCGTGGCGGTCGGCAGCGAGGAGTCCGCCGTGGTAATAGAGGGCGGGAATGCCCTGGCTTACAAGCGTGGCAGCCAGTTCCTCCGTCTGTTTCCGGTTGCGCGTATAGACGATGGTCGAACCCTCCGTTGTTCGCAGATGTTGCAATAGCGTTCCCACCTTGTCCTCCACGCTTTGCTCTCCCAGCCTCTCCACTTTGTAAGCAAGGTTTTGCCTCACGAAACTCATCCGGAATGTCTGCCCGTCAGCTCCGAATAGCAGTTGCCGCCGGATGTCAGCCGCCACGTGTGGTGTGGCAGTGGCAGTCAGTGCCAGCACTGGCACTCCCGGCAGCAGCTTTCGCAGTTCGGCAATGCGCAGATATGCCGGGCGGAAATCGTAGCCCCACTGGCTGATGCAGTGTGCCTCGTCGATGGTGAGCAGCCCTACGCCCATGCGTGGAAGTTTAGTCAGGAAGGGCGCGCTCTGCAGGCGTTCGGGCGAGAGGTATAGGAATTGGTAGTGTCCGAGTATGCAATTGTCGTATTCGCGCAAGATGTCGGCATGCGCCATCCCCGTATGCACACACGTAGCCTTGATACCCTTGCTGCGCAGACGGTTCACTTGGTCGCGCATCAGGGATATCAGCGGTGTGACGACGATGCAAAGTCCGCCGCGCAGCAGTGCCGGCACCTGAAAGGCTATGCTTTTTCCGCCGCCCGTCGGCATGAGGCCCAGCGTGTCATGGCCCTCCAGCACGCTTGTGATGATTTCGCGCTGTATGCCCCTGAAACCGTCGTATCCCCAAATCTTCTTCAGCAGCGTCTCCGGGGTTTCGGGGCTCTTTTCTTGTAGTTCAGTCTTCTGCTCCTCATGGTCATCATCATCGTCCGTGCCCCGGATGCAGCTGTCCAGCGCAGCCCGGAGCACGGGGTCGTCAGGCAGCGGCACTGATGCTTCGCAGCCGCTGTCCGCAGGGGTCTGTTCGTCGGTCATGGTTCGTATGTGTGGGAAGATGTAGAGGAGGGAGCTATTTGTTCAGCCGCTATTCATTCGCAGGGGCGAATATCCTCAATCTGCAGCTGCACCTCGCCTCGCTTGTGGCTGTTCTCTTCCACATTGTAGCAAATGTCGAAGGCGCGGCGCGTCTTGATATACCGAGCCTGGCTGGACTGCCCGAAGGCAATGCCGTTCATGATGTTGTTCGACTTGTTGTCCACGAGTTCCAGCTTGATATGCTCCTGCCCGCGTCCCACCACCTTCGACGTTCCATAGTCATACACGCGATACGTGCAGAACGTGGGGCGTTCGTTGCCGGGGCCGAAGGGGGCAAAGCGTTTCAGCTGGCAGTAGAAGTCATAGTTGATGTCGCGGAAATCGAGCACGCCCGTGATGTCGAGTGTCGGCATCGTCTGCTCGTCGCTGATGTGTTCGGCCACGTAGGCTTCAAACCGTCGGGCAAACTCCTCCACGTGTTCTACCTTGATGCTCAGTCCGGCAGCATAAGTGTGTCCGCCGAAGTTCTCCAGTATGTCCGCACAGCTTTGTATGGCCTTGTAGATGTCGAACCCATTGACGCTGCGTGCCGAGCCCGTGGCGATGCCGTCGCAGCGCGTCAGCACGACGGCAGGGCGGTAGTATTGCTCCGTCAGTCGCGATGCCACGATGCCTATGACGCCCTTGTGCCACTCCTCGTTGTAGATGACGATGGCACGGCGGTTTTCCAGGCCCTCCATCTGCTTCACCTGCTCCGTGGCCTGCTCCGTCATCTGGCGGTCAAGGTCTTTCCGCGCCTCGTTGTAGAGATTGATGTGCGATGCAATGTCGAGTGCGGCGGCGTAGTCCTGCTCCACCAGAATCTTCACTGCCTCCTTGCCGTTCTGCATACGCCCCGACGCATTCAGGCGCGGCCCAATCTTGAAGATGATGTCGTTCATGGTCAGCTCGCGCTCGCCCAGCCCGCAGTTCTCCACGATGGCCTGCAGTCCGATAGTCGGACACGTGTTCAGCCGCCGCAGACCGTGATAGGCGAGTATGCGGTTTTCGCCCATGATGGGCACGATGTCGGAGGCGATGCTTACGGCGCACAGGTCGAGCAGCGCACCGAGCTGGTTGAACTCCACGCCGTTGCTGGCGGCAAAAGCCTGCATGAACTTGAAGCCCACGCCGCAGCCCGAGAGGTGCGTATAGGGATAATGGTTGTCGCGCCGCTTCGGATTCAGGATGGCAACAGCGTCGGGCAGCACTTCGTCAGGCACATGGTGGTCGCAGATGATGAAGTCGATGCCCATCGCCCGTGCGTACGCCACTTCCTCCACGGCCTTGATGCCACAATCGAGCACGATGATCAGCTTCACCCCCGTCTCCGCAGCGAAGTCAATGCCTTTCTCTGACACGCCATAGCCCTCCTCGTAGCGGTCGGGAATGTAGTAGTCAATGTTCTTGTAGTATTTGCTGATGAATTTATAGACCAGTGCCACCGCCGTCACGCCGTCCACGTCATAGTCGCCATAGACCATGATGCGCTCATTGCGCCGGATGGCATGGTTCAGCCTATCGACGGCTTGCTGCATGTCGTTCATGAGGAAGGGGTCGTGAAGCTCAGTGAGCTGCGGACGGAAGAAACGCCGTGCCTCGGTCTCTGTGAAGATGCACCGTTCGCGTAGCATCCGCCCCAGGACGGGGTGGATGCCCAGCGCCTCGGCCAGACGCTTTGCCTCTGCGCCTTCTTCGGCAGACAAGGGTTCGTAGTTCCACTGGTATATCATGATGTAAACGGGAGGGGGAGAGTAGGAGAAAAGGGGAAGGGCTGCTGACGCTGGCCATCGAAGGCCGCGCCTCGCCGCGGCGTGCGCCTCTTTCAGGAGCCATCAGGAAGGTTCGGAAGCCATCTTCCGATGCCTTGCTTCATCCGCGGCGACAGCGAAGTTGTCACTTTTATGACATCACTTAGGCGGCAAAGTTAGCATTTTTTCGCCATTTTGTCTCATTCTTCACTTGGTTTTTCCGTTTTCCTCCTTTTTTTTGCCGCATATCTGCCGTGGCGCGCAGCGGAAATGTGTCATTTTCAAGGCATTTTTTGCCAAAACCATCACTTTTACATAACTTTGCACGGCAAAAAACAACCATCCAACCTCTTGTCCTTATCTAATTCTATGGCAAAATTATCAGAGAAAATCGGCTATGCCCTGGGCGATGCCGCTGCCGGCGGAATCACGTGGAAGGTGATGTCCATCGCTTTCCCCCTCTTTTTCACCAACATCTTCGGTCTGACCGTGGCCGACACCGCCACGCTGATGCTCGTGGCACGCCTGTTCGACGTCGTCACCGACCCTCTCATGGGCTCGCTGGCTGACCGCACGCAGTCGCGCTGGGGAACGTATCGCCCCTGGCTCCTCTTCGGAGCCGTACCCCTCGGCCTCATCTTCGCCCTGCTCTTCTACACTCCGGAGCTCGGCCCCGTGGGCAAGCGCATCTGGGCCTATACGCTCTATCTCCTGATGATGGCGGTCTATACAGCCGTCAATGTGCCTTACGGCTCGCTGCTTGGAGTGATGACCGCCGACGACAACGAGAAAAACCAATTTTCCTCCTACCGCATGGTCGGTGCCTATGCCATGGGCTTCATCACCCTCCTTTCCTTTCCCTATTTGCAGAAGATGGTTGGCGGCAGCGATGCCCATCAATATGCCGTGCTCGGAGCCGCACTCGGCGCGCTGGCAGCCGTCATGACCTTCGCCTGCGGACTTCTGACTAAGGAACGCCTGAAGCCCATACGCGCCGAGAAGTTCTCGCTGAGGCCTTTTGCTGACCTTTTCCGCAACAAGCCATGGATTTACCTCACGCTCATCGGTATCTGCAGCAATTTCTTCAATGGTTTCCGCTATGCTGTGGCAGGCTATATGCTGACCTACTGCCTCGGAGGCGAGGTCACCGTCAGCGGACTCATCATCAACTACACCGTCTTCATGACCTTCGGCGAGGTGACGTGCATGATCTTCGGCGGACTCTCGCCAAAGTTCACGCAGCTCGCAGGCTCGAAGAAGAAGGCTTTCGCCGCAGCCACGCTCATCTGCCTCCTCACTTCCGTGGCCTTCTACTTCATCCCCATGTCTCCCGCTTACATCTGGCTCATGGTGGGCATCGTCGTCCTCACCTCCGTCGGCATCGGCATCTATTCCCCCCTGCTGTGGTCCATGTATGCCGACGTGGCAGACTATGCCACGCAGCAGAACGGCACATCGTCCACGGGGCTCATCTTCTCCTCCGGCACCATGTCGCAGAAGTTCGGCTCTGCCATCTCAGGCGCGCTCGTAGCTCTCCTGCTTGGCATCGCCGGGTTTGCCTCCGGCACGAACGCCGACGGCAGTACCGTGGTGAACATCGCCCCTGAGGACTATGACTCCGTGAAGCAGATGATCTGGATGCTCTTCTCCCTCTTCCCCGCCGTCATAGCAGGCCTCATGCTCCTGATGGTGAAGCTCTATCCCATCAACAAGTAGATTCCCATTTTTTCATACCATAAATACAGAATATGTCAAACCCCGCTCCCCAAACGCCCATGCCCTGGCAAGATCGCCCCGCGGGCTGCAATGAAGTGATATGGCGTCATGATGCCAACCCCATTATCGACCGCTACTCCATCCCCTCCAGCAATAGCATCTTCAATAGCGCCGTCGTGCGCTTCGGCGATGGTTTTGCCGGCGTCTTCCGCTGCGACAACCGTCGCGTGCAGATGAACATCTTTGCCGGATTCTCAAAAGACGGCATTCACTGGGACATCAATCACGACCCCATTGAATTTGAATGTGGCAACACTGACGACATCGAAAGCACGTATAAATACGACCCCCGCGTCACTTGGATTGAAGACCGCTACTGGATTACCTGGTGCAACGGCTACAAGGGCCAGCCCACCATCGGCATTGGCTACACCTTCGACTTCCAGACCTTCTATCAGTGTGAGAATGCCTTCCTTCCCTTCAACCGCAACGGCGTGCTTTTCCCCGAGAAGATCAATGGCCTCTACGCCATGCTGAGCCGTCCCTCCGACAGCGGCCATACGCCCTTCGGCGATATCTATGTCAGCTATTCGCCCGACATGAAGTTCTGGGGGCAGCATCGCCTCATCATGCGCCCCACGCCCTTCGAGGACAGCGCATGGCAGTGCCTCAAGATCGGCGCAGGGCCGATTCCCATCAAGACTGAAGAGGGATGGCTGGTGTTCTACCACGGAGTCATCCGCACCTGCAACGGCTATCGCTACTCCATGGGTGCCGCACTGCTCGACCTCGAACGTCCTGACAAAGTGCTCCACCGCTCCATGGAATACCTCCTCGCCCCCGCCACGCTCTATGAGCTCACGGGCGATGTCCCTGGCGTAGTCTTCCCCTGCGCAGCACTGACCGAGGGCGACCGCTGCACCATCTACTACGGTGCTGCCGACACTCATGTGGCCATGGCTCACTGCCATATCAGCGAACTGCTGGAATGGCTGAAGAAGCAATAGGCCGCCCTGGCTTCCGCATGCCAACCATCCGGAACGCCCCTGCCTCTCGCATAAATTCATAGCACCTACCATAAAGGCGAGGCCCGTTTCTGAAAAAGTCAGAAGCGGGCCTCGCCTTTTTTATATGGCCGGGGGGCATAAGCCGTGTCTTGCGGATTTCTCTCGTTGGAGAAACAGGCCATAAAGACATCCTTTTACCACAAAGCAATCTTGCCGCCTATTCCTAAATCAAGAGTAGCTGTTGCAATACCTAAAGCCTTAAACACACGGCTCATAGTCGGAATGCTTATGCTATATCCACGTTCCATACGTGATATCTGAGATTTCTGCACTCCTATACGCTCTCCAAGTTCTTCTTGTGTGAGATTCTGCTTAAGACGTGCATTTTTTATAGCTTCTCCAATGCGATAGGCGTGTAAAGCCTCCTCCACTTTTCGCTCATGTTCGTCTCTTTCTGGTGTTCCGACCTTGCCGATAAGCTCGTCTTTCACTTCCTCTATGGAGTAGAGCTTCATATTTCCTATTTGTTCCATATCTTATTTCTTTTTGAGTTCAAAGTATTTTTTCATAATAGCCTCAGCTCGTGCTATTTCTTTTCTCGGTGTCTTTTGTGTTTTCTTTATAATCCCGTGGGTAGCCACTACCAAAGTTTGCCTGTCAGTATCCCAAAAGGCAAACAGGCGGTAGGCTATCCCATTGCTGAGAGTGCGAAACTCCCATATCTCTGAATTTTCTAATTTTTTGAAAAGCTCCCTGTTCTTTTCCCCTCTTGCTACCCTGTCCACATTATACAATATCTTTTTGTACGCTTGTTCTGGTAGGCTCTGGAGAAAGTCTTTAGCCTCTTCTAATAAAGCAAGTCGAAATACCGCCATAAATCTTTTTTCAGAGGTGTTCTATAATCAATACTTCGTTAAAAAAATACCAATCGGCTAAGCGGCCTTAGGCTGATAGCC
>CALZJF010000007.1 GCA_945787885.1 uncultured Bacteroidales bacterium | reverse complement strand
CTACGGCACGATAGTCGCAAATACATCGCAAGCTAATTGATAGAACCTACCTATAGGCAAAATCTCGCATTTTACCTAATGATATGGCGTATGGGGCAAAGGAAAGAGGGTGTATCGGCAGTCGAGATGGACTACTGATACACCCTCTGTGAAAGAAGTATGTTGGGGCTGGGCGGATAACTCAGCACCTTGGATGTCTCTGTGCGAAACCTGTAGGATTCTGCGCTTTAGGAAATACGGAAGTTGGCCTGCATGATAGACAGAGAGCCAGTGAAAAAGAAGGGCTATACGAGGTGACGGATGATTTCCTCGCGGTCGCCAGGGAGATAGTCGATGACGGGGATTTCAATCATGGTGTATGCACCGGGCTGCTGACGCATGGCAGCGCGAGCCACATTGACGAGCACCTGCGCTGTGAGGGCAGGATTGTTGATGCGCATGTTGAACTCGAAGAGCTGGTTGTGCGTCTTGCCGCTCACGCCCTTGCGCGTGAGATTGACACCGTGGCCCACATCGTTCAGATCATCTACGCAGGCCACCTGCTGCACGTGGGTTTCATCGTTGACGAAGTAGGGGTCGGCCTTGATGGCAGCCTCTACGGTCTTGAAGTCTGCACCTTCTTCCAGTTCCACATAGACCATGCGGCGGTGAATGCCCGTTCCGACGGGAATGGTCATGCTCAGGGCATCGCGAACACCCTCGATGGCACGTACGGCAACGCTGTGTCCCATGGAGCGACCGGGTCCGAAATTGGTGTAGCTGATGCCTTTGGGAGCAAGGCTCTCCATGAGCGTGCGTACGACGCTGTCGCTACCGGGGTCCCATCCTGCACTGATGATGCTGACGGCACCATGCTCTTTTGCTGCCTTATCGAGAGAACGGCGCAGAGGTACAATCTGTGTGTGGATGTCGAAGGAATCTACGGTGTTGATGCCGAGGGCGAGACATTGCAGGGCGTGCTCTTCGACTTTGCGAGTGGGAGTGGCGAGGATGGCAACGTCCACCTGAGAGAGTTCGCTGATGTCGCGAACGACGGGATAGCCTGCCAGTTCGGCAGGACGGTTTTCAGCACCGTTGCGACGGACGATGCCGCAGCACTCCATGTCGGGAGCAGCCTCAATGGCTTCCAAGGCATAGCGTCCGATGTTGCCGTAGCCAACAATGGCTGCACGGATTTTCTTTTCCATAAGTCTTTATGATGTTTATGTTGGTTGAGTATAGGTAGGTTCTATAAATTAGTTTTCAATGTAAGGCAGTGTTTCTGTCTTGCTTGGATGTCTTCACGCCTCTCGCACCGTAGGTTTTTGTCTTTCATTCAGTCACGTAGCCCGCTACGCTCCCTCGTGAAAAACAAAAACCTACGGCACGATAGTCGCAAATACATCGCAAGCTAATTGATAGAACCTACCTATAGATTTTTCTTGTTTATCGACGGGTTCGTCTGCCCGCATTGTTCCCGCGGCCTTGCTTGCCTTCTTGCTGCCCTTTGGGGTGAGGCTTTCCTTTTTGAGAGGAGGCTGCGAAAGGTTCCTTCCAAGCAGAAGGGTAGAGACGTGCAATGAGGTCCGGACGATTCATGCGGCGCAATTCGCTGATAATGTGTTGCTTCTCTTCTGGCTTGTACCAAAAGAAAAACATGCGTTGTCGCTGCTTCTCCTCAGGACTGATGGCAGTAAAAATGGGTTCGAGGGTATAAGGATGATAACCCGTGTACCAGCAAGTGGTAGCCACGGTCATCGGCGTAGGGGTGAAGTCTTGCACCTGTTCGAGGCGGAAATCCAGGTCTTTCGTTTCCGCCGCCAGTTCTGCCATGTCTTCGGCATGGCATCCGGGATGGCTCGACATGAAGTAGGGGATAATCTGTTGCTTCAATCCCTCGCGGCGATTGAGATCATCGAATATGCGCTTAAATTGGTAGAACTGCCGGAAGTCCGGTTTGCGCATGATGTCAAGGACATTGAGCGATGTGTGTTCAGGTGCCACCTTCAGACGCCCTGAGACATGGTGCAGAATCAGTTCACGAGTGTATTCTTCGGCACTATATCGCAAGGCATCCTCTTTGTAGGGATGCAAGAGGAGGTCGTAGCGCACGCCCGACCCAATAAAGCTCTTCTTAATGCCCGGCAAGGCATCGACGGCGCGGTAGATGTCAAGAAGCGGCTGATGGTCAGCATGAAGGTTGGGGCAGACCTTGGGGTGAATGCACGAAGGCTTTCGGCACTTTCGGCAGATGTCAAGATTCTTGCCGTGCATCGAGTACATGTTCGCACTCGGTCCGCCGAGGTCGCTAAGATAGCCTTTGAAGTCTGGCATTCGCGTGATGGCTTCAACCTCGCGGAGGATGCTCTCCTTCGACCGGCTCATGATGAATTTCCCCTGATGAGCCGAGATGGTGCAGAAAGCACAGCCGCCGAAGCAGCCACGGTGGAGATTGACGGAGAATTTTATCATCTCGAAAGCAGGGATGGTCTTCCCCTTGTATTTCGGGTGCGGCAGACGCGTATAAGGAAGGTCGAAGGAATGGTCAACCTGCTTCTGCGTCATTGGTGGGAACATGACATTGCAGACGATATAGCGTTTTCCGCCATCGGGCGATGATGGCGCGTCGGCAGTAGGCACGGCTTCTATGCAACGCATATCCTTGTCGGTGGTGTAGTGTCGCAGCAAGGGCTGGATGAGGCGTCGCGGCTCCATGCTGTTGCTCTCCTCTTCTATATGACGGAAATTTCGGGCGTGGGCTTTCTTGTCGTGCAGACACTCCTCGTGGCTTGCCAAGAGGATGTCGGCAGGCGTAATGCCTCCGGGAATTTCCTCATGCGTGAAGATGCTGACCGTCTGACGGATAGGCTTTTTCTTGAGCAGTGCGTGAAAGTCAGACGTCGTGACGCAACATTCATCGCAATGATGTCCTAATCGGCTTTCCAAGAGTTGTACGAGTTCGATGGTCGGCAGTTCGCCCATGCCATAGATGAGTAAGTCGGCCTCGCTTTCTTCGAGGATTGACGGACGGAGCTGCTGCTTCCAATAATCATAGTGAGAGAGTCGGCGGAGCGATGCTTCGATGCCTCCGAGCACGACTGGGCAGTCAGGGTAGAGCTGTTTGAGAATGCGAGTATAGACGATGGTGGGCATCTCAGGGCGCATATCGTGTCGGCCGTCAGGACTGAAGGCATCTTCCGAGCGTAGCCGTCGTGCCGCAGTATATTTGTTGACCATAGAGTCCATGCCGCCGGGAGCTATCATGAAGCAGAGCCGTGGGCGTCCGAAGCGTTTGAAATCGCGGAAATCGCCATGCCAGTCAGGCTGTGGGACGATGCAGACACGAAAGCCCTCTGCTTCGATGACACGAGCGATAACGGCAGCTCCGAAGCTGGGATGATCAACATAGGCATCGGCAGAGAAAATCACGATGTCAGGCTGGCTCCACCCGTGTAGTTCCATCTCTTTACGGGTGGTGGGAAGCCAATCGGTGAGTTGTGGCATAAGGTTAGGTTCTGTTGTGTAGGTAGATAGATGGCGTTGACAACTGGACTTTTGTGTGTCGGGGAAAGATGTATATGTCTTTCGTGGGCAACGTTTGGCCTGTTAATCTTCTGGCGTTACAGCCTCTTCCATTTTCTGTGAATCTGCTTCAGCCTGCGTGGCCTGCCATATTTGGAAAGCTTCGATGAGACGCTGGAGACCGAAGGCCTTCATCTTTTCGTGGTAAATGACATCAATGCAGAGGTCGAGAAGGTCTTTCGTATTCTCCGTGGAGTTGGCGATGAGGCTTCTCACGGTGAGTTTCAGACGGTCTAAATCATGCTCCGTGACGTAGCCCGTGGAACTCACGAGTTGCTGGAAGAGTTGATATTTTGCGATGGTCTGGAACATTTGGTCATCTACTTCGAGATGTCGTGTCCCGCTTTCGTTAAGTTGTATATCGTACATAAGATTTTATTTTCAGAGTTTAAGGTCGCAAGTGTGTTTTATCCCTCTATGGTGTTCTGCCCATAGAGGCGTCGGCAAGAATTGATGATATCCGCTGGTAGCCATTCTGCCAGTTGCTGGTCAGAGGCGTTTGCCTGTAGCGCACGGCGAATATCCGTACTGCTAAAGGGGAAGAGTGGAGCATCAAGCACGCGAGGTGCAGGAAACCCCTCGCGTCGTGTGAGGATGGAATCTTGGCGTGGATAGACGATGATGGGCGTGGTCAGTAGTATGTCTTTCCAGTTTCGCCAACGGTCGAAGCACTCCCAGTTGTCGCCGCCGATGATAAGGGAGAATCGGTGCTGTGGAAAATGGGTCTGCAGTGCTTGCAAGGTTTGCCAGGTGAAGGAAGGACGTTCGAGGCTGAACTCGAAATCGCTCGCTACGATGTGGTGCGCTGCCTTTGCTTCGCTCCACGTCGGCAGTTGGTGGGCATCAGCATCACGTCGATGCTGCTCCAATGCCATCTTTGCCAGGCGCAGACGCTCTGTTTCATCAGCCAGCGACGCAGAGGGCTTGAGTGGATTGTGTGGCGAAATCAGTAGCCAAACCTCATCGACAAAGCCTTCACGGAGGGCAGCTTCTGCCAGTGCAATGTGTCCATAGTGGATGGGGTTGAACGAACCGCCAAAGATGCCAATGTTCATGATACTTTATCGAGCAAGAAATTCTGTGACGATGCGGTAAATGTCGGCTTTTGCTCTTTCCAAATCATCATTGACGATGACGGCATCAAACTGTGGGGCGAACGACATTTCATATTCCGCCTTGTCGAGACGCATCTGTATAGCCTCTGGCGTTTCTGTGCCCCGACCTTCAAGGCGTCGGCGTAGAGCCTCTATCGAAGGAGGCTTGATAAATACGCTCAGTGCGCGGTCGCCATAGCATTTCTTGATGTTGATGCCACCCTTGACATCGACATCACAGATGACGTTTTCGCCTGCTTCCAGTTGTGCGTCAAGCTGCTGGCGGAGTGTGCCGTAGAAGCGGTCGGTATAGACCTCCTCGTATTCCAAAAAATCGCCCGCAGCAATGTGTTGGCGAAACTCTTCGGGGGTGATGAAAAAATATTCTACACCATGACGCTCCGCGCCGCGAGGTGGACGGCTGGTGCAACTGATGCTGAAGTGCATTGGTACCTTTTTTTCAAGCAGATGTTGTATCAGGGTTGATTTGCCAGAGCCAGAGGGTGCGCTTAAAATGATGACCTTCGTCATAGAAGTATTGTTCGATAAATGAGGGGAGAGATGAAAAGTGGGTGAGGGCAAGACATTTGTGGCGTTTGCCATGCGGATAAAAATATAGGTGGGGACTATTCATTCATGCCATGCTTTCACGCCACTGCAAAATGACGAGCAAAACAGGCAACCGCCATGGGAATGAATGTATCGGCGTGCCGTTAGTGCTCCGCTTGCAGCGTATGTCTGAACGCAAAAAGGGTGTATGAATGAATAGTTCCCACCATGAAGGAGAGGTGTAAATGCGAGGAGTGGGAAAGACTACATCACGTTGAGCACCTGCTCTTTGATTTGTTCCAACTCATCCTTCATCTTCACCACGATGTTTTGCATCTCCGCCTGATTAGACTTTGAGCCCGTAGTGTTGATTTCGCGTCCCATTTCCTGTGCAATAAAGCCGAGTTTCTTGCCCTGACCGTGGCCAGAAGCCATGGTCTCACGGAAATAGTTGAGATGGTTGGTCAGTCGCTGTTTCTCCTCGTTGATGTCGAGTTTCTCAATATAATAGATGAGTTCCTGCTCCAGTCGGTTTTTGTCGTAATCTACGCCCTTGAGTTCAGCCAGCCTGTCTTCCAGTCGCTTGCGGATGCGCTCCACGCGGCTCTGTTCGAACGGTTCGATATTGACGAGCAGTTCGGTGATGGTGTCAAGATTCTTATTGAACTTTAGCGTCAGGGCTTCACCCTCCTGTCGGCGGAAATCCATCAGTGCTTCCGTGGCCTGTGCCACCGTGGTCTTTACCACTTCCCATTCTTCCTCGCTGAGTTGCTCTTCGGCAGAAGTGTTCAGCGTAAGTTCGGGAAGACGTACGAGGATGTCCCAATATGCCTGTGGTTGAGGAGTTGCGATGCCCGTCTGTTCGGAAACTGCCTGAATCTGTCGGATGTAGTTTTGCACGACGTCGGCATTGATGGTAGCACCTACAGACGTCGTCTCTTTTTCAACCCAAAGGTTGAGTTCCACTTTTCCGCGCTCTACGACTGTGGAGACCATCTTGCGGATTTCCATCTCCTTCTCGCGATAGAGCGGTGCAATACGCATGGAGAAGTCAAGTGCTTTGCTGTTGAGCGACTTGACCTCCACGTGTATCTTCTTATCTTTATAGGTGGCATCGGCTTTGCCGTAGCCAGTCATAGAAAGAATCATTCTGTATTAAGCTTCGGGTTTCTTGATTTCAAGTTGCAATTCATCGAGTTGCTTTTGATCTACGAAGCCCGGAGCATCGAGCATAACATCGCGTCCAGAGTTGTTTTTCGGGAAGGCGATGCAGTCGCGGATGCTGTCGAGTCCGGCAAAGAGACTGACGAAGCGGTCGAGACCGTAGGCGAGTCCACCGTGAGGAGGCGCACCATATTTGAAGGCATTCATCAGGAATCCGAATTGCTCCTGTGCCTTTTCGGGGGTGAAGCCGAGCACTTTGAAAATCTTTGCCTGCAGGACAGCATCGTGAATACGGATGGATCCACCGCCCACTTCTACACCATTGCAGACCATGTCATAGGCATCTGCGAGGACGTTGGCAGGGTCGCTGTCAAGCTTTTCGATGTCGCAAGGTTTCGGAGAGGTGAAAGGATGGTGCATCGCCATGAGCCGCCCTTCCTCTTCGCTCCATTCGAACATGGGGAAATCTACTACCCAAAGGAGCGCGAACTTATTCTTATCGCGCAGTCCGAGACGTTCGCCCATGAGCAGACGGAGCTCACAGAGCTGCTTACGCGTCTTGTTGACATCTTCGCCAGAGAGGATGAGGACGAGGTCGCCAGGTTTAGCATCAAAGGCAGCCTTCATTTCCTGTAATACCTCCTGTGAATAGAACTTATCGACGGAACTCTTCACGCTGCCGTCTTCCATAACACGAGCATAGACGAGTCCCTTAGCACCCACCTGCTGGCTCTTGACGAAGTTGGTGAGCTCATCAAGCTGCTTGCGCGTGTAAGAAGCGCAACCCTTGGCGCAGATACCACCAATGTAAGCAGCATCGTTGAAGACGGCGAAGTCTGCTTTGCCCGCAAAGATGTCTTTTAACTCTACAAACTCCATACCGAAGCGCATATCAGGCTTGTCGCTACCGAAGCGGCGCATAGCCTCATGCCAGCTGAGGCGGAGGAAGGGCTGCTCGCCAAGGTCAACGCCACGGAGTTCCTTGAAGAGATGTTTCGTCATCTCCTCGAAGACATTGATGATATCGTCCTGCTGCACAAAACTCATCTCACAGTCAATCTGTGTGAACTCGGGCTGACGGTCAGCGCGAAGGTCTTCATCGCGGAAACACTTGACGATTTGGAAATAGCGGTCCATGCCAGCCACCATGAGAAGCTGTTTCAGCGTTTGGGGTGACTGCGGGAGGGCGTAGAACTGTCCGGGGTTCATACGGCTCGGTACGATGAAGTCACGAGCACCTTCGGGGGTAGAGCCTACGAGTACGGGCGTTTCGATTTCCAAGAATCCCTTGCTGTCGAGGAAATGGCGTACGGCAAGGCAGAACTTATGGCGTAATTCGAGATTTGCGCGGACATTGCTGCGGCGCAAATCGAGATAACGGTATTTCATGCGCAAATCATCGCCGCCATCCGTATTCTCTTCGATAGTGAAAGGAGGAGTCTGACTGGCGTTGAGTACGATGAGATTATTGACAGCGATTTCGATGTCGCCCGTCGGCATGTTGGGGTTTTTCGAGTAGCGTTCGTTGACCTCGCCCGTCACCTGGATGACGTATTCGCGGCCCAGTTTGTTAGCCTGAGCGCAGAGGTCAGCATTGGTTTCTTCGTTGAAGACGAGTTGGGTAATTCCGTAGCGGTCGCGGAGATCCACAAACGTCATTCCACCCATCTTTCGGGTGCGCTGTACCCATCCGGCCAGCGTGACGCTTTGTCCAACATTTGCAAGGCGGAGTTCTCCGCAGGTGTTAGTGCGATACATTATATATTATTCTATAGGGCAGGCACGTCCCCGTTGATGCCGATTGGCTCGGGGCGTGCCTGCTACAAGGTTTTGTTTTTAGTCAAAAGATGGGGCGTACAAGCTATTGAGCAAGCTTAAAACTCTTGCCATGACTTGATTTCGAGGTCTTCCAGCTTCATCGTGCAGAAAGCGTAGATGAAAGCAGAGGCAAGACGTGCATTCGTGATGAGCGGAATATTGAGGTCAACGGCTGCACGACGTATGTGGTAGCCATTGGTCAATTCGCCCGTAGAGAAGTTCTTGTGGATATTCACCACCATGTCAATCTCCTTGTTGTGGAGCATATCGAGGGCGCGAGGCAGCTTGTCTTCTTCGCTTCCTGACACCACCTTCTCTGCTTCCGAGGGCCAAAGCACACGCTGAGCGGGAATGCCTTCTTCAGCCAGATAGCGTGCTGTGCCTTGCGTAGCGTAGATTTGATAGCCATTCTCTGCCAGCATCTGTGCCGCATTGAGCAGTTCAGCCTTTTGTTTTGCCGGACCCGTAGAGAGCAGGATGTTCTTCTTCGGGATGCGATGGCCCACACTGAGCATAGCTTTGAGGAGGGCGGACCGAGCGTCTTCGCCCAAGCAACCTACCTCGCCCGTGGAAGCCATATCGACGCCCAGCACGGGGTCGGCCTTTTGCAGACGGTTGAAGGAGAATTGGCTCGCTTTAATGCCCACGTATTCCAAATCAAAGATGCTACGAGCAGGTTTCTCTACGGGCAGACCCAGCATGATACGTGTTGCCATCTCAATGAGGTTCATCTTCAGCACCTTGCTCACGAAGGGGAAGGAGCGCGAGGCGCGGAGATTGCACTCGATGACCTTGATATCATTCTCGCGTGCCAAGAACTGAATGTTGAAGGGACCCGATATGTTGAGCTCTTTGGCAATCTTCTTTGAAATCTTCTTGATGCGACGCGCCGTTTCTACATAGAGTTTCTGTGGCGGGAATTGTATGGTAGCATCACCTGAGTGTACTCCTGCAAATTCTATATGCTCGGAAATGGCGTATGCAATGATTTCGCCGTCTTTAGCTACAGCATCCATTTCCACCTCTTTGGCGTGCATCAGGAATTTGCTGACCACGACGGGGTGTTTCTTCGATACGTTTGCCGCCATCTTCAGGAAGCGTTCCAAATCTTCCTGATTGTGGCAAACGTTCATGGCAGCACCCGAGAGGACGTAGGAGGGACGTACGAGAACGGGGAATCCCACCTTCTTAATGAACTCGTTGATGTCGTCCATCGAGGTCAGTGCAGCCCAAGCTGGCTGATCGACATTGATGCGGTCGAGCATGGCGGAGAACTTATCGCGGTCCTCAGCATTATCGATATATTTTGCCTGTGTACCGAGGATGGGCACGTGCTGCTCATCGAGACGCATAGCCAAGTTGTTCGGAATCTGTCCACCTGTCGATACTACAACGCCGTATGGGGTCTCTAAATCGAGAATGTCAAGCACACGTTCGAAGGTCAGCTCGTCGAAGTAGAGGCGGTCGCACATATCATAGTCTGTCGATACCGTCTCAGGGTTGTAGTTGATCATCACGGAACGGAATCCCTCCTTGCGGATGGTGTTCAACGCCTGAACGCCACACCAGTCGAACTCTACCGATGAACCGATGCGATAGGCTCCCGAACCAAGGACAACGACGGAACGATGGTCGTTTTCAAACTGAATATCGTGAGCAATAGCACTATATGTCAGGTAGAGGTAGTTCGTCTGTGCTGGGTATTCGGCAGCCAGCGTGTCAATCTGCTTGACGTAAGGAACGATGCCTGCCATCTTGCGGCGTGAGCGGACGGCGAGCTGCGCCTTTTCCATTTCCATCTCTTTCTCTAAGCCAATGGCGCGAGCTACCTGGAAGTCAGTGAATCCCATGCGCTTTGCCTTTGCCAAGAGTTCGTTGTCGAGGATATTGATGTTGCCCACACTCTCCAGTTCCTTGTAGGTGAGGTGCAGATTATAGAGCTTCTGGAGGAACCATCGGTCAATCTTTGTCAGTTCGTGGATTTGGTCGATGGAATATCCCTGATTGAAGGCCTTTTCGATGACGAAGATACGCTTGTCGGTTGGTGCCTTTAGTGCAGCATCCACATCGTCAATCTTCAGTTCATGGTTGCCGACAAAGCCGTGCATACCCTGACCAATCATGCGGAGACCCTTTTGGATGACCTCTTCGAAGGTGCGGCCAATAGCCATCACCTCGCCGACCGACTTCATTGAGCTACCCAGCTCGCGATCGACGCCGCGGAATTTGCCGAGGTCCCAACGTGGAATCTTGCAGACGCAATAGTCGAGTGCAGGTTCGAAGAATGCAGAGGTGGTCTTCGTCACGGAGTTCTTCAGGTCGAAGAGTCCGTAGCCCAGTCCAAGCTTGGCAGCAACGAAAGCCAAGGGGTAGCCCGTGGCCTTCGATGCCAAAGCCGATGAGCGGCTCAGACGAGCATTGACCTCGATGACGCGATAGTCCTCGCTCTCGGGGTCGAAAGCATATTGTACGTTACATTCGCCGACGATGCCTACATGGCGTACGATGCGGATGGCGAGTTCGCGGAGTTTATGGTATTCACTGTTAGTGAGTGTCTGCGAAGGTGCAATAACGATTGACTCGCCCGTATGTATGCCGAGTGGGTCGAAGTTCTCCATATTGCAGACGGTGATGCAATTGTCGAAACGGTCGCGCACTACCTCATATTCCACCTCTTTCCAGCCCTTTAGACTCTTCTCTACGAGTACCTGAGGGGAGAATGAGAAGGCCTTTTCGGCTATTTTGTTCAGTTCTTCCTCATTGTCGCAGAATCCTGAACCCAAACCACCTAAGGCATAAGCAGCGCGGATGATGACGGGGTAGCCCAAATCTTTGGCAGCGCGGCGAGCATCTTCGATGTTCTCCACCGCCTCCGATTTGATGGTCTTCACCTGAATCTCATCGAGCTTCTTGACAAAGAGTTCGCGGTCTTCGGTATCGATGATGGCTTGTACGGGGGTACCCAATACCTCTACGCCATATTTCTCTAAGACGCCAGTACGGAAGAGTTCTACACCGCAGTTCAGCGCGGTCTGTCCGCCGAATGCCAGCATGATTCCCTGCGGACGTTCTTTCTCGATGACGCGTTCTACGAAATAGGGGGTCACGGGGAGAAAGTAAATCTGGTCAGCCACTCCCTCCGAAGTTTGCACCGTGGCGATGTTCGGGTTGATAAGTACGGTTTCGATGCCTTCTTCCTTCAGAGCCTTCAGACATTGGCTACCGGAATAGTCAAACTCTCCAGCTTCGCCAATCTTCAGCGCGCCGGAACCTAACAGCAGAACTTTCTTGATGTTTGTGTCAATCATGGTGTTGAGTAGGGGGATTTATTGGGTAAGAAGGTCAACGAAATCGTCGAAGAGGAACTCCGTATCTACAGGCCCTGAGCATGCTTCGGGATGGAACTGTGCGGAGAACCATGGGTTCGTCTTATGGCGAATACCCTCGTTCGAACCGTCGTTCATATTGATGAAGTAGGGCTCCCAGTCTGCTCCCAAGGTGTCCGTCTTCACGGCGTAGCCATGGTTTTGGCTGGTGATGAAACATTTGTTTGTCCCCACCATGCGCACGGGTTGGTTGTGGGAGCGGTGGCCATATTTCAGTTTATAAATAGTGGCACCAGCAGCTTTTGAGAGGAGCTGGTTACCCATACAAATTCCCATACAGGGTTTAACGGGCGTCGATGCGAGGAACTGGCGGATGTGCTCTACTGCTACGGCGCAAGTGTCGGGGTCGCCCGGACCGTTTGCGAGGAAGAGGCCATCGAACTCCAAAGTGTTGAAATCATAGTCCCAGGGCACGCGCACGACATCAACTCCGCGACGCAGGAGGCAGCGGATAATGTTGTTCTTTACGCCGCAATCTACGAGTACGACGCGTTTGTGGCAAGGTTCGCGAAGCACCTTGAGGTGGTCAGCATCAGCAGCTGTGTAATCTGCTGCCTTGTATTCTATCACCTCCTTGCAGCTCACTTGTGCTACAAAGTTCACCCCTTCATATTGTGCTTCTGGAATGTTGTCAGGCTCATCATCGAAGAGGATTTTTCCCATCATAACTCCATGTTCACGCAGCACCTTCGTCAGCTGGCGCGTATCAATGCCTGTGATGCCAGGCACATGCTCGCGCTTCAGCCATTCTGCCAGACTCTCCTTTGCATTCCAGTGCGAATACTCCTCGGAGTAATCACTGACGATGATGGCGCGTGCGTAGATTTTATCGCTTTCCATAAATGTGGCGAGACCGTTCTTCTCTACGCTGAAGGCGGGAACGCCATAGTTGCCTACGAGAGGGTAGGTGAGTGTCATCAATTGACCAGCGTATGAGGGGTCGGTCAGGCTTTCTGGATAGCCCGTCATAGCGGTGTTGAACACGACTTCGCCTGCCACGGGAGTCTCATAGCCGAAGCTCGTTCCGTGAAAGCGGGTGCCGTCGCTGAGCTGTAGGGTGACTTTTCGCATTGCTGTTATTGGTCGTTGGTTTGTGGAGGGGTGCTGTTTTTGTCAGCACTCCTCTTTATATTATAGAGTGCAGTAGTGTTAGCGTATAGTTTTGAGCGCAAAATTACTAAAAATCTTTTGAGCCCACTGCGTAATGGGCTTTTTTTTGTGTGTTTTCGCCTTTCTTTTATGGTTTTGCCGTCTGTGGCGGGGCTTCGATGGTCTATTTATTCGCTCTTGATTAAGCCTTGAAATAGTCAAAAATAGCATATTAAGGCAAGCCGGGAGCTATGAAGACCATCGTGTTAATCTTCCATTACGCGCCAAACAGGCAGTTCGGGGTAGGGTGCGGTGAGGCTGATGGGCTGTTTTGAGACGGGGTGTACGAACTCTATGTGGCGGGCGTGAAGGCAGATGCTCCCATCGGGATTCGGGCGTGGGGCACCGTATTTCAAATCGCCGCGAATGGGCAGGCCGATGGCAGCGAGCTGGCAACGTATCTGGTGGTGTCGCCCTGTGTGGAGGCGTACTTCAATGAGTTGCAGGCGTTCCGTCGTCTTCACTGTCTGGGCATCAAGTATGGCGAGCTTTGCCCCAGGTGTTTCCTGATTAAAGGCATAAGCGCGGTTCTGTCGTTCGTTGCGTGTCAGATAGTGTGTCAGTCGTACGCCTTCTGCCAGTTGCGCCCGTTCTTCACGTCCCTTCTGTGGATTTTCTGCTTGCAGTGGCACGATGGCGTGGTAGGTCTTTTTCACATCGCCCCGTCGAAACATCTCATTGAGCCGTGCCAATGCCTTTGAGGTGCGGGCATAGACGACGATGCCGCTCACAGGGCGGTCTAACCGATGGACAGTGCCCAAAAATACGGCACCCGGCTTAGCATATTTCGCCTTGATATATTCTTTAACATTGTCTGCCAGCGTGCGGTCGCCCGTCTTGTCGCCTTGGACGATTTCGCCAGAACGCTTGTTGACGACGATGATATGGTTGTCCTCGTAGATTACAGTCACAGTCTTTTTCTCTTTGAAAGGGATAGGAACATAGAAAAGGCTTTGAAAAGCATTTGCTTCTCAAAGCCTTGTGTTCCAAATTTTTACATATTCATGCCGCCATCAACCTGAATGACTTGTCCGCTGACGTAGGCAGAAAGGTCTGAAGCGAGGAAGAGAGCCACGTTGGCAATGTCTTCCACTTGTCCGCCACGACGAAGAGGAATCTTCTTCATCCATTCCTTGCGAACATCTTCAGGGAGCTGCTGCGTCATGGCTGTCTCAATGAATCCGGGAGCGATGGCGTTGGCACGAATGCCGCGGCTTCCCATCTCCTGAGCCACGCTCTTCACCAAGGCAATCATTCCAGCCTTGGAAGCTGCATAGTTAGCCTGTCCGGCATTGCCATGTACACCCACTACGGAGCTCATGTTGATGATACGTCCGTCACGCTGGCGCATCATGATGGGGAGCAGGGCGTGGATGAAGTTGAAAGCCGACTTGAGATTGACGTTCAGCACGGCATCCCACTGTTGTTCCGTCATACGGAGCATGAGTCCGTCTTTCGTGATACCAGCATTGTTGACGAGGATGTCAATGTGTCCGAAGTCTTCGTGAATTTGTTTTACGACAGCTTCAGTCTCTGCGAAGTCGGCTGCATTGCCTGCATAGGCGCGGCAGGTGACTCCGAGAGCCTCGATTTCTTGGCGTGTAGCCTCCAGGCCAGCCTTCATTTCGTCGTTGAGGACGAGGTCGGTAAATGCGATGTCTGCGCCTTCTTCGGCGAACTTAAGGGCGAGTCCCTTTCCGATGCCACGTGCGGCACCAGTGATGAGTGCTACTTTTCCGGTTAAAAGTCCCATATATATAAATAATGAGTGTTTGATGATGCGGAGATATTATATGTTTTTGACTCCCAAGGCGCGGCAGATGATGCGTTCTGCCATGGGAATACTGTCTTCTATGCTGATGCCTGCTCCCACCTTGTCGAAGATGTAGGGCACCTCCATACCTTTGATGGCGAAGTGGATGATATCAGCCGTGAAGTTGATGTTATCGACCTCGAACGTGCCGCATGCCACGCCTTCTTCGAGAATAGAGCGTATAGCAAAGATTTCCTCGATGTCGAACTTTCGGCGCGTACGTTCCACCTTGTTGATGTCTTGAAAAAACTCAGCATTGATACTGCCGTTTCGCTTCACGGTGTCAGCGATGAGGCTGAGGTGTTTATAGATGAGCTGCACTATCTTTTTCTCGGGCGAGCAGGTTTCGTGCACCACTTTGTCCATTTCGCGCGAGATATATTCCAGTTCGTTCTCCACGACGGCGGTATAGACTTCCTCTTTGTTTCTGAAATAGGTATAAAGGGTACGTCGTCCTCTTCCTGACAAGGCAGCAATATCGTTCATCGTGGTTGCCTCAATGCCCTTTGTGGCAAAGAGTTCGCGTGCTACATCAATAAGCCGTTGGCGTGTTTTGCTGATAGACATTTCGGTAAATAGGTAATAAAGACATGGCAAAATTACGCATTTTGCCCGAAAGTGTGCAGTGCTTTCCTTTGAAATAAGGGCTATTTCCCCTTTTCTGCCTTTGTTTTGTAATTGGAAGTTATAAATCTTGCCAGTGGAGGGTGCTGCAAAACGCTATGCGCCCTCCAACCGCGGCATGGAGGGCGCGGTGGGAGGGCGCAATGGAAGGGAAAAAAAGACGGTGGGAGGGCTTGCGTGAAGATATTTGCCCACGTATGTGGAGCAAAGGCCCTACGTAATATATAGAGGCTCTATATAAATATATGAGTGATAGACCCTATAATATATATAGGAGTGTTACGCCTCCTCGTCTTCAAAGTCGTCGCCGTAGGAAAGGTCGGCCTCGACAATCAGCGATAAGTCGTTCTCATCGAAGTTGCCCATGTTTTCAGCCTTTGCCTTGCTGGCGATGAAGGCGGTGATGGCATCGATTTCGATGTTGACGAAACCATCTTCGTCGGGCTCGCTGTCTAAGACATCGGTCTGGGCGAGATATTCCTCAATGAGGTCGTGGATGTAGAACAACTTTTCCTCATCGTACTTCTCAGCCACGTCCTTCGGCAGAGCCTGGCGTATGAAGTCAATGATAAGCGCATCGAGCTGTGCGTCTTGCAGCAGTTCGTCGTCAAGGATAGCCATAATGGTTTTCTTGAGGTGTGAAATCTGAATAAATTAGCCGAGGAGCGCGTTGATTTTCTCCACAAATACATTCTTCGATGCGGCACCCGTCTGCTTATCGACCACCTTTCCGTCCTTGATGAAGAGGATGGTGGGCACATTGCGCACCTTAAAGTCGATGGCCAGATCTTCGCACTCGTCAACATCCGCCTTTGCCACAACAACGCGGCCGGCAAATTCTTCGGCAAGTTCGTCCATGATGGGAGACACCTTACGGCAGGGGCCGCACCATGTGGCACTGAAGTCGAGGACGAGGGGCAAGTCCTGCTCAAGCAGGCTTTGAGCATTCTCAGGAGTAACGATTACTGACATAGCTTTACTGATTTTTAATGAAACAAATAGTGGTCTTGTAGATGGGGGCGTTATCCGTCTGTTTCGCCGTTTTCGTTATGGGAAACAGATTGCAAAGTTACGGCAATTTTTGTGTTACTTCCAAATTTTTTGTTCACTTTTTTCAGAATGTGCGTAAAAGACGCTTGAGGCGCGAGGATGGCGCGAGGATTATTCCTTCGGGATAGTCTTCCACGTCAGTCCCTTCGCAGGCTCGCCGGAGCGGAAGACTAAGGAGGCGAGCAGGCCCACTACAACGCTGACGCACAGACCGATGGCTCCATAGAGGAGGAAGGAAGCATCCGTGGTGTATTTCACGGCGAAGACGGCAAGGACACCACTGACGAACCCCGTCATGGCAGCCCGTCCGCCGATGCGCGGGAAGAAAATGCCCATGAGGAACAGACCGCCCAGGCCGCTCGAAAGGAGTCCGAGAATTTCTTGGAAGAAGTCGAGGAGGGAGAGAATGTTCCACGTGGCCATGAGTATGGCGATACCCATGCCGATGAGTCCGCTGACGATGCACGTGACGCGAGCGCAGTGGAGCACTTCGCGCTCAGACGACTGCGGACGGAAGCGACGGAAGAAATCGACGCTGAACGCCGTGGCGACGGAGTTGATATTGCTGGAGATGGTGCTCATGGTGGCGGCAAAAATGGCAGCGATGAGCAGACCGGCGAGCCCTTGCGGCAGTTGGCTCATCATGAAGAATGGGAAGATCGTATCATTCTTCAGCATCGTCACATCCATTGCCGTGGGGTGCGTCTTGAAGAATGTGTAAAGTCCGGCACCGATGGCAAAGAAGGCTACGCTGACAAAGACGCTCATCACACCATTGAGCATGATGGAGCGGCGTGCTTCTCCCTCATCGCGCGTGGTGAGATAGCGCTGAATGACGGTTTGGTCGGAGGTGTAGCTGATGAGATTGTTCGCCATGCCACCGATGATGATGACCCAGAACGTGGCACTCTTATAGCTCAGACTCCAGTCGAAGAGGCGGAATTTGCCGTCGGCGGCAGCGATGTCGAAGAATCCCGTGATGCCTCCCTCCGTGCCGAGAGCAAGCCAGGCAACGGCAAAGATGGCACCGCCAACGAGGATGAATCCCTGCACCACATCGCCCCATACCACTGCCTCGACGCCGCCCATCGTGCAATAGACGATGGTGATGATGGCCATCAGGACGATGCAGATATAGATGTCGATGCCCGTCACGGCCGTGAGGGCGAGCGAGGGCAGATAGAGCACGAGCGCCATACGCGCCACCATGAAGACGATGAAGAGGGCACTTGCCATCAGACGTGTGGAGGCATTGAAGCGGCGTTCGAGATATTCGTAAGCCGTCGTCACATTCAGGCGGCGGAAGAAGGGCAGATAATAGTGGCAGACGGGGAAGGAGACGATGAGAATCGTGACGAGCATGGGATAGTAAGTCCAGTCAGTGGCATACGCCTTCGCAGGATAAGCCATGTAAGTGATGGCACTGAGCATCGTGGCATAAATGGAAATACCTGCTGCCCACCAAGGTATGCGTCCGCCCCCCTTGAAGAAATCGTCGGCACCACTCTCGCGCCGCATGAAATAGTAGCCCAGGGCAATCATTCCGCCGAGATAGAGGATGAGGACGAGCCATCCCGCCCATCCGAAACTGCAGGAAGAGGCGACGGAGACCGTGGTGACGGCATTGCTGCGAATGCCCGGCTTCGTCTCTCCGCCTACGACAATCCAGTCAGCGCCTGCAGCCACGACGGCAGCTCCGGCACGCGCCGTCCGCTCATCGTCCGCCACGACTGCCCAAGCGTTCGTGATGGTGTTGAAAGCCACCAGTTGGCGATTGAAGCGATACCAGTCGGCGGGGTGGCGGAGATAGTCGTCGCCATATTCCTGACGCACGGCTTTGGCGAAGACGTCGCGGTCCACGCCGCCGAAGAATAGAATATGCTGCGAGCCCGAAGCCACCGCTGCTGCTCCTACGAGGGCCGCATTCGTCTGGCAGACGGGAGCCGTCTCGTGCCAAGTGCGCGATTTCGGACTGTAGCATAAGCCCGAGCGGTGCGTTATCTCGCCATCGTCGGCAAACGCCAAAGGCGTGAAACCGCCGAAGAGGTAGAAGCAGGGTTCGGTATTGTTGTTCTGTACGACGCCACACGGCTGTACGCGAGGCCTGCCCGGGAGGTCGGGGAGAGATTCCCACGCCTTTCCGTTCGGCCATGCCATTCGCCACGCCTTCATAGACGGTTGTCCATCAGACGTTCCGCCGGCGATGTAGATATATCCCCCAGCCTTATCGTAGGCAGCAGCAAAATTGTCGAGCGGCATGGGTAGAGGCGTTAAAGCCTCCACCTCCACCTCTTTGTTGTGTGCAGGACGCAGGAGAAGCACGCCATCGAAAGAGCGTTCGCCGTCGTTGCCGCCGAGGCAGAGCATCCCCTCGGGCAGTGCGATAGTGGCGCCATAGGCAAGAGGGCGGGGGAGCGTTCCCACCTGTTCCCAGTGCTCCTCGTTCTCAAGCATGAATATATCGGCGTACGCCACTTTCTGTCCGCCGTCGGCAGCAGGAACTTCTGGGAAATTGCAGCCTCCCGCCACATAAAGATTGCCGTCGATGAGGGCGGCAAAGGGGGCAGAAACGCCTTGTTCGCAGCCCACGCTCAGCGGTGGCAGGCTTTTCAATTGTACGGAATTGTAATTGTCCTTCGCCGATAGATGTAGGGCATTTGCCAGGCAAAAGACCAGCAGTAAGAGTGCTTGTTTCATGGTGGTATTAGATTTTGTGGCAAATTTACGTTATTTTTTTTACATGACTTGTCTTTCCGCTGATTTAGTGAATAACTTGGCACTATTTAGGTAGGTTCTATAAATTAGTTTTCAAAGTAAGGCTGCGTTTCTGTTTTACTTGGATGTCTTCACGCCTCTCGCACCGTATCTTTTTGTTTTTCATTCAGTCACGTAGCCCACTACGCTCCCTCGTGAAAAACAAAAACCTACGGCACGATAGTCGCAAATACATCGCAAGCTAATTTGTAGAACCTACCTTTATTGTTTGCCATCTGTGTGTAACGCCTCAGATTATAAGTTGTTTTGAATCCTCTCCTCAGTCATAAGTAGGCAATAGAACCTACCTATAGAAAGTGTTGTAGGGATTATTTTATTGTTTGTATGTCTTCACGCCTCTCTTTTGCACATCTGTTAGCCTTGAAAACAGTCACGTGGGCTCGCTATGCTCCATTATTTCAAGACTAAAACCTGCATCGAAATAGCGCATTTTCAAGCATAAAACTAACTTTCATTGCCTACTTGATCTACTTGCCTACTTAAATTTTTTATTTTCCATCACTCAGTTGCTTCAAGCAGACTTCTTTTTAGCTGAGAATGACTGGAATTTACCCCAAAAGTGATTTCTTTTAGCCTCAAAATAACCTCTTTTCGGCCTCAAAGTGACTATGTTTTTCGTGGTGACAGCGCAAAAAAAATCCCGAGCATTGCGAAAGGAATGCTCGGGATAGACAATTTGATGCCAGATTTATAGAAAATAGCCTGGCGACTCAGCTGCGTTCAATTAGTTCAGCACGCTCTGTACCTGAAGGGCCAGTTTGTCGTTGGGGTCGAGTGCAAGAATCTGCTCAACATAAGTCTTGCAAACCGCATCGTTGTTAGTCTTGAGATAGTAAACCATGAGGTAGGTGAGAGCCGTCTTCTTATAGGTCAGTGCCTTCTCAGCCTCTTCTGCGCTGAGCGCATTGATGACTTCGAGGGTCTTCTCATAGTACATCTTGGGCTCTTCCTCAGGAGCCTGGTTGTCGCGAATCCAAAGTTTTGCGCGATAGAAGGGACCCTGATACTTGTCGGGGAGTACTTCCATGTATTCTGCGAAGTAGGGGTCAGCCTTCTGTATGATAGCCAGGCGAGCTTCAGTGTCGCAGGTGCCATCTTCCTTGTTGGGGATAGCATCCTTCACGCTGGTGTAGTAAACACCAAGACCGAGCTTGTCGGCCTCGTCAGCCTTTTCGCCGAGCATGTCAATATACTTCACATAGTATTCCACACCCTCGGCAGGATTCTTCATGCGGCGGTAGAGCGTAGCCACCTCTTTGTAGCCAGCCACCTTGGTGGGGTCGATTTCCAAGCCCTTCTTGTAGAACTCGATAGCCTTGGCAAAGTCCGTCTCCACCTCAGATGCGTAGTTGGCAGCATAAACATAGTCGAGGTAGAGGTAGAGCGTATCGTTGTACTCCTTGTTGGTGATGTATTCGATATCCTTGGCAGCGGTGGCATAATCATAGGTGTCCATGTCTGCGAAGAACTTCATACGGCGTACGACGAGGTCCTGCGGGTCGATGGGGAGGAGCTTCTCAGCCATGTCCTTCATGGTGTAGGGGTCGCTCTGATTCATGAGTGAGAGCAGATAGTTCTCGCCCGAGCGGAGATCTTCAAGCGTGGGGTTGGGCGTACCATCGAAATAGGTCTTGAACGCCTCGCAGGCATTCTTGTATTCTTCGAGCTGGTAAGCGATGTCGCCGAGCTGCTTGTAGGCATCGAGGTTGGTGGGGTCCTTTTCGATAATCTGGTTGAGGATGTCCTTAGCAGCGTAGGGGTTCACATATTTATATACGCGTGCGGAAAGACGGAGAGCCTCGATGTTATCAGGGTCGTTGGCGAGGATTTCATCGAGCTTCGCACCGGCTTCGCCATAGTTCTTGCGGAGGAGGTGTACTCCAACTCCGAGCATAAGCCCCGGCACATAGGTATGATCGACTGTGTAAGCCACGTTGGCGAGCTGCTTGGCGCAGGGGTAAACGTTCTTGTCGAGGAAGAATTTTCCTGCAGCAGTAGCCTGCTCCTTATCTTTCTTCACCTTGCCGATGAGTTTCTTGAAGGTTTTGTTTGCCTGTTCGGGGTCTGCGGTCTGCTGTTCCATGACGGCGTTTGCCAGTTCAGCAATCTCCGCGTTCATCTCAGCCGTGGTGAAATTTACACTAATCTGTGCATTCGCCGTGCCGGCACCGAAGAAGGTCGCAGCGGCAACAAGTACGGAAAGGAAGATTTTCTTCATGAGTTGTAGATATATGTTGTTAAGTTTATACATAAGAGAAGGTGCGCGACGCGTCAAAAAGTCGCGAGTAGCAAGTGCAAAAATAGGAAAATATTGAAAAGTGACCTATTTTTCTCGTAAAAATGTCAGTTTTTCAGCCTATTTTGACCGTTTGTTGGTCTTTCACAACCTGATTGTGTGGTGAGTTTCGTGGAAAAGGTTTAATTTTGCGGTTCAAATTCCATGTGGTGTGTGGCATTCCTCCCTCACGGTTTTGCAGAGGCCTTCAGGAGGTGAATGCCAAGCAGGCGTACAAGATTCATGGCAGGTTCTATCAATTAGCTTGTGGTGTATTCGCAGCTATCTTGCCGTCAGTCATTGGTGTTCATGAGGGAGCGTAGCGGGCTACGTGACTGAGTGAAAGACAAAAACCTACGGTGCAAAAGGCGTGAAGACATCCAAGTAAAATAGAAACACCATCTTCCATCGACAACTAATTTATGGCCCCTGCCTTATGTAATCCTTGCGCTGCCTGCCGCGCACTGTCAGAATGTGGCAGCAGCCGAGCAGAAGTCGCTGCCCTCCTATTGATTCTCTGCAACACCATTCAATGCAAAATGTTTTTGCACACCTACTAATCACAAAGAACTTATCATCTTCAACCCCATTCCCCCCTCTCCTCGAATCATGAAAAAGATCTTTTTCCTCCTTGCAGCCCTGACGTTTACGGCTGCCTATAGCAGTTGCGCCAAGAATGGCAAAGCTCCCCAGACCGAAACCCTCGCTCCCGCTCCCTCGAAGGGCGTGGTGAAGACCGTGGATGCGAGTCTGACGGGCGTAGAAGCCTTCCAGACCATTCGCGAAGCCTACAAGGGACGCGTGGTGCTGGTGGATTTCTGGGCTACATGGTGTGGCCCCTGCCGAATGGCTATGCGCGAGATTGACGCCATCAAGCCCGAATTGATAAAGAAGGGTGCCGCGTTCGTATATATCACTGGTGAGAGCTCGCCGATGGACAAATGGACGGAGATGCTGAAAGGCATTGAGGGCGACCACTATCGCCTGACCGACGCTCAATGGAGCGACCTCTGCCAGACGCTTGGCCTCCCCGGCATTCCTGCCTATGTGCTCTACAATGCCGATGGCACAGAAGCCTTCTCGAATCTGCAGCAGGGCGGCTATCCTGGCAACGAGATTGTGCAGAACGCCATAGAGGTGGCACTCTCGCAGAAGGGAAAGGCCAGCAAGTAAAGCCCCGAAAGCAGAGGGAGGGCATTTCCGTCGGGTAGCGTGCGGGCATACCTGATGCAAAGTTCCCCCTTCCTCTCCGTGAAGGTCAGTACCTCCTTGTAAAATCTCCCCTTCCACCCTTTTCCCTCCCATCCCCCTTCCCCAAAAACATACAGAATACGTGATCTTGTCTTCCTACCTCCATGCCTTAGGGCGTTATCTGATGCTCATGGGGCGCGTCTTTTCCGTGCCGGAAAGGTTTGTCATGTATTGGAGACAGTACGTGAAAGAGATGATAAAGCTGGGTCTTGACTCCATCGTCATTGTCCTTATCGTCAGCTTCTTTATCGGTGCCGTCATCTGCATACAGATAAAGATGAACATCGAGTCGGCGTGGATGCCCCACTGGGTGAGCGGCTACGTCACCCGCGAAATCATGCTGCTGGAATTTTCTTCGAGCATCATGTGTCTGATATTGTCGGGCAAAGTCGGTAGCAACATAGCGACAGAGATAGGCACGATGCGCGTGACGCAGCAGATAGATGCCTTGGAAATCATGGGCGTGAACAGCGCATCGTATCTGATACTGCCGAAGGTGGTAGGTATGATAACGATGATGCCCCTGCTCGTCATCTTCTCGACGGTGAGCGGCATACTCGGCGCGTATGCAGCGGCATACATCGGCCATATCCTGACCCCCGCCCATCTGACGGAAGGCCTGCAATACGACTTCCACCCATGGTTTTTCTGGATGGGTGTAGTGAAAAGCCTGTTCTTCGCCTTCATCATTACGAGTGTCCCCGCCTACTATGGTTATCGCGTGGAAGGCGGAAGTGTAGAGGTGGGAAAAGCCTCGACGGATGCCGTGGTGGCGAGCAGTATGATAGTCTTATTCTCTGATATCTTCCTCACCCGTCTCCTATCATGATACAGCTTGTGGATGTACGTAAAACCTTTGACGACGGAAAAGTAGTGCTCAAAGGCATCAGCACCGTGTTCGAGTCAGGCAAGACGAACCTGATCATCGGACAGTCAGGCTCAGGCAAGACGGTGTTGATGAAATGTATTGTGGGGCTGTTTGAACCCACAGGTGGTCAAATTCTCTATCATGACCGTGATTTTGTGTCGATGACGAAGAACGAACAAAGTCTGCTTCGACGCGAGATGGGCATGATATTCCAGAGTGCTGCCCTCTTCGACTCTATATCGGTGCTGGAAAACGTGATGTTCCCCCTCGATATGTTCTCCGCCGACAGCTACAAGGAGCGGCGTCGGCGCGCACAGTTCTGCCTTGACCGCGTCAATCTTTCAGATGCCGGGGCGAAATATCCCGGCGAAATATCAGGTGGTATGCAGAAGCGAGTGGCCATTGCCCGTGCTATTGCCCTCAATCCCAAATATCTTTTCTGCGATGAGCCGAATTCTGGCCTCGACCCGAAGACATCGCTCGTCATTGATGAGTTGATACACTCCATTACGCAGGACTTTGGCACGACGACCATTATCAATACGCATGACATGAATTCGGTGATGGGCATCGGCGAGCACATTATATATATATATGAGGGGCAGAAAGCCTGGGAAGGCACGAAGGAGGAAGTGATGAACTCTGACAATGAGAAGTTGAACAGCTTCATTTTCGCCTCCGACCTCTTCCGCAAGGTGAAGGCTGCCAATAGTTGATATTGCCTAATGGCCAATAATTGACATTGCCTTATGATAGCGCAAACAGCCCTGACGCTTCTTTCGCTCTTCTTCTCTGCCCCCTTGTCTGTCATCCCACTGCTCGACCGTGGTCAGCGAATGGATATGGTAGATTTGTATGAGGCAGGCCAGTCGTCGCAGGTGGGCAACCGCTATGGCGGTGTGAGCGAGCTGAGCGTTTTGACGGATTCCCTGCTGGAAATCCGTCTGACTGAGGTGAGTAGCCTTGAGCTTCGCCTGCTGCCCGATACGACGCTGAGCATCCGCCATACGGTGGTGACGTCAGACAGTGTGGTACACACCCAGATACGACATTTTACCCCGACGTTTCAGGTTTGTTCCAATCCCTCGTGATGGAGAAAAGGAAAACCTTATTGTAGAATCTTAAATTTCACACACAGCCATGTCAGAATGGTTCGAATGTAAAGTAAAATATGAGCGCACGATGCAAGACGGTGGGCTCAAGAAAGTTTGTGAGCCTTATCTTGTAGAGGCCTTGAATTTCACAGAGGCAGAGCGCCGCATCATAGAAGAGCTGACGCCCTATATCACAGGCGAATTTGAAGTTACGAACATCGTCCGTGCGCGTTATGCCGAAGTGTTTGAGACGATTGACGATAGTGCCGACAAATGGTATCGTGCGAAGCTCCTCTTTATCACCCTTGATGAGAAATCAGGCAAGGAGAAGAAGACGAGCCACAATATGCTCGTGCAGGCTTCTGACTTCCACGATGCCCTGAAGCGTCTGGACGATGGAATGAAGGGAGGCATGGCAGATTATACCATCGCCTCCATCCTCGAGACCGCCCTGCTTGATGTGTATCGCTATCGTGCGGACATCCCCGAGAAGGCATAATCCCTTTTTCTATTCTAACAATCCCTTTTCCTATTCTAAGGGATAATAAGAAATCTTTGAGCCCCCTCTCCTTGCTTTGCACAGATTTGCAGCAAAGCAAGGAGAGGGGGCTCAAAAAGTTTGAAAGAAGGACCGCAGGGGCTGTGGAAACGCGGGCAGAGCACTAAGCTGGGCAATGCGGGCAGGGCGGCTGAGGCTCTCAGTCGGCGACTGAGAGAACAACTGCGACTGGGGACTGCAGGCTGGGGCTGTGCGTGGGGCTTCAGCGACTGGGGCTGCGGGCTGGGCTTCAGGGCTTGGGGCAGCGCGTTGCAGGGGGAGTCACTTCAGGTCGCCCATGAATTTCTGATATTCAGCCCAAAGGGCATCCATGTCGTAGGCATCGCCGAGGGCAAAGCGGAGCGCACCGTTCCAAGACCATGGGACGACCTCTAAACAAGAACGGTTGAGCTTGCGGAGGAAATGACGGTCTTTCGTCGTCGCTATCCAAGCGATGAAATAGCCTGCATGGCGGTAGCCCTGGGTATAGCTGCCACCCTTCGGACGGTCGGCCTCGCCGTGGAAACCACCATTCATCACGCGCACAGCATCAGCCATGCCCTCAATAAACTGCCAAAAGACTGGGCTGTTGCCATAGTTGCCAATGCCCTGCGGCTCCAGTTGGAAAGCGTGCGTGAGTTCGTGGAGCAGCACGCCGCGCGTTTCAAAATCCACGTTCGCGGTATCGTTGTCGGCAAATGCTCGCTCGACATGGTCGGTGCTATAGACGATGCTCACCTGCCCATCGCCACCCTCCTTCGCCGACACGCCATCGTAGCTGCGCAGGATATAGTCGAACGTGTGGAGCATGGGGATGCTGTCGTCGGGTGAGAAGTACAGCGTCTGCATCACCTCGTTCGCCACCTTTCGGATATACGAATCAGGGTGCGCGATGATGGTGTGGTAAATATCAGAACCCCGCGTCCCCTTCGCCTCATCGGTGAAACGCAGGAGTCCGATGTGGTCGCCCCATTCCCCCTTCGGACGTTCTGTGCCGTCCGTCATGGAATATGGTTTGTCGGCAGGCTTCAGGCCCCGTCGGCGGTTGGGGCGGTCCGTCATTTCAAAGTCGAGGGTGCAACCCTCCGTGAGCATTTGATGAGAAAGAAAGAGCTTGTCGTAAGGTTTGCCATTCACCAGCAGGCGTTTGACGAAACGATTGCGGTCGCTCACCCCCTTGGCACGCACCTCAATAGCACGTCCGTTCGGCAGAGAAACGCGGAGGTACGGCAGATAGGGAGCACCAATCACATACTGATTGCTGCCAGGACATACCGGATAAAAGCCCAATGCAGAGAAAATATACCACGCCGACATCTGTCCGCAATCATCGTTGCCCCCAAGGCCACGAATATCATTGCGATACATGCAGTTCATGATGGTGCGCACCCATTGCTGCGTCTTCCAGGGTTCCTGCGTCCAGACATAGAGGTACGGCACATGGTGGCTCGGTTCGTTGCCGTGTACGTAGCCCCCGATGAGGCAGTCAGCCGTAATGTCCTCGTTGTCGGCATAATATATAGGTGGCAAATCCATGCTGAAGAGCGTATCGAGCCGCTGCCGGAACACCTTCTCGCCCCCCATCATGGCCATCAGCCCAAAGACATCATGCGGCGCATGGAAAGAGAAGTTCCAAGAGTTGCCCTCTATGAAGCCCTCGTTGAAAGTCTGATAGGGATTCAAATCCCCCTTGAAAGTCCCGTCGCTATAGCGAGGGCAGGCAAATCGAGATTGCGGATGGAAGATATTGCGGTAAGACAGCGCGCGTTTTTCAAACTCATCGGCCACCGCCTGATTTCCCACAGCCTTCGCCGCCGCATAGATGGCCCAATCATCGTAGGCATATTCCAGCGTGTTGGAAGCCGCGGTAGCATCGTGGTCGTAAGGGGCATATCCCAGCATACGATAGTCGTTGAGGCTCGTCAGCCGCCCGCTCCGTGCCGTAGCGACCATGGCGTCGAGGGCGCGTGAGGCATCGACTGCAGCCCCTTTGGCCAGCGCGTCAGCCAGTACGCTCACGGCGTGATAGCCCGTCATACACCACCCCTCGTTGCCCATCAGGCTCCATATCGGCAGCAGCCCATGCACGCTCTGCTCCTGATGATGCAGCATCGACTGCACCATGTGCGTATTGCGTTCAGGCTTGAGGAGCATGAGCAATGGATGCAGGGCACGATATGTGTCCCAAAGTGAGAAGATGGTATAGTTGTCAAAGCCCTCTGCACGATGGATATTACCATCCAGTCCGCGATACTGGCCATCCACGTCCATATAGATACTCGGGTTGATCATCGTATGATAGAGCGAAGTGTAGAGCATGGCCTTCTCGCCGGGCGAAGCCTCACACTGCAGCGTACTGAGTTCGCGGTCCCAGCGGGCACGCGTCTCCTCGCAGAGAGCCTCAAACGATTTTCCCGCCGCCTCACTTCTCAGGTTGCGAATCGCCCCCTCCGTGCTTACCGCCGACAGGGCCACCTTCAGCGTCAGTTCATGCGATGCAGCATTGTCAAGGTTGAAATATGCCACGATGTTGCGTCCTGCCATTTCCGGGAAGTTGTGCTGAAGGTCAAACTTTCGCCAGAAACCCCGATAGTTCGCCTCCTTGCGGTCTTGATAGCCAAAGCTCTTTAGCGGTTTGCTCAGGGCGATGGCAAAATAAGTGTAGTTGCAGCGCGCCCATCCGCTGGTGATGCGATAGCCCGTGAGCAGCGTATCGTTCTCCACGCGCAGGCTGGCCCACAGCGTCTTGCCGTCATAATTGTAGATGCCATGGCCTAAATCAAGGATGAAGCGTGCTTCCTTGCCTTCAGCGAAGGTGTATTTATGCACGCCGACGCGCGGTGTAGCCGTCAGTTGCGCCCGTACGCCCTCATCGTCGAGCATCACCTCGTAATATCCCGCTGAAGCCTTCTCCGTGTCGTGGGAGAATCTGGAGCGATAGCCCCTGTCAGGATGGTCGCTCGTGCCAGGATTGAGGCGTAGAGCCCCCATCTGTGGCTGAATGAGCAAGTCGCCCAAGTCGGAATGCCCCGTGCCGCTCAGATGCGTATGGCTAAAGCCCACGATGGTGGGGTCTTCATGGCAATACCCCGCACAATACTGGTAGGCACGCGGTTGGTATTTCCCGTCGATGTTGTGGGGAATGGTGTCCGTTTCAGGGCTCAGTTGGACGATACCGAAGGGCGCACAGGCACCGGGGAAGGTGTGGCCCATGCCTGCCGTGCCGATGAAAGGGTTTACCCAGTCAGAGAGACGGCGCTCGGACGACTCTGCTTGCGCAGCGAAGGCAGGCAGCAGGGAAAGAACGGCACAGAAGAAAGGCTTGAGGAAGTTCATGGTATGGATATTAGTAGATGAGAAAATTTTACGTAGGTAAGAAAAATCTGTTCGACAGTAAGATGCCTTGCTTTTACGCCACATTTCGCCTCAGAGTGACCATTTCCGGGGGATAAATGACCATTTTCCGGGGGCGGAATAATCACATAGAGGGGTGAAAATGATTACTTGGGAAGCAGGAGCCATGCAGTGGGAAGCAGGAGCTATGAGGAAGGATGGAAAAGCCCGCCATTTTCACCACGGCTACCCGTTTCCTGCCGGTCAGAACAGAGTGGATTTCATAGGTTCAGGAGGGGCGAAAATGGGATTCCTGATGCTGATTTATCCGCAAGCATTGACACCGCAGGAAGCACGCCCCGTATAGTTTCGTCGGATAAGGGCTACACGTTTGGTGTTTGTTATGTTGCAACTTACTTGTGAGATGTGTTTCTGAATGCTTGCACCCCTCCCCTTTACAGGAACAAGAGGCATTGCCAGCACAAAAAGGCAACGCCAGCGCGACAAATTTAGCAAAAAGCAGCCATATTCATCCCATTATCTCCTGCTTTTTCTGCATTTTTCAGCATTACATCACTCTTTGACACCCTTCAGGCCATGCAGTATCCCCGTTTTCTATATAGAAATGGAGGCAGAAAGAGAAAAAGTCGTAACTTTGCCTACGTTAAAGAACGTTTCTACAGCAGAATGATAGAGCCATGACAGAAATACAAGGACGCATAGCAGCCATTCGTGGCGAACTCCCAGAGGGAGTCCGCCTCGTGGCAGTTTCCAAATTCCATCCCATTAGCAGGCTTGCCGAAGCGTATGCAGCTGGGCAACGCATCTTTGGCGAGAGTCGCGCCCAAGAATTGCGCGAGAAAGTTCCCGCCATGCCCCAAGATGTGGAGTGGCATTTCATCGGGCATCTTCAATTGAACAAGGTAAAGCTTATAGCTCCCTCAGTGCGGCTGATACATGCCGTTGATTCTCTGCGCCTGATGCAGGAAATCGATCGCCAAGCCGACCGTTTCAGCCAGGCGCGGCAAGCAGCCGGACTGCCGCCTACAATTGACGTGCTCCTGCAACTCCATGTGGCACGCGAGGAGACAAAGTTCGGCTTTTCGCCCGAAGAACTGGAGGCATTTCTTGCAGAAGGCAGTTGGAAAGCCTGCACTCACGTGCAAATTTGCGGCTTGATGTGCATGGCATCGAATACGGACGATATGGAGCAAGTGAGAGGCGAATTTCAGATCGCCTATCAGACCTTCCGCAGCGTCCGCGAACGATATTTTGCAGCCTCGTCCTCGTTCAAGGAATGCTCGTGGGGCATGAGCGAAGACTATGCCGTTGCCATAGCCTGTGGCAGCACGATGGTACGCATCGGAAGCCACATCTTCGGACCTCGGGAATACTGAGGACGGAAATGGACAAACGCTCAGCCGCTTTCCGTTAATTATTCCAAAATATACTAAAGTACTATAGAATTTATCCGGTAATACGCGGCTTACATCGTATATTTCCCCTTTTTCTTGCTCGTTCTCAGAATATTATCGTATATTTGCAGCATATCATCACACTGCTTTAGGGCAAGAGCTTCAGACCACAATGGAGTGGCGAGCCGCTTTTCGCCTTCAGAATTATGGGATGTTGGCAGATGCGGTGTGGTGAAAGAACCGTTATGGAAGTAGCAAAAAAATCCAAGTCGCTGATGGCCGATGCGCTGTATCAGGAAGGTCTGGCGCATGCCCATCGTTCGGAATGGGGTGCTGCAGCTACGTGTTTCAAGCGTGCCTGCGCCATGGATCCTGACAGTCCGGCTGGCGAGAGCTTGAAAATGGTGGAAGACATTCAGGCTTTTTATCATAAAGACCAGTTCAACCCATAGAAATGGAAATGCCAGGGGCGGCGGCGTCCTCCTTCTCGCTCTCCTGCGTTCTAAAAGGTATGGCCGCGCATAGATAATGCGGAGGCTGACACACACAAATAAGGTGCGATTGATAAGATCCACCAGAGGTAAAAAACAAACTGTGAGGGTGGGTTCTATTTATTACCACCGCTTTGGAATTTATCAACCAACGAATAAAGGGTCACGCAGCTTCCGAGCCTCGCTTCAAAGGAGGTTCGGAGTGTGCTAATAAATAGGACCCGATCAACTCATCATGGGAAAAATCAAAGGTGCCGTTGTCGTCAATACTGAGCGGTGTAAGGGTTGCAACCTTTGCGTCGTGGCGTGTCCGACTAACACCCTGCGACTCTCAGAGACAGAGGTGAACCATAAAGGCTATGCTTTCTGCTGCGATGTCAATCCTGAACAGTGCATCGGTTGTGCCAGTTGTGCCATTGTCTGCCCCGACGGGTGCATCACCGTGTATAAACTAAAGGAAGACAACTGAAAAAAACGTTTTAGCGTAGCGTTACAAGGTAAAAAACAGACAACTATGGAACAAGAAACACTTCTCCTCAAAGGCAATGAGGCCATCGCCCATGCAGCCATTCGCTGTGGCTGTGATGGCTACTTCGGCTATCCCATCACGCCGCAGAGCGAAGTGCTGGAGACCCTTGCTGCACTGCGCCCGTGGGAGACCACGGGGATGGTGGTCGTGCAGAGCGAGAGCGAGGTAGCCAGCGTAAACATGCTCTATGGTGGTGGTGGCTGCGGCAAGAAAGTCATGACCTCATCGTCGTCCGTGGGCATTGCCCTTATGCAGGAGGGTATCTCCTATATGGCGGGTGCAGAAGTGCCCTGCCTGATTGTCAATGTGCAGCGTGGAGGGCCTGGTCTGGGCACCATTCAGCCCAGTCAGGCTGACTATATGCAGGCCACGCGCGGTGGCGGCAATGGCGACTACAACCTCATCGTGCTGGCTCCGAATAGTGTGCAGGAAATGGCAGACTTTGTAGGGCTGGGTTTCGACCTCGCCTTCAAATATCGCACGCCCGTCATCATGCTTGCTGACGGCGTCATCGGACAGATGATGGAAAAGGTGGTCTTGCCGCCCCAGCAGCCGCGGCGAACGAATGAAGAGATAGCTCGGCAATGCCCGTGGGCAAGTCTGGGACGCCCCAAGACACGCGATATTAACGTCATCACCTCGCTCGAACTTCAGCCCGAAAAGATGGAGGAGCGCAATATTCAGCTTCAGAACAAATATCGCGAGATAGAACGTCAGGAAGTGCGCTACGAGCTGACGGGAAGCGATAATCCTGACATCGCCATCGTAGCCTTCGGCTGCTCATCCCGCATCTCGAAGAAGGTGGTGCAGATAGCCGCTGAAGAAGGCATTGAGGTGGCACTGCTACGCCCCATCACGCTTTGGCCCTTCCCCTCTGATGCCGTCAGAGATTTGGCGAGCCGCGTGAAGAGCATCCTCGTCGTTGAGAACAATGCAGGGCAAATGCTCTTCGATGTGCGCTATGCCGTGGAGGGTAGAGTGGCGGTGGAACACTACGGACGATTCGGAGGCATCATTCCTACGCCTAACGAAATACTCGAGAAACTAAAAATCATGCTGGATAAATAAAAATTCTGTGGACGTATGAAAGAACCTGACCTTCAGTTGATACATCTTGAAGATGACAATGGAAAACCATTGAGCGAAAAGGAGCTGGAGCTGCAGATGAAGCGTATGCTCCGTGAGCGCAAGATGCTCATTATCCGCAATTGGCTCAATACGATTTTCATTGTCTTGGCACTGGTGGCCATCGTCGGGGTGCTAATCTTCAAAGGCGGTGAGCGTGGACTCTACATTTCTTACGGCATTGCCGTCCTTGCCATCATCATCAAGATGGTGGAAGCCCTGTTTCGTATGCCCGGCTTCCGTCAGTAGGCTCTTTTGTCGCGAGCTTTCAGCATTGGCAGGAGGTTGATTCTCCTCCTGCCTCATTTCCCATAGCACACCCTCCTACCTATCATAACATTCCCGAAATGGAAAAATCAGAAATCATCAGCAAAGGCACCCTCGTCTATCAGAAACCCGCTCTGATGAACGATACCCCGATGCACTATTGCCCAGGCTGTAGTCATGGCGTGGTGCATAAGCTGATAGCCGAAGTCATTGCCGAAATGGGCATGGAAGACAAGGCCATCGGCATCAGCCCCGTGGGTTGTGGTGTCTTCATCTACCATTATATTGACATTGACTGGCAAGAGGCAGCCCACGGTAGGGCACCCGCTCTTGCCACCGCCATCAAACGCCTGCTCCCTGACCGCTTGGTGTTCACTTATCAGGGAGATGGCGACTGTGCGGGTATCGGAACGAATGAGACCATACATAGTCTGAACCGTGGCGAAAACATCACCATCATCTATATCAACAATGCCATCTATGGCATGACGGGCGGACAGATGGCGCCCACCACACTCCTCGGACAAAAGACGGCCACCTGTCCGGCAGGACGCGATGCCAAACTCAACGGCTTCCCCCTCAAGCTGACGGAGATGGCAGCACAGCTGGAAGGAACGAGCTACGTGACTCGCCAGAGCGTCCACAGCGTGGCTGCCATTCGCAAGGCAAAGCGTGCGTTGCGTCATGCTTTTGAGGTGAGTATGCAGGGCAAAGGCTCGTGCTTCGTAGAGTTTGTCTGCACTTGCTCCTCAGGATGGAAACTCTCGCCAGAGAAGGCAAACCAATGGATGGAGGAGAATATGTTCCCCTACTATCAGATTGGCGACCTGAAAGACGAGTGATGGCAGGCTGCTCGTGTACAAGTCATCTTTTTCTTAATCATAGAACAAGAAAGTTTACAATGACACAGGAAATCATTATAGCTGGATTCGGAGGGCAGGGAGTCCTCTCGATGGGTAAGATTTTGGCCTACGCGGGTCTGATGGAGGGTAAGGAAGTTTCGTGGATGCCTGCCTACGGTCCTGAGCAGCGTGGCGGCACAGCCAATGTGACAGTCATCGTGAGCGATGAGCCCGTTTCGTCGCCCGTACTTTCCGCTTATGATACCGCCATCGTGCTCAATCAGCCTTCGCTCGACAAGTTTGAACGGATGGTGAAGCCGGGTGGCACGCTGATATACGATGATTTCGGCATCCTCGAACCTCCCACGCGCCAGGATATTCGTGTCTGCTGCGTGCAGGCCATGCGCAAGGCTTCAGAGATGAAGCTGGCAAAATGCTTCAATATGATAGTCTTGGGCAGCTATCTCAAGCTCTTTCCCATTGTCAGCGTCGAGAGCGTGATGCAGGCTTTGCGGAAGACTTTGCCTGAGCGCCACCATCATCTGCTGCCCGTCAATGAAGAGGCCATCCGCCTCGGTGGAGAGCTGGCAGAACGCTAAGTTTGATATACTCCAAAACACACGGAACCAATGCTTTGAGTCAGGGTTCCGTGTGTCTGTCGTTTTATGGAAAGCGTCTTAGCTTTTGATTGCGTAACGCTTTTCTGTGAAGCTAAATAATTGACATTCAGATTTTTTATGTTGCAGAATATATCGCGATTTGTCTTCTTCCGCCTGATGGGCTGGAAGGTTGATGTGACGGTGGAGATACCAAAGAAGTGTATTTTCAGCATTGCCCCCCACACCTCCAACTGGGATTTTCTCGTTGGTCAGCTCTATGCCCTGACACAGGGGGTGACGGCGGGCTTTCTGATGAAGAAAGAATGGTTCTTTTGGCCTCTTGGTCCGTTGTTCCGCAGCCTTGGCGGCATACCCGTCTATCGACAGAAGAACTGTTCGCTCACGGATGTCCTTGCTGACACCGCTCGTGAGTCAGAAACCTTCCGCTTGGCCATCACGCCCGAAGGAACACGCAGCCTCGTTGATACGTGGAAACGAGGTTTTTACTATATTGCACAAAAAGCAGGCATACCCATCCTGCTCTTCGCCATCGATGCGCAGAATCGCACCGTGGTCTGCCATCGTATGTTTGAGCCAACGGGAGATGTGGAGGCAGATATGCGTGAAATCATGGAGTACTATCGCCCCTATATTCACAGGGGTTTCAAGCCCCATCTGTCGAAAATAGAGGAGATGAACTGATGGGCAACAGGCTAACAACATTCGTCAAAACCATGCTGCTTGCCCTTGCGCTAATTGTGCAGGGGCAATGTTGCGCTATGTATGCTGTCCCCATTGATACCCTTGCTAAAGGCACAGATACCTATCCCGAAGGTCTCAGCTATGGCGGACATCCGTGGGTGCAACGTGCCTCGCGACCGTATGCCATTACCCACGGGCTTCATGG
Source organism: uncultured Bacteroidales bacterium (assembly GCA_945787885.1). GTDB lineage: Bacteria > Bacteroidota > Bacteroidia > Bacteroidales > Bacteroidaceae > Alloprevotella. The sequence continues at coordinate 54,906 of CALZJF010000007.1, read as the reverse complement.
CCGCCATCTCAGTCTGTGGGCGAGCCACGGCAGATACTATGACAACCAAAAAAAAGAATGGCGTTGGCAGCGTCCCTATCTTTTCTGCACGACGGAAGATTTGCTGAGCCAGAGCTTTGTATATCCCTTTCTGATTCCCATGCTCGAGCGCGCAGGTGCTGTGGTCTTCACCCCTCGCGAACGCGACAGCCAATCGCTTGAAGCCATCGTAGATAACGATACCCCCACCTATACAGGCACCTATTACGAAAAAGGCGATTGGATAACTCCAGAAGGAAAAGGCTTCTCGCTGAACTATCCCGCTCTGTGTGATACCATCTTCCCATTCGAGACGGGTACTTCACGTTTGGCGCGCGGCGGTTCGCGAGCACGGGCGGTTTGGCGTCCGCAGATTCCAGAGACGGGACGCTATGCTGTCTATGTCAGCTATACTACCTTTCCTGCCAGTGCCGACAATGTTCACTATGTAGTCCACCATGCTGGGCAGACCTCGCATTTTCGCGTCAATCAGCAAATGGGCGATAAGACATGGGTGTATCTCGGACATTTCCTCTTCCACGCCGGGCAGACAGAAGAAAACTGTGTGGAGCTGTTGGCGGAAGATTCCCCTTCGGGTACGGTAGTCTCAGCTGATTGCGTACGTTTTGGCGGTGGACGCGGCCGTGTGGAACGTTCGAACCCTGATGTCTGCTACACTTATCCGCAGCGGATGGTGCAGCGTATGGACACTGTGACTACCGATTCCCTTTGGCGCAGTAAATTGCTGGCAGACGGTTGGCATCCCGACAGCATCCCACCTCGTATATGTGTGCAGCGCGACACCATCGTGACGGACACCCTTGCCCACTATCTCTATGGAAAGGGCATCACTTCTGGTCTGCCGCGTTATTTGGAAGGTGCACGCTACTATGCTCATTGGGCAGGATTGCCTGACAGCCTTGTCACGCGCGATCATGGTTTGGTAGATTACAACGATGATCTTCGTTCGCGCTCCTATCTGCTCAATGTTATGGCAGGAGGTTCTCCCTTTGTCCCAGATACCGTGGGGCGCCGCGTGCCGATAGAATTACAATTTGCCCTGCACACTGATGCCGGTTGCCACCGCAATGGCGACATCTACGGAAGTCTCGCCATTGCTACGGATTATGACGACTACGGCCATACCGTCTATCGCAGCGGACTCTCTCGCAAGGTCTCGGAGCGATATGCAGGAAAGATGATGAACGATGTCGCAGCCGACCTTTCCTCTCTCTATCATGTTAAATGGCCGCAGCGCGAACTTCGGGTGAAGAATTATTCCGAGACGCGCAGTCCGCAGGTGCCATCGATGATTCTTGAGTTGCTCTCGCATCAGAGTTATCGCGATATGACCTTCGCCCACGACCCCAATTTCAAGTTCCATACCGCCCGCGCCATTTATAAAAGTCTGCTGCGTCAGGCTTGGCATCTGCAGGGAAAAGGCGAGCCCGTGGTGCAGCCTCTCCCAGTAGAAGCCGTCAGCGCCACCTTGTGCGGCGATAGAGTTGTACTGCGATGGTCGCCCGTACGCGATGAGTTGGAAGATTCTGCCTGGCCTACTGACTATGTGCTCTATAGCCGTCAGGGAGACAGCGATTGGGACGACGGCATCTTGACGCATGGCAGTACGGAGGTGGAAGTCCATGTGGAGCGCGGCGTTCACTATCAGTTTCGCATTGGTGCGCTGAATGCTGGTGGCGAGAGTTTTCCCTCTGAGCCTGTCAGCGTCTATCTTTCTCCCACCCATCGTGTTTCCACATCCCCCACGGTGCTCGTTGTCAACGGTTTCGACCGTCTTTCGGGTCCTGCTCGTGTGGAGTCATGCGGACGTTTGGGCTTTGATCTTTCCGCAGATGTTGGTGTGAGCTATGACTACAACGATTCTTTCTCCGGAGCGCAGCAGAATTTTCAGATTACTGCTATGGGGCAAGAAGGCGTGAAAGCCTTGGGATATTCTGGCGCCGAACTGACGGGACTCCTGCTCGCAGGCAATCGTTTCGATGGCATAGCCCTGCATACAGAGGAGCTGAAGGGCGTCCGTCCGGACCTTAACGTCGTTTCCATGTCGCGTGCCGCCTTCGATCATCTTTCTTCATCCGAGCTGCATCGTTACGCCCTCATTGATTACGTGGCAGGACTGCAGGCCGATGTGCCTCATAATCTCCAGCCCTACACCGTTTTTACGGAGAAATCGCAGGCGTTGCTGCGGGCATTCGCCCTCGAAGGTCGTCCCCTCTTTGTCAGCGGAGCTCATTTGGGCTGTCCTGCTGCCAGTGCTGACAGCATTCGACTCGTGATGAACGCTAATTTTATGGCAGAGACCCTCCACTGCGCCTATCGCGCTGAGGCCGACCATACGTTTTCTGGCATGTTCTACGGTATGGGCATGGAGATTCCCATATATAATCGTCCGGGCGAACTTCATTATCCATGTCAGCGTTCAGATATTTTAGAGCCTGTCGGTGCCAGTGCTTTTTCTGCCTTCTCTTATTCGCAAGGCGGATTCTCGGCAGGCGTAGCATGGACAGCTCCAGTGCGCGGCATTGTCATGGCTTTTCCTTTTGATTGCATCAGCGATGCCAGTGTGCGGCGCACCGTCATGCAAGCTGCGTTAGACTTTTTGTTACAACCCTGATTCTTCATTGTATATTTTCTAAATTCCTAATTCACAATAATGGCCACAACCGACGACAAGAAAATCATTTTCTCCATGGTAGGCTTGACCAAAACCATCAAGCAGACCAACAAGACCATTCTGAAAAACATTTACCTCAGCTTCTTCTATGGTGCCAAGATTGGCATTGTCGGACTGAACGGAGCCGGAAAATCCACACTGATGAAAATCATCGCCGGTCTCGACAACGACTATCAAGGCAATGTTGTCTGGAGTCCGGGCTACAGTGTAGGCTATCTCCCGCAGGAGCCCTATCTCGACAATGAAAAGACCGTGCGGCAGGTGGTTGAAGAAGGTGTGCAGGACATCGTGGATGCTTTGGCAGAATACAATGCCATCAACGAAAAACTCGCTCTGCCCGAATATTACGAAGACCCTGACAAGATGCAGGCATGCTTCGACCGTCTGGCTGCCCTGCAAGACATCATTGATGCCACTGACGCCTGGAATCTTGACAGCCGTCTCGAACGCTCGATGGCCGCCCTGCGCTGTCCCGCCCCCGATGCTTCCTGCGCCCATCTCTCCGGCGGTGAGCGTCGCCGCGTGGCTCTCTGCCGCCTGTTGCTCCAAAAGCCTGATGTCCTCCTCCTCGATGAGCCCACCAACCACCTCGATGCCGAAAGCATCGACTGGCTGGAGCAGCATCTCCAGCAGTATGAAGGCACCGTCATCTGTGTCACCCACGACCGTTATTTCCTCGATGATGTGGCAGGATGGATTCTCGAACTTGACCGTGGCGAAGGCATCCCCTGGAAGGGCAACTATTCGGGATGGCTGGAGCAGAAGGCCGTCCGCATGTCGCAGGAAGAGAAGGTGGCGTCGAAGCGCCGGAAGTCGCTGGAGCGCGAACTTGAGTGGGTGCGTATGTCGCCCAAAGCCCGTCAGGCTAAGGGTAAGGCCCGCCTAAACTCGTATGAGAAGATGCTCGGTGAGGAAGAGCGCGAGCGCGAGGCACGTCTGGAAATCTTCATCCCCAATGGTCCCCGTTTGGGCAATAAGGTCATCGAGGCCCACGGTGTCAGCAAGGCCTTCCCCCGTCGCGGCGAACTTTTCAGCGACCTTGATTTCACCCTGCCCCCCAACGGCATCATCGGCGTCATCGGTCCGAACGGTGCCGGAAAGACCACCCTTTTCCGCATGATGATGGGACTCGAAACGGCCGATGCCGGCACCTTTGAGGTCGGCGAGACCGTTCGTCTCGCCTACATCGATCAGCAGCATCGTGACATCTGTCCTGACAAGACGGTCTATGAAGTCGTTTCGCAGGGCAATGAGACGCTGCGTCTCGGTGGGCGTGATGTCAACGCCCGGGCCTATCTCAGCCGTTTCAACTTTTCTGGTGCTGACCAGGAGAAGAAATGCGGTGTGCTCAGCGGCGGCGAGCGCAATCGTCTCCATCTCGCCCTCGCCCTGAAGCAGGAGGGCAATGTGCTGCTCCTCGACGAGCCCACCAATGACATCGATGTCAACACGCTCCGTGCCCTTGAGGAAGGTCTGGAAGCCTTTGCCGGATGTGCCGTCGTCATCAGTCACGACCGTTGGTTCCTCGACCGTGTCTGCACCCACATTCTCGCTTTCGAAGGCGATGGCAAGGTGTTCTTCTTCGAAGGTTCCTACTCGGACTATGAGGTCAACAAAGCCCGCCGCTTAGGCATTGATGAGCCGCGCCGCATCAAATATCGCGCTCTCTCCTGATTTTCCCTCTCCCTAACCTTTCCGCCTATATATAATATATATATATGTCTGAACAACTTCTTTTTACGCCGGTGACGATAGGTCCCCTCACGCTGCGTAACCGCACCATCCGTTCGGCAGCCTTTGAGGATATGTGTCCTGACAACCGGCCTTCGCAGCAGCTGCGCGACTATCATATGTCCGTGGCTGAAGGAGGCATCGGCATGACCACCATTGCCTATGCAGCCGTTGCGCGCAGTGGTCTCTCCTTCGAGAAGCAGCTTTGGCTGCGCCCTGAGATTGTGTCAGAGCTGCGCGCCCTGACCGATGAAATACATTCCACGGGTGCCAAGGCCTCCATCCAACTCGGCCATTGCGGCAATATGTCGCATCCCAGCACCGCAGGCCAGATTCCTATCTCTGCCAATACGGGCTTCAACCTCTATTCTCCCACCATCGTCCGCGGCATGCGCGATGAGGAGATCCGGCAGATGGCCGTAGAGTTTGGCAATGCCGTCCGCCTTGCCAAGGATGCCGGTTTCGACTGTGTGGAAATCCATGCCGGCCATGGTTATCTCATCAGCCAGTTCCTCTCCCCCTACACGAATCATCGCCATGACCGTTGGGGCGGCGGGCTCGATGAGCGTATGGAGTTCATGCGCCTCTGCATCGACGAGGTGCTGCGTGCTGCCAACGGCGAGATTGCCGTTGTCGTCAAGACCAATATGCGCGATGGCTTCAAGGGCGGCAATGATCTCCCCGAAGGCATCCGCATCGCGCAGGAACTGGAGCGTCTGGGTGTAGATGCCCTCGTCCTCAGCGGCGGCTTCGTCAGCAAGGCTCCGATGTATGTCATGCGCGGCGAAATGCCTATCTACACCATGACGCACTATATGGATTGCTGGTGGCTGAAGTATGGTGTGCGCTTCGGCGGCGGACAGCTGATGATAAAGAATGAACCCTATCGCGACCTCTACTTCCTCGATGATGCCCTGGAGGTGCGCCGTGCCGTCAAGCTCCCTCTCATCTATGTCGGTGGCTGCGTTTCGCGCACGGGCATCGAGCAGGTGCTCCACAGTGGTTTCTGTGCCGTCCAGATGGCGCGCGCTTTGGTCAATGAGCCGGACTTCGTCAATCGTATGGCAGCGGGCGAAGAGCGTTGCGGCTGCGACCATTCCAACTATTGCATCGCCCGCATGTATTCCATTGATATGAAGTGCCATAAGCATTGTGCTGACCTCCCGCCCCGCATTCAGCGCGAACTTGAAGGCATCCAGCGTCGTGCGAAGAAGCATGAAGAGAGCCATAAGGGAATAAGCCTATGAGTGGTTCGAAAAACGCATCGCCGATGGTAGCCCTTGTCACGGGGGCTTCCTCCGGCATCGGGCTGGAGTTCTCGCGCCAGTTGGCAGCCATGGGTCATCATCTCGTCTTGGTCAGCAATCAGGACGAGATGCTCCATCAGGTACGCGATGAGCTGGCAGCGACCTATCCCCGGCAGCATTTCCACGCCTATCCTCTCGACCTTACCGTCCCTGATGCTGCCAATCTTCTCTACGATTATTGCGAAGCAGAAGGTTTGGAGATTGACATCCTCATCAACAATGCCGGCATCTTCTCCTTCCGCAAGGTGCTTGATGTGCGTCCTGATGTCCTCCAACTCTACATCGATCTTCATATGCGCGTCGTCACGCAGCTGTGCCATCGCTTCGGCGAGGCGATGAAGCGTCGCCACAGGGGCTACATCCTGAACATGTCGTCCATGTCGTGCTGGATGCCTATGCCTGGCATTGCCATGTATGCTGCCACGAAGTCCTATATCCGCGTCTTCTCGCGCGCCTTGGCATTGGAACTGAAAGAAGAGGGTGTGAGCGTCACGGTGGCGTGCCCGGGCGGCATCGCTACCGACCTCTTCGGACTTCCCCGGAATCTTCAGCGCCTTGGTGTCCGGCTCGGAGCGTTGGCCACTCCCCAAAACTTCGTTCGGGGAGCCTTGAAGCGCATGTTCCGGCGCAAGCGGCAGTATGTCAATGGTTTCATCAATCATCTGGCTGTGGCCTTTGTCCCCCTGTTGCCCGAATGGGTGGCCATGATTGTCAAACACAAAATGCTCGACAAATAATGCCTTCTTCTTCTCCCCTCTATATCGTCACGGGTGCCACGGGTGGCATTGGCGGTGCCGTGGCGGAGGCCTTGGCCCGCCAGAGGCTCCCCCTTGTTCTGGCGTGCCGCAACAGTTCGTTGGCAGCCCGGAAGGTGCAGGAACTCGTTGCTGCCACGGGCCATACCGACATCCTTGCCCTTCCCCTCGACCTCAGCAGTTTCGCCGCAGTCCGGCGTTTCGTCGCCTCCCTGCAGCAGTTGCAGCGCCCCGTAGCGGCACTGGTCAATGTGGCGGGTGCCATGTCGCGGCGGTCAAGCGTGACGGCCGATGGCTTTGAACTCGATTTTCAGGTGAACTGCCTCTCCACCGCCTTCCTGTCGCGCCTCGTCGCCCCCCTGATGGTGGTGGGTGGCCACATCATTTTCACCACCTCCGTCACGCGGAAAATCTGGAACCTCCCTTCCACCTTCCCCCATGAGCCGCATTTCTCCCAGTTGGGCACATACGGCCGCAGCAAGCTGGCCCTCACCATCTTCGCCCACCATTTTGCACAGACCGTTCAGGGGCAGGACATCCGGGTGGCGTGTGCTGACCCTGGCGTTGTCAATACGGGCATGATCAGCATGCACCGCTGGTTCGACTCTCTGGCCGACATCTTCTTCCGCCCCTTCATCAGCACTCCTGCGCAGGGCGCACGCCCCATGCTGCGTGCCCTGACGGATACTGCCACGTGCCGTCTGCATTCTTGCAGCTCGTCCGAGCCCCTCGTGCTGCGCCGGAGTTGGGAAGCGTCGTTGCCCGCGGTTCTCGCCGCCGTTCCGGACGCCTGATTCGGCTTTCCCTCTTGGGGCGTGGGCAGCGTGTGTGGGCTCCCCCTATCCCCTCCCTCCGTGTTATCGGTGGAATCCGTGTCCCCCCCTTCAGTAAAAGGCATAAGATGGGTGCTAATTTTCATTACCTACTTAGCACCTACCGGAATAACCCTACCTAAAATCTGACCTATAGGCGTAAAAAAGTCCGGGCAGACGGTAAACTCCATTTGGAATCTCCCGTCTGCCCGGACTTTTTTATCTGTAATCTTGCCCCTCTTGCGTAGAGGCATGGCAGAACGCTGCGCCCTTATTGCGCGGTCTGCACGGCTTTGAGGGCACCGGCGAAGATGGCATCCTTGCGGTTGATGGTGGCATAGCGGAACTTCCTGCCTCCCACCTTGTTGAGTTTGCCCTTCCTGTTGATGGCCTCCTTGTCAGTAATCCAGTCTTCAGCGGTCATGGTGTTATCCACTCCCGTCATGTCCATCTTGCTGTAGAGATAGCGGATGCGGCGCAGGGTGGCGGTGTATTCCCCATCTTTCACCTCGAAGACGAGCTGGAAGAAGAAGCGTGCATAGTCGTGCACCCATGCCGTGCTTTTGAACGTCAGTTCTTCTTCGATGCTGGCAGCGATGGTGCCCGTCTCGGGTGTGAGTTCGGTGATGCGGCATTGCGTTCCGCTCACCTCGCTTTGCAGCAGGGATTTGGTGTAGGCTTCCAGAGCAGTGTAGATTTGCTGGCGCGACTTGCCCTCTACGCGCTGCGTTTCGGAGAAGACCACCATGCCGTTCTCTACGGGGACGGCACCTTCCAGATATTTCGGCGAATCGTAGTCCTGCGCCTGCGCAGGAAGAACATTGAAGAGGGAAAGGAGGATTGTGAGAGAAAGGAAGATAAGTTTCATGTGCTTGGGGTGTTTTGTAAAGCGTATAATCGTTGGTATAAATAAGTAGGTAATAAAAATTATTTTATAGTAAGTATATAGTAGGAATGATTATGGTTTGTATGTTTGAACGCTCTCTTTGGCGCATCTTTTAGCCTTGAAAACAGTCACATAGCCCGCTATGCTCCTTTATTTCAAGACTAAAACCTGCATCCAAATAGAGCATTCTAACATAAAACTAATTTTCATTACCTACTTACCTTCATTTATTGGCATCATTGTTATTCGGGGGAAGCAAGAGCTTCTCACGCTATTTATTCCACGTATTCATAGACCTCATCATTGTTTTCGGATGGTGAGGCATCATCGCTGTCGCTGTCTTCGTCTTCCAAGTCGTTGATGTCCATCGGTTTTTGCGGGACGATGGCATCGGGGCGGAGATTCCCCTCAGCATCGAAGAGGCCGTAGGTGGTGCGGAGCACGCGGAACTCCGTGCGGCGGTTGAGCGCGTGGCAGACCTCCTGCTCCTCCATGGTGAGGCGCGGCCGGAGGGTGGCTGTATCGAGGGCAGTGATGCAGGCCTCCGTCAGCGTGTCGCCTACGGTCAGGAAGGGGAAGCGTTCGTGGAGTTTCTCCGTCACGGTTTTAGGCTGCGTCTCGCCATAGCCCTTCGCTGTCAGACGCGCGGGGTCGATGCCCTTTTCTTCCAAGTAGGCCGTCACGCTCTCCGCGCGGCGTTGTGAGAGCTGTAGATTGTAGTCATCGCGCCCGCGGCAGTCGCAGTGTGCCGCCAGTTCGATGGTGATGTTGGGATTTTCCGCGAGGAGTTTCGCCAGTTTGTCGAGTGCCGCTGAAGATTCCGGTGTAATCTCTGCCGAGTCGAAGGCATAGAACACGTTCTTCACCAGCACGGGGATGGAGATGGAGGGGAGTGGGAAATCCAGCTCGTAGGTATGTTCCGCCTCCAAAGAATCAGCGTGGAGCGCGTTCGGCACATTGAGATACCCCTTGCACGTAGCGAGGAAGAGGTAATCGACACCGGGCGTGACGGGCCAATCGAAGGTGCCGTCGCTCTTCAGTGTCAGACGCTGGTTCGTCCCGTCGCTTCCCACCATATACACCGATGCTTCGGGGAGCTCGTAGCCATCCTGCTCATAGACATAGCCTTTGACGGTGAGGAGCACTTCGGGGTAGGAAAATTCGTAGATCTTATCCCATCCCCGCCCCTTTGTGGCGCGCGATGAGGAGAAGAAGCCGCGGTTGTGTAGTCCGTCGAAGGTGATGCCGAAATCGTCGGCATGGGAGTTCATGGGAGCCGGCAACTGCGTCACGCTCCATGTCCTTGTCAGTGAGTCTTCAAGGGCACGGTAAAGGTCAAGTCCGCCCATGCCGCCGCGCCCGTCAGAGGAGAAATAGAGTTCGCCCGTCGGGCGGAAAGCGGGGAAACACTCCTCGCCCGGCGTATTGATGTCCGGTCCGAGATTCTCCACGAATCTCACCTTTCCGCCAGAGAGGGCGGCGCGCCAGATGTCCAGACCACCGTAGCCTCCGGGCATATCGGAGGTGAAGTAAAGCCATGTGCCGTCGGGCGAGAGGGCAGGGTGGGCATAGGAGGAGAGGGTGTCGCCCGTAATCTTCATGGCCTCGGGCTTTCCCCAAGCCGCGTCGTTGCGCGAAGAAGTGTAGATTTGCGCCATGCGGGGATAGTCAGGATCGGTGGTGCAGACGGTGAAATACATGGTCTTGCCGTCAGGCGAGAAGCAGGGAGCCCCCTCGTCGAAATCCGTGTTGGGTCCGTTCTCGATGCTTTCCACCTGCTTCCAGCGTCCCTTCTCGTCTTTTCTGGCGACGAAGATATCGCCATTCTTCATGCCCGTGATGCCAGAAAGTTCGCCTCCGATGGCGGCATTGCGGGTGGAGGTGATGAAGAGTTGCGCATCCTTGTCTTCCAGATTTCCCAAGAGTACGGGACAATAGTCCGAGCGGTTCGAACTGAACTGGCTGGCGAGTCTGACGGTGTAGAGCGACCCCTTCGCCTTGAGCAAGGGAGCCTCTTCGCAGCTTTCCAGCCCCCTGCGCGCCATCGCTTTCAGCGTTTCGCGGCTTTTGTCGTCCGTCTGGGCAGGCAGGGTGTCGGCCTCCTCCATTTTTGCGATGAAACTGCTGAACGCCTCCGCCGCCTGCTTGTAGTCGCCCTGGAGGAGCTGCATCTGCCCCTTCCGAAGCAGAGTGGTGGTGTCGGTATATCGGTATCGCTCCGCTGTCTTGTAGCCTCCCAGTGCCCGCGCGGCATTGCCGTAGCGGCGATAGGATTCCGCCATCCGGAATGCCAGCATGCCACGCTGCTCCTTCTCGGCGGGCGGCGTCCGGCTGTACGCCCGTTTGAAGTGGGCTGCCGCCTGCTCATACTCCCCAATCGCCCACGATGCTTCGGCCCGATGGATCATCTTTTCCACCGAACTGCATCCTGCAAATGCCAAAACAGTGAGCATGCAGGCAGAAACCGGGAGTATTCTGCACAGCAGGGAAAAAAGTGTGCAAGCGCCATGGCTTTTTGCCCTATATAAGTGCCAAATAGAATCAGATTGAATAGACATGTCAGCTAATAAACTGATTTTTGACCATTTTATTGCTCATTTCCCGTACAATTTTTGAAAATTATCGTACTTTTGCTGCGGGAAGGTGGCAGTTTGCCCCTTCTTCCCGCTCCCGCTCCCGCTCTTTGCCTGTGGCGCGCGGTGCAGGTTCTCTGCTGCCGGCGGGCTGTGCAGGGGCTGCGTGACACCGTTTTTTGCGCGTTTTTTTGCGCGCTGAATGATTCGCGACGTTTTATTTTCTGCGCGCGCGAAGCGAACGAGAATATATACTGACAAGACCTAAAATACTGCTTACTATGAAACAAATCGTAAACGGCCGCATCCTGACTCCCGAGGGCTGGACGGAAGGCGGCAGTGTCGTTGTAGAAGACGGCAAAATCCTTGAAGTTGCAAATACGGATTTCCCCATCGTCGGAGCAGAGATAGTGGATGCCCACGGTTGCTACGTCGTCCCCGGAGGCATCGAACTCCACACCCACGGTGCCGGCGGTCGCGATTTCATGGAAGATTCAGAAGAAGCTTATCGTACGGCAGTGGCTACCCACATGCATTATGGCACCACCGCCATCTATCCTACCCTCAGCACCTCGACCGTGCCGATGTATGAGGCCGCTGTGAAGATTGCCACGAAACTGATGGCCGAGCCTGGCAGCCCCATCATGGGTCTGCACTTCGAAGGCCCCTATTTCTCCACCAAAATGGCGGGAGCGCAGAATCCGGAGCGCATCACGCCCCCTATCCCTGAGGATTATAACCGTCTGCTTGCCAGCGGTGTCATCAAGCGCTGGGATGTGGCACCCGAGTTGCCGGGAGCGAAAGAGTTCATCGAGGCCTGTGTGGCAAACGGCTGTACGCCCTGCATCGGCCACACCGCCGGAGCACCGGAGGATGTGGAAATGGCCTATAAGGCCGGCGCACGCCATGCCACCCACTTCACCAACGCCATGAGCAGCCTGCACAAGAACCGCGAATACAAGGTGGCAGGCGTCGTGGAGGCCGTCTATGCCATTCCCGATTTCACCGTTGAGGTGATTGCCGACGGCATCCATGTGCCCCCCGTGGTGATGCGGCAGATTTTCAATTCGAAGGGCGTGCGCCACATGTGTCTCTGCACCGACTCGCTCGCCGTGGCGGGAAGCAATGCTACACGCACCTTCAACGACAATGAAATCATCGAAGACGGTGTGTGCAAACTGGCTGACCGCAGCGCGCTGGCAGGCAGCATCGCCACGATGGACCGCCTCGTCCGCACGGCAGTGCAGATGGCGGGCTTCCCCATGGATGTCGCATGCCGCATGATTAGCGAAACTCCCGCAAAGATTATGGGCATTTATGACCGCAAGGGTTCGTTGGAGCGCGGCAAGGATGCTGACATCATCATGTTCGACGACGAGCAGCAGCTGAAGTTCGTCATGCAGAATGGCAACGTCGTTCGTTGCGACTTCTGCGCCGAGGCTTGATGTGCAGAGTAGGGTGGTGTAGCTGCCACCTCTCACGGTAGTACAATGTGACGAATGGTCATGCGCCCCCGCAGGGGCAATACATCGTAGCCCAGGGCAAGCGAGTGAAAACGAGCGACACCCTGGGTTAGCTTTGGCCAAAACGCAATCTTGAACACCAAAAGGATATCATCTAAATCATATATACCCCATTTATGAGTTTGAAAATTGTTGTGCTTGCAAAGCAAGTACCTGACACGCGCAACGTTGGTCCTGATGCCATGACCCCCGAAGGCACCGTCAATCGTAGCGCACTGCCTGCCATCTTCAATCCAGAAGACCTCAACGCTTTGGAGCAGGCACTTCGTCTGAAGGAACAGTTCCCCGGTTCCACCATCACTGTGCTGACCATGGGTCTTCCCAAGGCTGCCGATGTGCTCCGCGATGCCCTCTATCGTGGTGCCGACGATGCTGTCCTCCTCACCGACCGTGCCCTTGGTGGTGCCGACACCCTTGCTACGAGCTACGCCCTCTCCATGGCCATCCGCAAGATAGGCATTCCTGACCTGATTATTGGTGGCCGTCAGGCCATAGACGGCGATACCGCACAGGTGGGACCGCAGGTGGCGCAGAAACTCGACCTCGATCAGGTGACCTACGTAGAGAGCATCGACAGCGTCTGCGAAGACTGCCGCAAGATCACCGTCACGCGCCGCATCGACGGTGGTGTGGAGAAGGTGGAAGCTCCCCTGCCCTGTATGCTCACCATCACGGGTAGTGCCCCTGCCTGCCGTCCGCAGAACGCAAAGCGTGTGATGAAATTCAAGAAAGCTGCCGCCCCCGCCGAAAATCGTGAGGGCGCACGCTGGACCATCACCCAGTGGGGTGCGGCTGACATTGATGCCGACCTCGCGCAGTGTGGCCTTGCAGGCTCGCCCACCAAGGTGAAGGCCGTGCAGAACATTGTCTTCAAGGCCAAGGAGAGCAAACGGCTTTCTGCTGATGATGCAGAGATTAAACAACTCATGGCTGAACTGCTTGCCAGTCATACTATCGGATAAAAGCATCTGGTAAATAGCACAACAACATTATGAATAACGTATTTGTATATTGCGAAATAGACAAGACGACCGTTGAGGAAGTAAGTTTTGAACTGCTGACGAAGGGTCGCAAACTCGCCAATGAGCTTGGCGTTCAGCTGGAAGCCGTCGTTTGCGGCACTGGCATTAAGGGCGAGGTAGAGCGTCAGATTCTGCCTTATGGTGTCGATAAGCTCCATGTCTTCGATGCTGAAGGTCTTTTCCCCTACACCTCTAAGCCCCACACCAGCATCCTCGTGAAACTCTTTGAGGCAGAACATCCCCAGATCTGCCTGATGGGAGCCACCGTCATTGGCCGCGATCTCGGTCCGCGCGTAAGTTCTGCCCACATGAGTGGCCTGACGGCAGACTGCACTGCCCTTGAAATCGGTTCGTATGAGGATAAGCGTGCCGGCAAGGTCTATGAAAATCTCCTCTATCAGATTCGTCCTGCCTTCGGCGGCAATATCGTCGCTACCATTGTCAATCCGGAGCACCGCCCGCAGATGGCCACCGTACGCTCCGGCGTGATGAAGGCGGAAGTGCTCGATGCCAACTATCCCGGCGAAGTGGTGTATGAAGATGTGTCGAAATACGTCGATACCACTGATTTCGTCGTGAAGGTCTTGGAGCGTCATGTAGAAAAGGCGAAGAACAATCTGAAAGGTGCCCCCATCGTTGTGGCAGGAGGCTACGGCGTGGGCTCGAAGGAAGGTTTCGACCTGCTCCGCAAACTGGCAAAGGAGCTGCATGGCGAGGTTGGTGCCAGCCGTGCCGCAGTGGATGCCGGCTTCTGCGAGCACGATTTGCAGATAGGCCAGACGGGAGTCACCGTGCGTCCGAAGGTCTATATCGCCTGCGGCATCAGCGGTGCCATCCAGCATGTGGCGGGAATGAAGGAGAGCGGCATCGTCATCTCAGTCAATACCGACCCCAACGCCCCCATCAATCAGCTGGCAGACTATGTTATTACGGGCAGCGTGGAAGAAGTGGTGCCCAAGATGATTAAATATTATCGGGAGGCTCAGTGATTTTGGGCGTGCATGATATCTGCGCAAAGTTACTCTGCAAACATTCTTTCCCCCTCTTCAAAGTATTCCCTTACAATGGCAAATTGTTATTCTGACAGACCCGAGCTCCGCTTTGAGCTCAACCATCCCTTGATGCAGCGCATCGTTGAGCTCAAGGAGCGCAACTTCCGCGACAAGGACCAATATGACTATGCTCCCGAAACATTTGAGGATGCCATGGACTCGTACGACCGCGTACTTGGCATCGTTGGCGACATCACCGCTACCACCATCGCTGAGAATGCAGAGGGCGTAGATGTGGAAGGCCCTCACCATGAAGGCCACCGCGTGCGCTACGCCAGCGGCACCGAGCGCAATCTGGAGGCTATGGTGAAGGCGGGCATGAACGGCATGACCATGCCCCGCCAGTATGAAGGACTCAATTTCCCCATCACCCCCTATACCATGTGTGCCGAAATCGTCGCCCACAAGGATGCGGGCTTCGGCAATATCTGGAGTCTGCAAGATTGCATAGAGACGCTCTATGAGTTTGGCAGCGAAGACCAGCACCGCCGTTTTATTCCCCGCATCTGCCAGGGCGAGACAATGAGCATGGACCTCACCGAGCCCGATGCTGGCTCTGACCTCCAGAGCGTGCAGCTGAGAGCTACGTATTCCGAGGAGCAGGGCTGCTGGCTGCTGAATGGCGTGAAGCGCTTCATCACCAATGGTGATGCCGACCTCCACCTCGTCCTCGCCCGTTCGGAAGAAGGCACGAAGGATGGCCGCGGACTCTCGATGTTCATCTACGATAAGCGCGATGGCGGCGTCGATGTGCGCCGCATTGAGCATAAGCTCGGCATCCACGGCAGCCCCACCTGCGAGCTGACTTATAAGAATGCGCGCGCCGAGCTGGTGGGCTCTACGCGTATGGGACTGATTAAATACGTCATGGCACTGATGAATGGTGCGCGCCTGGGCATTGCTGCCCAGAGCGTCGGCATCAGTCAGGCTTGCTACGACGAGGCATTGGCGTATGCCCAAGACCGCGAGCAGTTTGGCAAGGCCATCGTGCAGTTCCCCGCAGTTTATGATATGCTCAGCCTGATGAAGGCAAAGCTCGATGCGGGCCGCGCACTGCTCTACCAGACGGCACGCTATGTGGATGTCTATAAGGCACTCGACGATATTGAGCGCGAGCGCAAGGCTGCCGGCGAAAAGCTCACCGCTGAGGAGCGCGCCGAGCAGAAGAAGTATGCAAAACTGGCCGACTCCCTCACTCCCCTGGCAAAGGGAATGAACTCCGAGTTCTGCAACCAGAACGCCTACGACTGCATACAGATTCACGGCGGCAGCGGTTTCATGATGGAATATGCCTGCCAGCGTTACTATCGCGATGCCCGCATCACGAGCATCTATGAGGGCACGACGCAGTTGCAGGTGGTGGCTGGCATTCGCTATGTGACGAACGGCTCCTATCTCGCACAATGTCGGGAGATGGAGGCTCAGCCCGTCAGCGAGGCCATGAAGCCCTTGCAGGAGCGCAGCGCGAAGATGGCAGACATGCTTGAGGAGGCTACTGCCCGCGCCAAGGAGGCTGGCAACCAGGATTATCTCGACCTCTGCGCACGCCATCTTTACGAGATGGCTGCCTACAGCATCATGGGCCATCTGCTCCAGTATAATGCGACGCAGCAGCCCGAGCTCTTCGAGAAGAGTGCGCACGTTTTCATGAACTACGCCGATGCCGAAGTGCGCAAGCACTATCACTACATCATGCACCTCACGCCCGCTGACGTGGAAGATTATCGCAAGTAGTCGCCGCAGCATTGGGCTGAGCCCAATATGATATGGATAAAGGAGACCTGTAGCATTCAGGCCTCCTTTTTTTTGGCTTTGTCCTGCCCGGTTGTGTAGTTGTGCTCATCGGTTTGTAGTCGAATTTCGCCTCTGAGTGATTGCCTTGCGGTTGGAAATGGCCATTCTTGCGGTTGGAAATGGCCACTTGAAGCTGGAAAGTGGCCACATGGAAAGCAGTAGCTCAGTATGAGGTGGCATGAAGCTCAGTAGAAGGTGGCATGAAGTTCAGTAGGGGGTGGTGTGAAGCTCTGAAGAAGGTGGCATGAAGCTCAGTAGAAGGTGGCATAAAGCTCAGAAGGAGGTGGTGTAAAGCTCTGAAGAAGGTGGCATGAAGTTCTGAAGATGAGGGCGCAAAGTTCTGAATTTTCATTCTCAGCGGCATGCTGATTTCGCTGTGTTCTGCATGAGTGTGCCCCGTGGTGTATCAATTTTCAGCTTTACCTGTATATTTTTCCCCTTCAGGTAATTAACATCAAATATACACGCTGTATATTCAGGCTTAATCGCTGTGAGATATGAAAAAGATGTAAATGAGGCGTGGCGAGAAGTGAAAGACGAGGTGGCAGAAGCGTGAGGTCGTTGGCATCCGGATAGGGCAGAATGAGGAAAGATGGTGCGTGAAAACATCTGAAATGTGAAATTTATATGGCAAATACCTTTGCAGGAAGTTATATTTTTGCATCTGTTTTGTAATCAGTAAGATGCTGAAACAGAGCATGATAAATGATTCCGCGATGCTCTATTGTTTATATTTTCATCCTTTTGATATATAAATATAGCAGTAATGTCGTAATTTTGCAGTCGAAAAAGCAAGAAGTGCGAAAAAATATAGGATAAAGGATACAAGGGTATGCCTAAGTTTCGCAAGGACAAGCTCTGAGGACTTCTCGCTCCGCTGTTAATTTGCGCAGTAGCATAAATGAAAGCAGTAGCATAAATGAAAGAAGTCCGCACTTTCGCATTCCCACAGCACAAGCTGCCCCACAGGCAGCACCGCACGCTTGCCGTCAATGCTTTTCAATAGTACTATGAAAAAATCTTTCATTATTGTCTCAGTGCTGGCATGCGCACTGGGAGCCTCCGCACAGCGTCTGACCTCCCCGAACGGACGGCTGGCGATGGAATTCTCAGTCGATGCCAGCGGACGCCCCACCTACAGCCTTTCTTATGGCGACAAAATGGTGGTGGCCCCCTCTCATTTAGGTTACCAATTGAAGCCGGAAGACCCTTCGAAGATGACGGATTTTGAGTGGAAGACTCCTGCTGCCGCTCAGGATGCCGTGGCACAGCGTGCCGATCTGCAGACGGGCTTCAGCATCCTCTCTACGGAAACCACCGCCTTCGATGAGCTGTGGAATCCCGTATGGGGCGAGGAGAGCACCATCCGCAATCATTACAATGAGTTGCTCGTGCATCTTTCGCAGGCGAAGAACGATCGCTGCATGGACATCCGTTTCCGCCTCTTCGATGATGGTTTTGGCTTCAGATATGAGTTCCCCGATCAGAAGAATCTCACCTACTTCACGATTAAGGAAGAGGTGAGCGAGTTCACCATGACGGGCGACCACACTGCCTGGTGGATAGCCGGCGACTACGACACGCAGGAGTATGAATGGCAGACCACGCGTCTGAGCCAGATTGACGAGCAGATGCCCAAGGCCATCGCTCCCAACAGCAGCCAGACACCTGCAGGCCCCGCCAGCGTGCAGACCTCCCTGCAGATGAAGAGCGACGATGGGCTCTACATCAACCTCCACGAAGCGGCTTGCATCAACTATGCTACGATGCACCTCGACTACGACGAAAGCCGCCGCTGCTTCACCAGCCACCTCACTCCCAGCGCAAGCGGCGACAAGGGCGACCTCCAGACGCCCACCACTTCACCTTGGCGCACCATCATCGTCAGCGACAAGGCCACCGACATCCTCGCCAGCCGCATGACGCTCAATCTCAACGAGCCCTCGAAAATCACCGACACCAGCTGGATTCACCCTACTAAATATATAGGAGTATGGTGGGAGATGATTACGGGCAAGAGCACATGGTGCTACACTGATGCCGTGGCCAGCGTGAAACTCGGTGTGACGGACTATGAAAAGGTGGAGCCCAACGGCCGCCACGGTGCTACGACGGAGCACGTGAAGGAGTACATCGACTTCGCCGCCGAGCATGGTTTCAGCGAAGTCCTTGTGGAAGGCTGGAACGTGGGATGGGAAGACTGGTTCGGACATCAGAAGGACTATGTCTTCGACTTTGTCACCCCCTATCCCGACTTCAATCTCAAGTATCTCAACGATTACGCCCACTCCAAGGGCGTGCGCCTGATGATGCACCATGAGACTTCAGCCTCCATTCGCAATTATGAGCGCCATCTGGAGCAGGCCTACACGCTGATGAACGAGTATGGCTACGACGCTGTGAAGCAAGGCTATGTAGGCGACATTTGTCCGCGTGGCGAGCACCACTACAGCCAATGGCTGAACAATCATTACCTCTACACCATAGAGGAAGCTGCCAAGCACCATATCATGGTGAATGCCCACGAGGCCACGCGCCCCACAGGCATCTGCCGCACCTGGCCCAACTGGGTGGGCAATGAGAGTGCGCGCGGCACGGAGTATGAGAGCTTCGGCGGCAACCCCGTGAACCATACCACCATCCTCCCCTTCACGCGCCTTATCGGAGGCCCGATGGACTATACGCCGGGCATCTTCGTCATGGACCTGAGCAAATGGGTGCCGGGCAATACGAGCAAGGTGCGTTCTACGCTTGCCCGCCAGTTGGCCCTCTATGTGACGCTCTACAGCCCGCTGCAGATGGCTGCCGACATCATCGAGCACTATAAGGAGAAGATGGATGCCTTCCAGTTCATCAAGGATGTCCCCTGCGATTGGGACAAGAGCCTCTACCTCGAAGCCGAACCTGGCGAATATGTGGTCATAGCCCGTAAGGCAAAGGGAGCCGATGAATGGTACATCGGATGCAGCGCTGCCGAGGGCGGACACACTTCTACCATCAACTTGGACTTCCTCACCCCGGGCAAGACCTATACTGCCACGATATACGCCGATGCGAAGGGCACGACGTGGGACCATAATCCCGAGGGCTACGTCATCACCACGCAGAAGGTGACGAGCAAGAGCGTGCTGAAGAAGCTCGTGGCAGCCTCGGGCGGCGGCTTCGCCATTTCCATCAAGTAACAGGCACTTTAGGAAAGAGCCTTCGCAAACATTGAGAAACACAATATCAAAAGATATCCAATTTTATGCAAAAACGTTTCAAGTCAGTCAGTCTGATGCTGCTTTTGATGGGCCTTCCTTCAGGCTTCGCCATGGCAGAAACTGCACCGGTGGAAACCTATGCAGTCACACAGCAGAAAAGTCCCTGCAAGGGTACTGTAGTAGATGCTTCGGGAGAGCCTCTCACGGGAGCATCTGTTATCGTCAAGGGCACCACGAATGGTGCTATGGTAGATGCTGAGGGCCATTTCTCCCTCAACGCTGTGAAGCCTGGTGCCATCCTGCGCATCACCTTCATTGGCTATGATCCTCAGGAAGTTCGCTGGGATGGTGAACCTGTAGAGGTGATACTCCAGGAAATGGCCAACAATCTTGGCGAAGCCGTCGTCATCGGTTACGGCGTAGCCAAGAAGAACGACCTCTCAGGCTCGGTGGTAGCCATCAAGCCCGACGAGAAGAACCACGGTCTTATCACGAATGCCCAGGACATGATTCAGGGTAAGATTGCCGGTGTGAGCGTCATCAATGGTGGTGGTGCTCCGGGCGAGGGTGCCACGATTCGCGTGCGTGGCGGTTCGTCGCTCACCGCTTCCAATGACCCCCTCATCGTCATCGACGGTCTTGCCATGGACAACGACAAGCGTAAGGGTAGCTCCAACATTCTGAGCTCCATCAACCCCCAGGATATCGAGAGCTTCACCGTGCTGAAGGATGCTTCGGCCACTGCCATCTATGGTAGCCGCGGTTCGAACGGTGTCATCATCATCACGACGAAGAAGGGCCGCACGGGTCAGGCACCCCGCGTCAGCTACAACGGCACTTTCGGCGTCAGCATGAACCTCAAGCAGCTCGATGTGATGAACGCTGCCGAATATCGCAATTTCATCAAGAGCTATTATGGCGAGGAGTCCACGGCCTACAGCCTCCTCGGCAATTCCAACACCAACTGGCAGGACGAGATTTACCAGACAGCCCTCACCCATGAGCATGGACTCACGCTGACGGGAGGCCTGAAGAACATGCCCTATCGCGTCAGCCTCGGCTACTACGGTCAGGAGGGTGTGCTCAAAACCTCTGACTATGAGCGTTACAGCGCCAGCGTCAGCCTCAATCCCACCTTCTTCGATGAGCATCTGAAGTTCAACTTCAATGGCCGCGTCATGCACGGCTATACCCGTTGGGCAAACACCGATGCCATCGGTGCTGCCACCCACATGGACCCCACGCAGCCTGTCTATGCTCGTGATGATGCCAAGTATGCAGGTGAGGCATCGCGATGGGACAACCTCGGAGGCTATTTCGAATGGCTGAACAGCGGTTCCAGCTACAACGACCCCAACTGGCCTGATGCCCACGACAGCAACACCACGGGCAACCCCGTCAGCTTCCTTTATAATAAGGAAAACGTAGGAAAGACGAACACCTTCATCGGCAACGCCGAGATGGACTATCAGTTCCACGGATTCGAAGACCTCCGTTTCCACGTCAATGGTTCGGTGGAATACAACAACGGTCGCATCACGAACTGGAGCAACCCCTACAGCTATGCAGGATGCTACAAAGGCTGGAACGAATGGGAGAAGGAGAAGCGCTACAACCTCATGTATTCTGCTTATCTCCAGTATTTTAAGGACTTCAACGACAACCATCACTTCGACATCATGGGTGGTTTCGAGTGGAGCCGCAAGCATTATGAGGGCGACGGCTTCGGCTATGCCCAAACCCCCATCTACGATGCCAGCGGCAGCCTGACGGGCTATGAGCAGGTAGATACCAAGGGCAAGCCTTGGGAGGGTGAGAGCTATCTGGCCTCCGTCTTCGGCCGTGCCAACTATGTGCTCCTCGACCGCTACATCTTCACCGCCACCGTGCGTTACGACGGTTCCAGCCGTTTCTCCACGGGCAACAAGTGGGGCCTCTTCCCCTCTGCCGCCTTCGCATGGCGCATCAAGGACGAGAAGTTCCTCAAGAACGTTGATTGGGTGAGCGAGCTGAAGCTTCGCCTCGGTTACGGACAGACGGGACAGCAGGACGGCATCGGCAACTACACCTACTTCGCCTCCTACAACACCAACGCCGTGGCCGACTCCTACTATCCTGCCATGGGCAATGGCGGACTCTATCGTCCTGACGCCTACAATGCCAAGCTGACTTGGGAGACTACCACCACCTACAACGTCGGTCTTGACTTCGGTATCATCAACAATAAGCTCTTCGGTAGTGTGGATGCTTATCTGCGTAAGACCACCGACCTCATCAACAGCGTATATGTAGCCGGACTCTCTAACTTCAAGAACAAGGTGACGGGCAACGTCGGCGACATGGAGAACAAGGGTGTGGAGGTTTCGCTCACCTACCGCCCCATCCAGAAGAACGGTTGGTTCTGGGAAATCAGTGCCAACGCCACTTACAACCACAATGAAATCACCAAGACCGCTGGCGGACAGATTATCAAGACTGGCGGCATTAGTTCGGGTACGGGCGGTGAATGCCAAGCTCACGCCGAAGGACATCCCCGCAGCAGCTTCTATGTATATCAGCAGGTGTATGATGAGAACGGTCATGCCGTAGAAGGTGTCTATGTAGATCGCAATGCCGACGGACAAATCACGGATGACGACCGCTATTTCTACAAGAGCCCCGATGCACCTTGGCAGGCAGGTCTGAGCACGAAACTGCAATATAAGAACTGGGACCTCGGCATTGGTCTGCGCGGAAGCTGGGGCAACTATGTCTTCAACGACGTGGAGGCTAGCTTCTGCAATCTCTCCAAGACGTTTGACAGCTCCTTCGCCTACAACGGCTATAACAAAAACACCCTGAAGGATGCCGTTGCACTCAACTGGGTGACCTACGACAACGTCTTGAGCGACTATTTCGTGCAGAATGCCAGCTTCGTCCGCCTCGACAACATTACTCTCGGCTACACCTTCGAGAACTTCCTCGCTGCCGGCAAGTACAAGGGCATGAGCGGACGTATCTACGCTGCTGCCACCAACATTGCCACCTTCTCGAAGTATAAAGGTCTTGACCCCGAGGTATCGGGCGGCATCGACAATAACCTTTATCCTCGTCCCTTCACCATTCAGCTCGGTCTGAATGTCAATTTCTAACCTAATTCAGACACCGATATATGAAACTCAAATATATGCTCCCCTGTGCGGCAGCAGTGCTCACATTGGGATTTACTTCTTGCATAGGCGACCTCGACGTTGATCCCATCGACCCCTCTACGGTGATGACGGTAGATGCAGTAGGACTCTTCAATAAATGCTATGCCAACTTGGGTATGGCGGGCAACGGCGGTGCCAACGGCGACTGCGACATCGAAGGCCTCGATGGTGGTACGACGGGTTTTGTGCGCCAGCTCTTCAATGCCAATGAGCTGACCACTGACGAAGCCATCTGCTGCTGGGGCGACGAGGGCATCCCTGCCTTCAATTATAATCAGTATGACGCCAGCCACCCCATGCTCCGCGGCTTCTACTATCGCCTCCTCATGGGCGTCACCTATTGCAACCACTATCTCGACCCTGAGGTTTGCGGCAACTACGACAAGACGATGACCGCCGAGATTCGTTTCCTCCGCGCGCTCTACTATTATTATCTCATGGACTGCTTCGGCAATATCCCCTTCCTGACGAAGCTGAGCTCCGACAATGCTCCTCAGGCCAGCCGCGCCGAGGTGTATAAGTTCATCGAAGATGAGCTCCTCGCCGTGCGTGGCGACATGCTTCCCCCCGCTGCCCGCAAGTTTGGCGAAGTGGGCTATGGACGCGCTGACCGCGATGCGGCCGACCTCCTTCTGGCACGTCTCTACCTCAATGCCGAGGTATATACGGGCACTCCGCAGTGGGAGAAGGCGCGCGATTATGCCAAGATAGTGAAGGATGGCCCCCATAAGCTCAACACGCAGGGCCTGAACGGCTACAGCGCCTATCAGATGCTCTTCATGGGCGACAATGGCGAGACCAGTGCTTCCTCTGAGGCCATCCTCGCCGTCCTGCAAGATGGCGTCACCACCACCAGCTGGGGAACCACGCTCTTCCTCCTCGCTTCCACCACGAAGTCTGACATGGGCTCCTTCGGCACAAGCGAATATTGGGCTGGCAACCGCTGCCGCCCCAATTTCGTAGAGAAATTCCTCGGCGAGGGTAAGGCTTCGGCCGCAGAAGGCAAGACGACGGCTGAAATCCTCGCCTTGGCGGGCGACGACCGCGCACTCCTTTATGGTAAGGACCGCACGGCGAGCATCGATAAGCCCGGTGAGTTCACCTCGGGCATCAGCTGCGCCAAGTTCAGCAACAACTATGCTTCGCTCGGCACACCCCACAACAGCAAGTTTGTCGATACCGACTTCTTCCTCATGCGTAGTGCTGAGGCCTACCTCATCTATGCCGAGGCCGACGCTCGTCTGAATAGTGGCCAGACCACCACTGAAGGCACGAAGGCCATCGATGCACTCCGCAGCCGCGCCCACACTTCCACGGCTCCCACCTATTCCCTCAATTTCATCCTCGATGAGCGTGCCCGCGAGCTTTTCTATGAAGGTTTCCGCCGCACCGACCTCATCCGCTACGGACAGTTCGGCGGCATGAACGCCACTTACAACTGGCAGTGGAAGGGTGGTGCGCAGACGGGCATTCGTTTCGACTCTCATCTTAATATCTTCGCCATTCCCTACGATGATTTGGAGGCTAACAAGAACCTCAAGCAGAATCCTGGTTACTAATCTCTCTCCCCACTGTTGCCCGCTCATATATATATAAATATAAATAAATAAATGAGTGGGGCACAGTGTCAAAATCAGCACAACAAACCATGAAAAAGATATTCTCAATGGCTGCTCTCGCCTTCCTGACATTTGCGGTGTTTACCGCCTGCGAAGACGACCGTGACAGCAATCCTACGCTCACGCAGCCAAAAGCCCTCGTGCTCAACAATCCCTCTGTGGGCGACGCGGTGGTAGATTTGGAAAAGTCGAGTTCCGTAGCCCTCACGTGGTCGCAGCCTACCGACTATACCGACTTCGGAGCACCCATCGTCGTCACCTATTCCGTCCAGGTGTCGGCCGCTGGCACTTTCACCACAGCCTATGACCCCGCACTTGAAGACAATACGGGCGCCGACTACATCACCCTCGATGAGTCCACCACCTTCTGCAAGTACGACCTCCTCACCGCCGATGTGGCAACGGCCCTGCAGAAGCTCCAGCGTTGGAGCGAAGACTATGCCTTCCAGCCCACGGATGTCAGCCTCCGCCTGAAGGCTGCCGTCGTTGACGACGCTGCGAAAGAGTACAACGTCGTCTATTCCAATCCCATCAGCCTCAAGGTTCTCCCCTACTATGTAGAGCTGAAGGATGCCGCGCCCATCATGTGGTATCTCGTCGGCAATATGTTCGGCGGCAAGTGGGGTAGCGATATTGGTGAAACGGCTCTCCCCATGTTCCTCGCTCCTGGCAAGGAATACGACAAGAAGACGGGTGCTGGCGAAATCCAGTATCTCAATTATTTCGTCACGGGCGAATACGATGCTCCCGATAAGGGAGAGTCATCCACCGCAGGATGGAAGATTCAGCCTGCCAGCTTCAACTGGGATTACGGCATGACGGGCGACGGCTGCAAGTATAACTTCATCAAATATCGCAATGGCGAGTCGGCCGATGGTGGTCACATCGTGGCTTCTGAGAATGGCTACTACCTCATCACGCTCAACACGGGCGCCATCACCGCCAAGATGGAGAAGCAGGACATCACTCCCGCCGTCCTCACCAACATGGGCATCTCCGGCGCCTTCAACGGCTGGACCGAGACTCCGATGCTCCCCTACAACAAGGAAGGCGTGGAAAACCACGCTTGGTACTATGTCCTCACCGTCACCGACGACCTCTGCACCGATGGCGTCTGCGGCTTCAAGTTCCGCCCCAACGGCGAGTGGGAAGGCTTCGGCAGTGTGAAGAACGCTGTGAACTATTGCGGTGTGGCAGGCAGTGGTGAAGACCTGGGTCTCCCCGTCGGCAAATACTGCATCTCCTACAACGACATCAGCCACGAGTTCAGCATCGTTGTTCTGCAATAAGTATTTTCTATAGTTTTGTCCCCTTGCCCCTCCCTCTTCGTAGAGGAGTAGGAGAAGGCAGGGTGCAAATCTCCTCCCCCCTTAAAGCATAAACCCCGTATGATTAAGAAAATTTTTATGGGCTTCACCATGGTGTCAGCCTTGGTGGCCTGTACCGACGATTATACCGACTGGGCAGCCCCTCAGCAGAATGCCCAGCCCGAGACCGTGACGTTTGGCGATGGTAGCGTCGCCCCCGTCGGCAACATCGACTTCGCTGCCATCGAAGCCACTGCCGACTCCGTTGCCGTCTGCGAAATCTCTGCCCCCACCGCGTCGAATGCTGCTTTCAGCACACCCTCCTATCTCCTTCGCGTGGGCGATGCCGCCTTCAATCTTGGCACTACCGGCAAGGTGGCTGTGGCAGACCTCAAGGAATATGTAGAATCGACCTTCGGCCGCAAGCCCGTAGTGCGCGAGATGTCTGCCACTGTGGAGCAGTGGATTTCCAATGGCAGCAGCAATATCAAGGTCTGCACTTCCGCTCCCTTCCTCATCAAAGCCATACCCGATGCGCCCTTCATTGAGAATGCCTACTATCTCGTGGGCAGCATCAACGATTGGAACAATGCCAATCAGGACTATAAGCTCGTCAATGGTGGCGGCGACGTGTATGATGACCCCGTCTTCACCTGCACTATCCCTGCAAGCGTTGTCACTGACAATGTGGAGTTCAAGCTCTTCCCCCAGAGCATGAGCGGCACGGGCAACTGGGACAAATGTATCGCTGCCGGCGCAGAGCCGGGCAAGTTTGTCTATGACAATGCCGGCAACAACCTCTCCTTCCCCAAGTCGGACGACCCCAATGTGAAGAGCTATCTCCTCACCTTTGATATGATCGCCATGACCTACAGCGTCAAGTCCGTCTCCTACGGCCAGTTCATCTATTTCATCGGAGCCACTGATGGATGGTCGAAGGCTGAGCAGCGTCTGGAATCGCCCAACTTCGATGGTGTCTATACCGGCTACGTCTATTGCGCTGACCCCAACGGCTGGGGCAATCAGTTCAAGTTCCGGACGGTTCAGGACTCTTGGGATGGCCAAATCAACGCCGGCATGTTCACCACCTTCAATGGCGATGTCGTGGATGGCGGTGACAACTTCGGCGTCAGCGGTGGCGAGAACGTCTATTACTTCGTCGTCGATCTCCCCCAAGCAACGATTACTGCCACAGAAGTGAAGACGATGGGCATCATCGGCAACTTCAACGGCTGGGGTGGCGATGTCGTCATGACGTGGAATGCCGCCGAATATTGCTACGAGGCCACGGGTGCCGGCGTTGGCACAGACGGATGGAAGTTCCGCGTGAATGCTGACTGGGGCATCAACCTCGGCGGTAACGGCAATGGCACAAACCTCGCCGACCTCTGCGCCAATGGTATCGACCTCACCGTAGCAGGCAACACCATCAAGCTCTATCCCACTCGCAAGACGAGCGAAAAAATCTTCTGTACCGTAGAATAATGCGTCAGGCAGCTTTGGGGAGAGCAGTTCTCCCCAAAGCCCGCCTCACCATAAACGATACGAACCTCGTATGCGACGTTCCCTTTTCCCCTCCCTTCTCCTCCTTCTTGCCTCGCAAGGCTGGATGCCCGGCGTTCACGCCCAAGGCTGGCCCTCGCAGTATGAAGGCGTGATGCTTCAAGGATTCTATTGGGACAGTTACACCGATTCGCAGTGGGAATATCTGGAGCGGCAGGCCGACGAGCTCAGCCAAAGCTTCAGCCTCGTGTGGGTGCCGCAGTCTGGCTATTGCAACAATGCCTACAACGTCATGGGCTACATGCCCGTCTATTATTTCGACCATCACAGCAGCTTCGGCACGGAGCAGCAACTTCGCTCCATGATTGCCACCTTCAAGGCGAAGGGCACGGGCATCATAGCCGATGTCGTCATCAATCATCGCAATAATCTCGGCCGTGGAGGCTCGTGGGTGGATTATCCCAAGGAATCCTACAAAGGCGTGGATTATCAGATGCTCCCTTCCGACATCTGTGCCAACGATGATGGCGGCAAGACCGCAGCGTGGGCAAAGCAGCAAGGCATCAGCCTGTCTGCCAACAATGACACGGGCGAGGGATGGGACGGCTGTCGTGACCTCGACCATCGCTCTGCCAATGTGAATCGTTGCGTGAAGGCCTATCTCGACTTTCTCCTCAACGACCTTGGCTATGCAGGCTTCCGCTACGACATGGTGAAAGGCTACAGCCCCAGCTTCACCGCTGACTACAACAGCACTGCCAAGCCCGATTTTTCCGTCGGAGAATACTGGGACGGCACGCAGCCCATCAAGACCTGGATTGACGGCACTAAGCGCGACGGCCAGCCCACGAGTGCTGCCTTCGACTTCCAGTTCCGTTATCGTGTGCGCGATGCCATCAACTCTTCTGACTGGCGGCTGCTCGGCTCCACCGATATGGTCATCAACAGTCCCGAATATAGGCGTTACGCCGTCACCTTTGTGGAGAACCACGACACGGAGCAGCGTTCCGCCACGGAACAACAAGACCCCATCCGCCGCGACACCCTCGCAGCCAATGCCTATCTGCTCATGATGCCCGGCACGCCCTGCGTCTTCTACAAGCACTGGCAAGCCTATAAGCCTGAGCTGAAAGCCATGATTGAGGCCCGGAAGCTCGCAGGCATACACTCCGAGTCGGAATATCTGACCCTCGATGCCTCTGCCCGCTGCTATGCCCGCTACGCTCAGGGACGGCGGTGCCGCCTTCTCTGCGAGGTGGGCGAGACCTCCGAGGTGACGCTCCTTGGCGCGAACGCCACGGCCTATACCGAGATTCTCTCAGGCCACCACTATAAGTATCTCCTCTCGCGCGATGCCGAGTGCGCCTGGATATCCGCCGCCGACGGCGAATACTTCGAGCCCGTCGAGGCCCGCCTCGTCGCAGTCAGCCAGACGGAGGGTGCCGAAATCGTCTATACGCTCGATGGCTCCGAGCCCACCGCAGCCCACGGCACGCGCGTGGCGTCAGGCACCGTCGTCACAGTCCCCCAGTCTGCCACCCTCAAGGCCGGCCTGCTCGCAGGCGGCAAGGTGACGGACGTCTGCACTCGCCATTATGCCGTGCAGGCCTTCGAGCCCTACTCCGTCACAGTCCATGTCCAGGCCGACTGGAGTCCCGTCTATTTCTACGCATGGGATGCCGCCGGACAGCTCAACGGCAGTTGGCCCGGACGCCAGATGTCGCAGGCCGATGTCCGTGAAATCGACGGCGCAGCGTGGTATTGCCAGAGCTTCAGCATCCCCTCGCCCGGCTATAGTTTCAATATCATCTTCTCGCAGGGCATGGGCAAACCGCAGACGGCCGACATCCCCCGCCTCAGCACCGACAAGTTCTACATTGCCCACAACAATGGTTCGAACATCACGTATGAGGACGTCACGGATCAGCATTCCGCAGCCGTTCAGCCCATCCCCTTCACGCCGTCGGGCCATGCCGCGGCAGCCCCCATCTTCGACCTTCAGGGGCGGCGCGCATCGCGTCCGGCTCGCGGCGGGCTCTATATTCAGGGCGGAAAACTCAGGATATGGTAAGCCCTCTTGTCCCGCAGGGTATAAAATAATCAAAACCACAAAATCGAAGCATTTTTTTATATGAAAGTCAAATCATTCATCATTTCCGCGCTGGCCCTTCTCTTCGGCTTCGCCCCGCAGGCCAGTGCTGAGGAGCTGACGCATTCCTATCCCTACGGCTTTGTAGGCGTGCAGGGTGGTGCGCAGATGGTCACCAACGGCTACGCCCGCCGCTGGAGCTTTGGCGACGTCCTCACTCCCACCGTCTCTGCCTACGGCGGTGCCCACTGGACTCCCGTCCTCGCCACGCGCCTTCACGCCAACTTCTGGAAAGGCCGCGAGGGCTACAATGAGGTGGGGGCCTACTATGGCTTCAACTATGTGACTCTCACTGCCGACCTCATGGTCAATATGGTCAGCCTCTTCAATCATCGCGACGACAATGTCTGCAATCTCTATCTCATCGGAGGTTTCGGAGGCAACAAGTCGTGGGGCGATGAATGGCGCGAACTGACCACCATCAACACCACGGGCCAGACCGTCAATGCTTATCAGGAAAACCTTCGTCTTTCTAAGTATCAGACTTCCGCCATGCCCGTGCCGGAAGGCCACATGGCTCCCGAGCAGAACCGCATCACCCACAGCGAGAAGCTCGGCCTGATGCTCGACTTCAAGCTCTCGCCCCGCGTCTCCTTCAACATTGAGGCCGATGCCGTGCATCATGGCAACCACGACTATGTGCCCGAGGTGAACATGAGCAAGGATTGGCAGGTGACCACACAGCTCGGCTTCACCTTCCGCTTCGGCAAGGTGCGCCGCTCTGCCCCCGTTCCCGTAGTCCCCGCTCCCGTCGAGAAGCCCGCTCCTGCTCCTGCACCCGTAGAGGAGCCTGCTCCCGCTCCCGTCGAGAAGGCCGAAGTGGTGGTTCCCGCCAAGCAGCCCGAGGCGAAGAAGGTAGTCGTCTTCTACGCCTGCGCCGTCACCGATGGCGACGATGCCGAGCTGACGAAGGTACGCGAAATGGCGGCATGGCTGCAGAGTCATCCCACCGCCGTCGCCACCGTCAAGGGATATGCCGACAAGGGTACGGGCAACGCCCGCATCAATGTGCGCTATGCCCGCGAGCGTGCTGAGAAGATAGCCGCCGCCCTGAAGGCTCAGGGCATTGCAGCAGGCCGTCTCACCGTCAGCTCCTACGGCGATACCGTACAGCCTTTCGCCGAGAACGACCAGAACCGCTGCGTCATCGTAGAGGCTGAGGAGAAATAATCCCTCTCTTTCAGCGTCTCTGTTAGATATTGGCTGCTCGTCAGATTCATTTTTTTGCTGAGCAGCCGTACCCCTCCCCCAGCCTCGCTGGGAATTGGAGAACATTCACCCCCCCTCCTTTTTCTAAGCAGGTCTCCCGAAAATGTGGAGGCCTGCTTTTTTTGACTAACATGTAGGTAATGAAAACTAATTTATAGAACCTACCTTTATATAGCCACTGATAAAATCGCCAGCACCTTTCGCCTCAGATTGACCATTTCGTGGGGGCAAAATGGTTACTTTGAAGGCAGAAAATGGTCACTTGGAGGTTGGAAGTGGTCACATGGGAGGCAGAAGTTCTGTGGAAGGAGCGCGGAAGGTAGGGCTTTCAGACATAAATGCTAACGTAACTACCTGGAAATAAACAAAAACGGAGGAAAGAGCCACTGCCCGTGGGTGCGAATCATTGGTGGTGATGACCGCTCACGGGGGGCTCGTTCCTCCTTCCCTTTACAAAAATATTTGTTGTTTGAAGAATGAAATCTACTGTCAGAAGAATGAAATCTACTGTCAGAAGCATGGAATCTGCTGTCAGAAGAATGGAATCTGCTGTCAGAAGAACGAAATCTGCTGTCAGAAAATGGGGGATTAGCGTCGTTTCACAACGACGATTTCTGCATCGGCACCGTTCGGGCCATACTCGCTGACGATGATATAGCGCTCGTAGCAGGCGATGCCGTAGCAGCGGCCGTCGCTCTTTTGCACCTGATAGCACCAGTATGCTGCTGCATCGTCGAAGAGTTTCACCGTGTTGCCGTTCAGAAGGTAGGGCTGATTGATGAAAGAGCCCTGCAGGACGATGAGGTTGTCAATGTGCAGCTCGGGGAGTCCGAGGGCATTCACCTCATCGATGAACTGCTGCTTGAGGGGATGATGGGCGAGAGGCAGCGCGTGAGGAGGGAGATTCCAGCGTTTGAGCGTAGGGAAAAAGCTGAGCAGCACCTGCTTGTATTCGCTCTGGCTGAGCTGCTGCCCCGTGTGGGCATTGTATTCCCCCACGTATGCAGAGCAATATTCAGCCATTTCCTCCATGGTGAAGTCGGCGGTGAAGGCTCCGTCTTTGAGGCAGTAGAGGCAATAGTCTTCGCTCTTGCTGCCGTCGGCGTTCGTTCCGCTCAGCTCGTCGGTGAAGGGCATGCCGCAGCTTTGGCAAAATCTGTGGGCTTGGTTGTCGTGTTTCATAGTTTATGATTTTTAGCGCAGGCAAAGGTACGGCGAAATGATGGGAATGTCGGTGTAAAAATCGGACAAACGTTTGCTCCACGGCTGCGGCGAAGATGCGCAATGCAGGAAAGAGGGCAGGGAAGAGGCGTTTTGTGGGGAAGAATGTGGGGCGATTTGAAAGATTTTGCGTAATTTTGCTCCATCTTTCCCTCTATCGTCTAATGATTTTCTATTCCTGAATTTCCATGCAGCGTTTGATTTTCCTCCTCCTCCTTAGCCTCTGCTGTTGCTCCCCCGCCTTGGCGCAGAACTCGGCGTATGAGGCTTACATACAGAAGTATCGCCACATGGCAATCGACCAGATGCGGCGGTATAAGATTCCCGCCAGCATCACGCTGGCGCAGGGATTGCTGGAAAGCAATGCCGGGCGTTCGGTGTTGGCGACGGAGGCCAACAATCATTTCGGCATCAAAGTGGGGGGCTCATGGAATGGGCCGTATATCGTGCGCAGCGACGACCGCCCCGACGACCGTTTCCGAAAATATCGCAGTGCAGCAGAGAGCTATGAGGATCACTCCCTCTTTTTGCTCCGCCCCCGATATTCCGCCCTCTTCCGCCTGCCCATCACGGACTACGTGGGGTGGGCGCACGGATTGAAGGCGGCGGGCTACGCCACGAATCCTGCCTATCCGCAGCTGCTCATCAATATCATCCACAACTATCAGCTGGCACAATATGACGCCAAGGCCTATGAGCCGACGGCGAAGAAATACCGGAAGCAGCAGATGCTGGAGCGCGCGAGGCTGTGCAACGATGTGGTGTATATCGTGGCGCAGGAGGGCGAAACGTTTGCCACGATGGCGAAGGCGTTGGGCATCCGCGAAAGGCATTTGCGCCGTTACAACGAAGTAGATGGCGACTATGTGCTGCGGGCGGGCCAGCGCGTGTTTTTAGGAAAAAAGAAGACGCACGCCGAACGCTCGCTGCGGCGGAGCTACTACACGGTCAGGCCAGGCGACTCGATGCACGGCATCGCCCAGCAGCTTGGCATCAGGATGGCATGCCTGTATAAATGGAATAAGCTCCCCAATGACTATCGGCCTTCCGAGGGCGACAGGCTGAAACTGAAATAAGTAGGTGATGAAAATGATTTTTATTACCTACTTGGGACAATAAAGGTAGGTTCTATAAATTAGCTTGCGATGTATTTGCGACTATCGCACCGTAGGTTTTTGTTTTTCACGAGGGAGCGTAGCGGGCTACGTGACTGAATGAAAGACAAAAAGATACGGTGCGAGAGGCGTGAAGACATCCAAGCAAGACAGAAACACTGCCTTACATTGAAAACCAATTTTCATTACCTACTTATCCCCCTCCTCGCATTCGTCATCTACATTTCCTTCTCCCTGTATATCCCTTTCTTCTTCTTCCCGTGATTGACCATTCCACCATCAGCCGTATCATGGCCACTGCCGACATTGTGCAGGTGGTCAGTGAGTTTGTGACACTCCGAAAGTCGGGTTCGAACTTCAAGGGTCTCTGCCCATTTCACGATGAGAAGACCCCATCGTTCATGGTGTCGCCCTCGAAGCAGATATGCAAATGCTTCAGCTGCGGCAAGGGCGGCGATGTGGTGAGATTCCTGATGGAGCACGAACAGCTGAGCTATCCCGAAGCCCTGAAATGGCTGGCGCGGAAATACGGCATCGACTTCGAGGAGCGGGAGCTGACGGGCGAGGAGCGCGAAGTGGCGAGCCAGCGCGAGGCGATGCTCGTGGTGAACGCTTGGGCGCGCGACTATTTCGTGAAGCAGCTGCACGATACGGCGGAGGGAGTGGCGATAGGACTGGCATATTTCCGGACACGCGGTTTGCGCGACGACATCGTGAGGCGATTTCAGCTGGGCTATGCTGCTGAAAGGCGCGATGCCCTCTCGAACGAGGCGCTGAAGCTGGGCTACGATAAGAAATATCTGACGGCGACGGGACTGGCCCTGGAGACGCAGGACGGACGCCTGTACGACCGTTATGCCGGACGAGTCATCTTCCCCGTCTTCACCATTTCAGGGCGCGTGGTGGCCTTCGGCGGACGTACGCTTCTCTCGAAGGAGGAGCAGAAGCGGAAGGGCGTGGGGAAATACGTGAACTCCCCCGAGTCGGACATCTATCATAAGAAGAGCGAGCTCTACGGCCTCTACCAAGCGAAGCAGGCGATAGCGAAGCAAGACCGCGTGTATCTCGTGGAGGGCTATCTCGATGTGATTTCTATGTTTCAGGCGGGCATGGAAAACGTGGTGGCATCGAGCGGAACTTCGCTGACATCGGAGCAGGTGAGACTGATACATCGTTTCACGAACAATGTGACCGTGCTCTACGACGGCGATGCGGCAGGACGCCATGCCGCCCTGCGCGGAGTGGATATGCTGCTTGCGGAGGGACTGAACATCAAGGTGCTGATGCTGCCTGAGGGGGAAGACCCTGACACCTTCGCACGGCAGCATACGCCGCAGCAACTCCGGACGTATATAGCTGAAAACGAGACGGATTTCATCACTTTCAAGACTGACCTCCTGCTCGCTGATGCGGAGGCAGACCCTGTGCGCCGTGCGGAGGCAGTGAAGGACATCGTGGCGAGCATTGCCGTCATCCCCGACGACATCGTGCGGCAGGAGTATGTCCACGATTTGGCACGACGGATGAACGTGGACGAGACGACGCTGGTGAACGAGGTGGTCATCTTCAGGAAGCGCGTGCGCGACGGAATACGCGAGCAGCAGGAACGCGAGCGGCAGCGACAGGAAGCTGACGGCGGCAGCGCTGGCGGCGAAACACCTGCGGAAGCACCGCTGAAGGCTGACGCTGGCACTGCCATGCAGGGAGCGGCGGCTGCGCAGGCGACGGCAGAGGAGGTGAGGCGGCTGGGCGGAACGTCGAAGGCGGAACGCCGGCTGGCGGAATGCGAGCGGAGAATGGTGGAGATGGCGATACGCTATGGCGGACTGCCGCTCTTGCTCAAGGAAGAAGAGGTGGAGCGAAAGTTTGGCGGCGGACCCGCGCGGGGGCAGATGGAGGATATTCTCTCAAGATTGGAGGGGGGAGCGACGGCTGATGCGGCGGAGGATGCAGCGGAGGCGGAGGAAAACCTCGACGAGGTTGCACGGCCGATGCCGCTGACGGCGGAGGAGGAGAGTCCACGAGTGGCGGCGTATATCTTGGAAGAGCTGCAGGCGGAGGGCTTGCAGCTGAGCCAACCGGTCTATACCGCCATCTTACAGGAGGCGGCGGAGCGGACGGCGGATTACATGGCGGCACATCCGAGTGTGACGGAGCATTTCGATGCCTTGTCGTACTTCCGCTGTCATCCGAATCCTGAGATAAACCGCTGGGCAGACGCTTTGGCAGAAGACCCCTACGTGCTTTCTACAGGGCAGGCTGCACGCTATGTTCCTGAAGAGCGGCGTTTGCGCTACACCGTCCCGCGGGCGGTGAATGATTATAAATATGCACTGTTGATGGTGGAGAAGGAGCAGTTGCTCAGACAGCTGGCAAATCCTGCCATCATGGCGCAGCCCGATGTCTTCGCACAGGTATCTGCGCGCCTGATGGAGCTGCACGCCATTGAGCGCGAATTTGCCAAGGCGTTGGGCGACCGTATTCTCTATCATTGAGCCGCACACTCCACAGTGATGAAAAACAGCGCGCCCCCGATGTAGTGAACATCGGGGGCGCGAATTGTATGGAGAAAAAGGGGGGAGGCGTGATGCGCATCTTCTCTTAGTCGTGTACGAGGCGGAGGCGGTATTTCGTCTTGCTCCCAGCCTTGGTGATGTTGGTGTTGGGATAGAAACGGAAGGTTTTGGTGCCGTCTTCGCAGAGATAGCGCATGGAAGTGTCGAGCAGGTCGGCCTGAATGTTGGCGAGAGCGATGTTGAGCCAGTAGGTGGGCGAGGTTTTATCGGCGATAGAGGTAGTGGCAAAGATTTCTTTCATGAATCTTGCTTCATCCTCGGTAGGTATGCGCCAGTTCTTTAGGTCGCCCTCGGTGTATGTGGCTACATATTCTGCCAAAAGTTCGGGGGCGGCGTAGGCACTCATGACGGGGTAGTAATCATGCAGGGCGAAATAGAACTGGCCTTCAATGAGCAGATGTCCGCTGGCTGTGATGATGCTGTTTGTGCCTTCGATGCAGACTTCGTCGGATGCCGTTCCGCCGCCGCCCGCGTTGTCGCCCTTGCCGTCGTCAGGCTTTTCGTCGCCGTCGTCAGGCTTTTCATCACCATCGTCAGGCTTTTCGTCGCCATCGTCAGGCTTTTCGTCGTCCTTGTCTGGCTTCCCATTGTTGTCTTCTGGCTTCTGCGTATTTTCGGTGCCAGAGCCTGCTTTTTCGTCGGCAGGCAGTTCTATTTCTCCGCAGGCGGTGAAGGCGAGAATGAGGAGGGAAAATAGCAGATGACGGGGCATGATGTAAGAAAAGACTTTGTTTGGCTTAATATTTATGCTCCGTCTGCGACATTTCCTGACGGGTGATGCCAGGGACATCGAGGCTTCTCCATGCCCATACGATGTAGGCGAGGACAAAGGGGATGAGGACGCTGACGAGCGTCATGGCATAGAGCGTAAACTCGCTGGAGCAGCTGTTGGCAAGATGGAGCGAAGACTGGGCATTCGTGAGGCTGGGATAATAGCAAGTGGAGTTCCAGCCTGCTATGAGGAAGAGACTGAGCACCGTCAATGTCGTGCCTGCGCCTGCGGGCCAAATGCCACAACGCGTCTTCTTCACCACGCTGAGGAAGATTCCTGCCAGCACGCCGACTACGCCGAGCAGGAAGAGCAGCAGGACGAGGGGCATGTCGAGGAAATTTTGTAGATATTTGTAGGGCACCATCGTCACTGTTCCCTGAGCATCGACCGCCCAGCCTGCTGCGGTGAGGAGATGGACGGCAAAGGCTATGAAGAAAACGAGGAAGGGGAGGGCATTGGCAAAGACGGCGCGGCGCAGACGCTCCTGAAGGGCATCATCGTTGATGTTGTTCTGAAGATAGAGCGCGCCCAGCACACGGCTCAGCGTGACAACGGCAAAGCCCAAAACGAGATTCCAAGGCTCTAAGACGGCTTCCAGACCGTGGGCAGCACCCGTCCATGTGGAGATGACGAGGCCATCGCCCATGGCATCATGGTTCACCACGAACTCCGCACCATGGAAGAATGTGCCGACGGCAACACCGACGAGGAGCGGGCCGCAGACCCCATTGAGGAGGAGGAAGCGGCGATACGTGGCGGTGCCGAAAAGATTGCCCGGTTTGCTCTGAAATTCATAGGCCACGGCTTGCAGTACGAAGGAAAAGAGGATGAGCATCCACACCCAGTAGGCTCCGCCGAAGGAGGTGCTGTAGAAGAGGGGGAAGGAGGCGAAGAAAGCTCCGCCGAAGGTGACGAGAGTGGTGAAGGTGAGCTCCCATTTACGCCCCGTGGAATTAACCACCATCTCGCGTTCTGCTTCCGTGTTGCCGATGCTGAAAATCAAGGTGTTGGCTCCCTGCACGAAGGTCAGGAAGACGAAGAGTCCGGCCAAGAGGCTGACCAGAAACCACCAGTATTCTTGTAAGAAGGCGTATGTCATGGTATATATTATATATAAATATTGTGTGTTATGCTTGATGGTCTTTGATGGCGCGCGTCATAATGCGGATTTCAGCAGCCAAAAGTGCAGTGAAGATGACGGCAAAGATGAGCGTCGTGGCCAGAACGTTGGTAGGAGCGAGGCTGCTGAGTCCGGCATTGACGGGGAGCAGACCCTGAATGGCCCAAGGCTGACGGCCTACTTCTGCCACAATCCAGCCACACTGTCCGGCAAGATAGACGCAGGGCAGGGCGAGGAGAGCACCATAGTGAAAGAGACGGGAACTTTCGAGGCGCTTCTTATAGTCTAACCAGAGAGCTAAGAGGAAGATGAGGACGACGAAGCTGCCCATGGCAATCATTATGCGGAACGACCAATATACGATGGGGACGTTCGGCACAAGGGCATCGGCATTTTCTAAATAGCCATAGCCGAAGTAGGCCTTATGGGCATTGAAGTCTGCCAGTGCCTGTGCGGCACCTTCGGGATCAGACTGGCGGAGCTGACGGTAGCGCTTGAAGGCTTCGAGGGCAAGACGGCCCTCGGCAATCTTTGCTTCGCCGCTCAGCACTTCTTCGCTTTGATGGGAGGTATAGCCCAGGCGCGTGATGTCTTCGATGCCCGGCACAAAACCATTGAAGTCGTGGGTGGCGAGGAAGCTCAGCATGTGGGGAATTTCTACGCCGGGGACGATGCTAAAGGGGGCTTCGCACGAGCCTTTCTGCAGGCCTTCGGCAGCTGCCAGCTTCATGGGCTGGGTGCGGGCAATATCAACGCCGGAGGCATCGCCAGCACCCATGCAGCCGAGCGATCCAATGAGACCTACGATGGCTGCCACCTTGATGCTGCGCTTCGCCATTTCGAGGTTGCGGCCGCGGAGGAGATACCAGCTGCTGACGGCAACGACGAAGGCGGCACCTGTCATCCAGCCGCTCAGCACCGTGTGGGCGAACTTGATGATGGCGGTGTGGGAGAAGGCGACGGCGAAGAAGTCGAGCATCTCATTGCGCACCGTGGCAGGGTTGAACTCCATGCCGACGGGGTTTTGCATCCAAGAATTTGCAACGAGAATCCACCATGCCGAGATGGTGGCTCCGATGACGGTGAGCCACGTGGAGGTGCAGTGAGCCTTGCGGCTGATCTTGCCCCAGCCAAAGAACATGAGGGCGATGAAGGTGGACTCCATGAAGAAGGCTAAAATGCCCTCAATGGCGAGGGGCGCGCCGAAGATGTCGCCGACGAACCATGAATAATTTGACCAGTTTGTGCCAAACTCAAACTCCAGGATGATGCCTGTGGCAACGCCGACGGCAAAATTGATGCCGAAAAGCTTTTGCCAGAATTGCGCCGTGCGCTTCCAGAAGTCATCGCCGGAGCGGACGTAGAGGGTCTCCATGACAGACATGACTATGCCTAAGCCCAGCGTGAGGGGGACGAAGAGCCAATGGTAGCAGGCGGTCAGTGCAAATTGAAAACGTGATAGAAATAGCAGTTCGTTCATAAGTATTAGTATAGAAGGATGAATGATGCGTGGGGGATAGATGAAGAAGGGAGGCTACTGCGCGATGGTGGGAGCTACGGGCTGAAAGAAGAAGAGGCGCAGGATAGCAAACATGACGAAGAGTTTGATGAGGATGATGATCCACAATTGTCTCCCCCACGTCATTTGTCGGAATCCATCGAGGTAGAAATAAAAGATGCGGCGCAGGAGGTTCATGGTTTTCAAAGAAGGAGGGAAGGAAAGTCCTACTTGCTGCTGAGGTAGGCAAGGATTTGCTCTGCGTGAATCTTCGTCTTGATTTCCTTCGGCGTGAAGATTTTCTCGATGATGCCTTCCTCGTTGACGAGATACGTCGTGCGGAGGGTTCCGATGGTGCGGCGTCCACATGCCACCTTTTCGCCCC
Organism: uncultured Bacteroidales bacterium; assembly: GCA_945787885.1. Taxonomy (GTDB): domain Bacteria; phylum Bacteroidota; class Bacteroidia; order Bacteroidales; family Bacteroidaceae; genus Alloprevotella. The sequence goes on along the minus strand of CALZJF010000007.1, from coordinate 15,870 downwards.
AGCATCCTAACGCCTGCAGCAGTGTGGTCTCCACATCGGCAATAAGGGGGAACTCCAGGCCCTGAGCGTCGGCAAACTTCTTTTGCAGGGCTTCTTTGTCTTTGCTGACACCGACGACGGCATATCCTGCCGCCGATAATTCTGCAAGATGTGCCTGGAGGGAACATGCTTCGGCAGTGCAGCCCGGAGTGTTGGCTTTCGGATAACTATACAATACCAGTTTTCGTCCGGCAAAATCTGCGCGGGTCAGGAGGCGTCCATTCTGATCGCTTCCGAGGATTTCGGGAATTTTGTCACCTACATTCATAGTTTTGGAAGATTTAGTAGTCGCAAATTTACAATGTGGAAATGAAAAATGATGTCGTTTGAGCCAATTTCCTTGCTTTTTTTAGAAAAAAACGTGTAAAGCGTCAAAAAAAGTGGGCTTGGGGCGGACTTTGTGAGTGGAGAGAGGCAGAAAACAATTCGGCACCAGCACCTTTCCCCTTGATGGTAGGGGAGAGGGCTGATGCCGAAAATGTTAGGATATGTGTGTGGAGGGCGCGCGTGACTTTCCTCAGCGCGTCAGCTGCAATCAGCTCCTTATCAGGAATCAGCGCGTCAGCTGGAATTTGAGGTTAATGCCAAAATCCTGCGTTCGCGTGGGATAAGACGATGAAGTCAGGAGCGGATTGTTCTTCGCACGATTGTAGTAGAGCGAGAGGGTGAGATATTTCGACAACGCATAGTCCGCCATGAATTTCACATCCACCACCTTGCTGCCGCTTGTGGCTTGCGAGAGGAGCGTGAGGATGTTGCGCTGAATGGCACTCTGATGGCGGAAGGAGATGTCAAGACGAAGGTTGAGAGAGTGGGCAAAAGTGGTTTTGCCTTTTGAGCTGCTACCCGATTTTTTCGAGGTGCTGCCATCCTCTTCATTGCCTGCTGTCTTCTTGCCGCCCTTCTTCGTGCGTACGCCGCTGCCTCCGAAGAGCTTGAAATCATTGATCTTATAGCCTGCGCCGATGACGTAGTCGCGCGAGTGGGTCTCCGTGAGCTGCTGCGAGGTGAGCGAGAGTGCAAGCACGCGTGTGCGGCGGTGCTCCACCTTTGCCGTGACATTATTGAGGAAGGTCATATCGACTCCGATGAGGGGCGCAAAGCTCTCGTTCACGCTGACGCTGGAGACATCGAAGAGCGAGGACGGAATGGGCGAGCCCGTCTCAATGTCATCTACAAACCCCAACCCGTCAATGACCTGCCTGAAGGACGTGAACGTGTTGTAGCTGCCAACGGCGTAGGTGCATTTGTAGGCATGGTTGAGGTTAAAGCTCTTGAACACCTTCTTCATGCGCGGCAGTTTTGAGAGTCCTGCGTAGGAGACGCTCCAGTTCGGAAGCAGGCGTTTGAGGGCAGGAAATAGCTCCAAGCCACCTCCCGAAGCGGTATAGGCATCGAGGAAGGCCGGAATCATGACATCAGTGGCATAGGAGTCCGCCGTGCCATTTTCAGGATTGAAGGTCTCGCCCGCAAACGCCGTTCCGCTGGGATAGCGCAGGCCGCGGAACTGGTCTTCAAATCGCTTCTGATAGACGGGTAGGAGATTCAGAAAACGGTCGAATGCCTTGCTGTGATAGCCGTTGTCGGGCGATCCAAGACCTCCGAAGGCCGTGCCAATGGCAATCGTCGTCATATTGAACGATCCCGTCTGTGTGACGGGCATGCCCTCATACATATACTGTATGGTGCGCGCCTTGGTGTTGCTGCGGGTGAGGTTGAGGTTCACCTTCAGTTCACGTGCAGGTTCGAGGATGGCCTTGATGTCCAGATTTTCTGTTTGATTGACCGTGGCAGGCGACACGATGCTGTCAGCACAGAGCAGCCACTCGCGGTCGTAGGCCTTACGGATATAGTCTTCGCCCGTGAGTCCGAAGGCAAAGTCGAGACCAGGGGCAAACATTCCACCCGTGCGCCGCTGTCCGAGCATATCGCCGACGGAGGGCAGGAAGCCAGGGACGGAAGTGTTCTGCGTAGTCTTATAGGAAATGCTGACATTGCGCACGAGCATCAGACCGCGTGCGGAATATTGCAACGCCTTATACCACCGCTGGTCTTCGCGGCGTTTCTTCGGGATGACCTTCACCTTCACTTTCGCCGTATCTTGTGAGAGAATCTCGATGCGGTTGGCATCGAGCACTTTAAAGCGAATGGGGTAGCGCTGTCCGTCCCATCGCAGGGCCGTGACGCGGATGGACTTCGTGCGCTGATTGTGCGGGATGGTCACCGTCGTATCCGCCAGCAACTGCACCTCCTTCTCGAAAAACTCCGCCTTTTTCTCCTTATCTTTGGTGAAACCGCGGGGTTTGGCAGTCTGTCCGCTGAATTTCTTGTTGACATCCTTGAGCCATTTCGAATGGTTGTAGAGCGTCTCCAGATTCAGCTTGCCATTGAGGTTGATATTGCGGCTATTGGCGATGGTGTTGCCCATGGTCGTGCCATTGGGGAGCTCGGTGCCGCGTTGCCAGTTGTAAGTGGCAGCATATTTCACATCGGAGGTGACCCAGTCGAGGGCGGGAATCTTATTGACGGGGATATTCCACGAGAGGTCAGCCTGCTGCTGGTAAGACAGCGGAGCTCCGAGGTGTAGGAGCGATGAGCGCACGGAGTCCTTCCATGCTTCATATTCCGTGGGGTAAAGGTCTTTATTGACCGCCACGTGGGGCTGTTCTATCTCCGCGTTAGTGCCCGAGGAAAAGTTGAAGTGTATCTGCTTCGTGGGGTCCCAGCGGAGCGCGAAGTTGCGATTCCAGAGGAAGTCAGACGAGAAACTCATGGGCAACGATGTGTTGTCTGTCTGCTCCATGTCGCGCTCCTGAAGTTCGTAGTAAGAGCGCGTGATGTCCGTGTTGAACGAAAGGCTCTGTGGCACGACGTTCAGCCCCAGCTCTTTAGGAAGTTTAAGCCAGCCAGACTTTGATTTGATGAGTTTCTTCAGCGGCTCAATGGGCTTCATCGCAGGGCTGTAGGAATAGGAGAAGTTTCCGCGCCAGTTTTCATTGCGTTCCCATTGCGTCGTCTCGCCTGTAGTGTATCGCAGGGAGTGAGCATAGCCAAAGGAGAAGTTGGCAAGGTCGTAGGGCATGGGATGGCGTTTCGTGACGCGGTTAAAGCGGAAATTGCTGACGCTGAAGTTTTTGGAGATGACTACTTTCTCTGCAATGTTCTTCAGGGAGTCTTTCTCGGCCTTATGTATCAGGCCGTCCAGCGCCTCCTCCATCGACATGTCAGTATCGAGCGGGTTATACATCGGGATGTTGCGCTCCTTGCTATAAGAATAGTAGATGGGCGCATTGAGCTTCACCTTTTCAGGTAGGAAGCGTCCCGCCTCGATGTTGGTCGTGATGGAATATTCGCGCAGATCGTCGTCGCGGCGTTGGCTGAGCGTTTCTTCCAGTCCGCCGAAGCCGTTGGTCTCGATGTGTCCCGTCAGGGCTATGGAGGCGAGGTCAGAAAGCTGCAGATTGAGTTGCGCACGTGCTGCCCAGCCGCCCTTGTTGCTAAATTCCTGCAGGCGCAGTTCATTGGTCCAGACCTCTGCGCTCTTCACCGAACGGGCATTGTTCCGCACGCCAATCATGACGGTGCGCACCTCGCCCAGCGAGGGATTTCCCTGCACGCTGATTTTATTTTTCGGGTTGCGCTCGTCATATTCAGTATAGAGCGTATTATAAGAGATGAGTCCAAGCGACTTCTGGCGGTTGCGGTTTTTCTTCGCCGTTGTGAGGAGTTCGAGGTCAATGTCGAGCATATTTGCCTCGGGCCACACTTGCCGTGCTCCAGCACTGCCGGAATAGTGGCCAGCGGGCGTGATGGTCAGCGGTATTTCATATTCGTAGAAATTATTTTTGTAGTCGCTGCCCAGACGGAGGAAGACGCTCATCTGCCCATCCTCAAGGGCGGTGACATCTTCGGGCAGGGCGTTGGCATGTACGAAGAGCTGCAGATGGCGGTAGCGACGAAGGTCGAGCGTAGTGTTCTTATATACCGCCCGAGCATCGCCCGACGCCAGATTGCGTACAGTGAGCGCCAACGATTGTTCATTGTTTTGCAGCACGACGGCATTTCCAGGGTCGATGACGCGACTGATGCCCGGCGGCAAGACATAGTTGACGGGCAATTTCTCATTGTTCTCCTCGAAACTCACTGCGCTGACCTCCAGTGTGCCATTGGCATCCGGCGTGCTGCCAGTATAGAGGGGCTGCTCGTAGGCACGCCATTCGCCGCGGACGAGATTGAGAGTGGCGAAGCGTAACACCGTGGGGTGAGAGAATCCCGTCATGAACATACGCATGAAGCGGATGCTGGAGAAGTCGGAGATATTCCCTGTGCGTGATTCATACTGGTCAACGGGGATGCGGAATAGATACCACCTACACTCGTTTGTATTGTTGTCGCGCGTCTTCACGCTGGCAATGCGGCTATCTACGATATAGTTCTGGCCAACGACCATCGCATCAGGAGCGATGCGCACGCGGTATTGATAGTATTTCTCGTATTCGTTGAGCGTATAATCGACGTTGATATCCTCCGCGTCGGGGGTACTCTTATAAGTCGTAGAATAACTCTCAGGCCCTCCGTCCGATGCTACGGAGTTTCCGTTCGGATTGTTAATATATTTATAGCGGTCAAGGATGGAGGTTTGGCGTTCGTCCCAGTCCGTGCCGCGGAAGTAGTGGTAGCGGTCGGCTGAAGGACTCTGCAACAGCGAGTCATAGACCTCGGGACGTACGATGCCCTGCACTTGCTGCAAAAATTCGGCATAAGCCCCGAAAGTTCGCTCAGCCTCCGAGGAGAGACCGTTGTAGCCCACATCCTGATTCTGGCGGGCTCCACTCTGTGTGTTAAAGGCATACGTGACGGAGGTTTGGTTCGGTATGCGTCCCCAGACGGTCTCTGTGCAGTCAGAGCCAGAGCCATCGTTGGGAAGTCCGCTCTCGTAGAATTTTTTGCCGTCTTTTAGGATGTCCTCTGATATTTCACCGAGATTGAAGTAGAGGTCGCCTGTGTGCATTTCAGGCGTATCTCCGCCACTGTAATCGGCCGAGGTGATGGTGCCATCATATTTCAGGAAAGGGTCCATCATCCAAAATTCAATGTATTCTACGTTCGCCGTCTCGAAGTCGCTCGTTTCGAGTTTTCGCATCATGCCTCCCCAGCGTTTCTGCGGCTGCAGGAGATGGCCGTCGGCATCGAGGGCGGGATCGAGGTTGTAGGGTCCGCGCTCGTTGGGATAGTAGGCCAGGTTCAGCACGCTCAGCGTGGCAGCATCCTGATAGTTGATGCTCTTGTTGGGATAGAGTTCAGAGATGGGCACCTCCCGGACGTCAGGGCTGGAGAGCTGCTGGAGGTCGCTCTTGATGTAGCCAGGCGTCAGGCTGCTGCTGCGACGTGTGAAAAGAGGGTCGATGTTATACCATGCCAGCAGTGCGCGATTGTAACCATACTGCACATCGTTCGAAAGTTTGCTCTCTGCAAACATGGATGGTGTGCTGCAGATAGTCCATTCGTTGGGGTAAGCCACACTGATTTCCGACTTTGAACTTTCGAAATCGTCGATATACGAGGCGTTGCCCTGTGCCCCCCTGTTTTGCCCCGCAATGAGGTGGGCAAACTCTGCCGAGAAATTGATGCTCGAAGGCGATTTGGCATTGATGAAGGGTACGCGGTTGATGAGGTTTGTGAGCCATTGGAACTGCCGTTTCCAGGCTATGTTGCCGCCCCAGAGCGTATTGTTCAGGGGCTCGTCGCCCATAGCCACCTTCGTTGTAAGTGGTTGTTCGCCGAGGTGCATGATGGTGGCCCCGATGGAGAAGTCCTTAGAAAAGTCATATTTCATGCCTAGTCCCACCATCGTCTTGCGCTGCATGCCGTAGTTGTCGTTCGATTCTACGGAGCAGCTGATGCTGGTGCCTGCATCGAGGATATTCTGGTTCAGGATGCGCACGGTTCCGGCGTTGTAGTCAACGCTGTAGTCAGTCCCCTCTGTCAGCGTTACGCCTCCCGCTGTCACGACGACGCCACCACGGGGAATCTGCGTCGTGCCCAGGCTGATTTCGTCGGAGCGCGAAGCCTTGTATTCTCCCGTTATCATATATTTGTTGTGCTCGGCAATCTGTTTGGCGATGGTCTTCGTCGAGTCGTAGAGTTCCTGGTAGCAGTAGTTGTCCGCCACGCTCTGGCTCCCGATCTGTTCGCGCAGATGGCTGCCGAAGGGTTCGGCTGTGGGGAAGAACACCATACCATCGCGGGCGAGGACCGTATAGCCCTCCACGAAGTCGAAATAGCCGTTCGGGTTCGTCTTGTTGTTGTTGTCCAGGCGGTCCAGGTTCATCAGCGTGAGCAGCCGCTTGTCCTTCAGCCCGGGTTCGGGGATATAGGAGAGATAGACCCCCGTCGTGTCAGAGAGGAGTTTGATGTCGAGTTTGAATTTCTCTTTCTGCACCTGCTGCGCCCCGAGGTAATAGACGTTGCGCATCATGAGGTCCCAGTTTCCCATGATTGGCGTGCAAGCCGTATTGCGCAGGGTCTTCACAATGAGCGCCTGCGTATTGTCCTTCTTGTCGGTAGAAAATTCGCCCACCTGATAAGTCTGGCCGCGATACGTATATTCGAATGCCACTGCCAGCACTTGGTCCGTCTGCAGGGCAGAGCGCAGAGAGATGAAGCCGAGGGCAGCGTTGAGGGTATATTCGCTCGGGGAAAGCAGTTTGGCATTTTCCAGCTTCTCATAGTCCTTGCCGCCTTCCAGTCCGATGCCGTCGAGTAGGGCTGTAGCTTGCGAGATGTCTCGTACATCGGGCAGGTTCTGCGTGATTTGCTGGTAGGCTGTGTTAGAATTGTTCGAAGGTGCCAAACTTCCGCCGCCGCGCCATACGGGCGAGCTGATGTGCATACCTTCTCCTAAGTCTGTGAGGGCAATGATATTGCGTGTATTCTGCGTCTGCCCATTCTTGTTTGTTACCCACACCTCAATGCGGTTGATGGTCACACCGCTCAGGATGTTCGGCAGCGTCGTCATCCACTGGTCATAATTGTCGCGGAAATAGTGTGCGAGGAAGAAATGGCGGTTCTCGCAGTAGTCGCTCGCGCTCAGTTCAAAAGGCGTCGTCTGCACGCCATTCTTCGAACTGACGGTCTGCGATGCCGACTTCTTCTGCGCCACCATCGCTTGCACGGTGAGTTTTCCGAACTGCAGGTCAGTGTGAATGCCGAACAGGCTGTTTGCACCGCGTATGAGGCTCGACTGCGTAGGCATGGATACGTTTCCGGCCTCAATGAGCTTGATAATTTCGTCTTCCTTTCCCTCGTAGCGCAGTTTCAGGTTTTGCGTGTCGAAGTTGAAGGTAGCCTCGGAGTTATAGTTGAAGTTGAGGTTCACCTTATCGCCCACCTTACCATTGAGCGAGAGGTTGATTTTCTCGTCCAGGTCAAATCCGAACACCTTTCTGTTGCGTTCCGATAGCGTGGGGTTGTCGGTGAATTTCAGGTTTCCGCCGATTTTCAGTTCCGCGCTTCCCGTCGTTTTGATGCGCACGCCTCCGGGGCCAAATATTTTGTCGGCAGGCCCAAGTCCGAAGTGCATATCCGTGAAGTCGAACTTCTCCTTTCCGGCATTGGCAGCCTCGTCGGCATTTTTTTTCTTGAAATATTGCTGCATCGACTGCTGCACCGCCCACGTTTCGTAGTCTTCATACGTCATGAAGAAAGGCACGTAGAGGAATGCGCCGCTTGCGCTCGCCGTAGCGTTCGAGCCTTTTCCTTCAGCTGCCGTTCCGCTCTGTCCGCCTACGAACTGTGTGCCATAGCGGTAGGTTCCCGTCTTCTCGTCGTAGAACATCCCCGTCTTCATATTGTCGGGGTCATGCAGGTCGCCCGTCTGCTGTTTTTCCATCTTCACGGGGTCGCCCATGCGTCGCACGCCGAAGGGCACGATAGTGTCTTCCTCCGCCTGCTGCCCCACGCTATAGCGATATGTGCCGTGCATCGACGCAGCAAACGTCGCCACACAGAGCAGTGCGGCGAGGATGGCTATCGTGATGTGCGAAAAACGCTTCATATATGATTATTTAAGCACTTTTAGTGCGGTCTTAATGATTTGTTGTACGGCAATGCCCGGCTGTTCTTTGACGATGTTTGCCACCGCCTTTCTCACGGCGGCAGGCTGGAATCCCAGAATCGTCAGTGCGCCGATGGCCTCCTCCGCCTGCTCGCGGTCGGCAGCAGCAATATGGCCGCCCTGCGCGGGAGCCACATCAATGACTCCGCCTGCCAGCAGTTGCCCCACCTTGTCTTTCAGGTCGAGCACAATGCGCGCTGCTGCCTTCGGCCCGATGCCTTTCACGCTTTTCAGCATCGCAGTCTGCTCATTTTGGATGATGTCAGCCAGCTCCGCAGGGCTGAATGCGCTGAGAATCATGCGTGCCGTCTGTCCGCCGATGCCGTTCACGCTGATGAGGGCTTCGAAGAGCGCGCGCTCCTCGCGGGTGAAGAATCCGAAGAGGTCGTGGGTGTCCTCGCGGAGCACCTCACATACATACACCTTTGCCGTCTCCTTACCTTGAAGGGCGGTGAAGGTGTTGAGCGAGATGGTCAGCTCATAGCCTACACCGCACGCTTCGATGACGGCAGAAGTGGGGGTGAGCTCATCTACATATCCTTTTATATGTGCTATCATGATTCTTTCTTTATGGCTAAAGAAGGGAAAAGAGGGTGGGGGAGAGTAGCGGGGGCGTCGGAATGCTTTTGAGGGCAAAAACATGCCGAAAAAGCAGAAACTACGTCAAAAGTAAGAACGCAAAGTAACGTCGTTTATTGTGTATCTCAGCAGTTGTATGGAGGAATAATGTCAAAAAAATACACAAAATGGGCATTTGTGGTATGTTTCCTATGCAGAAATGTTGTAAATTTGCTGCGGCTCGGCATCGGGTCCCAAGCAGGGCTTTACCTTTTGCTGTCGCCTTTCCCCCTTTATTAGCGATAAAATATACCGACAATATTATAATATGTATAAGCATCAGCATTCTCTATTGCTCGCCCTTCTCCTCTTCCTCTCCCTCCTCGCTCCCACATCGTTGCACGCGCAGTTTCAGCATTTCAGTGTCAATGCTCACGACAGTCTGGCCCTGAAAGTGCGTGCCGAACAGGTGGAGCAGGTGCAGATAGCCCCCGGAGGCGCAGGCGTGACGGTCCGTTTTCAGCAGGGTGGCAGCAGCCATTTCGTAGGCACGGATGTGATGAACATGGCCATCCATCAGGCGCAGATACCTCTCGCATTTTTCCAGCAGAGCGTCGAGCCCGAATACCTCACGCGCTTCATCCGCGAGACGCAGTACGACCCCGATGATTATTCCTACAGCGTAGTGAAAGATTACGTCCCTGCCGAGAAAGGCCGTTTCGACTATCCCCGCCCCTACGTCTTTCGCCTGAAGGAATTTACGAAAGGTCTCCCCTCGCGGGAGTTTCCCCCCTGCGAGCTCCTCGTCTCGCGGACAGACGATTTCAGCCACGCCGAAGTCTGCCCCATTGAGGCTGACAGTGCCGTTCTCCGAACCGCCATCCCCCGCGACACCCTTCGCTATCGCATCCGCCGTCTCTCTGATGGACAGATTTTGCAGCAGGGTCAGGCTCTCGTCGAAGGCCAGGTGCGGTTGATATATCTGGAAAGCGTAGATAATGTACGCGACATCGGCGGCTGGCCCGTTGAGGATGGCGGGCGTCTGCGCTACGGCCGTCTTTTCCGCGGCTCAAAACTCCACACGGCTGGCAAGACATTCATCACTCCTGCCGATGTGCAGCGTATGCGGGCCTTGGACCTCCATGTAGAATTTGACCTCCGGGGCATCACGGAGGCCAACGATAACAACAAAGACTACGCCTATTCGCGCTTGGGCGACGATGTGGCCTATCAGATTATCAACTATGGCTCGATGGCCTACACCCAGATTTTCGACAAGCCTCAAATCATGCGTCTCGAATGGCAATATACCGTCGGCAATGTTCTGGCAGGCAAAAATGTCTTCTATCATTGCTCCCGCGGCTGCGACCGCGTCGGCACGCTCTCGGTGCTCTTGGAAGGCGTGCTCGGCGTCAGCGAGAACAATCTGTGTTTAGACTATGAGATAAGTTCGTTCTGCGGCCCCAATGGCACGCGCACCCGCAATGAGAAGTACGTCGTCCCCGACTACGATTTCGAGGGCATGATGGCCACCATCAAGAGCTATCCCGGCGCGACGCTCCGCGATAAGTTTGAATATTTCTGGGTAAATGTCTGCGGCGTTTCTGCCGAACAGGTGGAGCAGTTCCGCCGTATTATGATTGACCGCACAGCTGTGGATGCTCAGGACGGCCGTAGGCCACACCCTGCATTGTGACCACTTTTTTTGTAATCTGACCCCCACGTAATTGGCAAATTCAACACCATCGGGCGGAAAAACTGCGTTTTAAGAGGAGATAGCGATTGTCTCCTCTTTTTTTGTGTATTTTCGCATCATAGAATCTTATAAAACATACTATATAAACACTATTTAATCCTAAATCTTTCATGAAAAAATCCTTCACACTCCTTCTCTTAGCTGTATGTTCCTTGCTGCAGCTAATGGCGTCGCAGGATATCGTCTCCACCACCCCTCCTGATGTGGGGCGGCCAGACCACCTGTTTTACATGGTGAGCGGCAACAATTATTACGCCAACGCCCTCACCGCGCCCACTCAGACCAAGGAAAACTTTGGTCTCTTCGCCTTCTACGATGCCGATGGCATGGCCAACTCCTATTATATCTATAGCTATAAGGCCAAGAAATGGCTGAGCTATGATAAGGCCTCCGCCTATCCCAACTGCACGGGCTTCGTGAAGCTCGTCGCCACCAGTGTCGAGGCCTCCTGCTTCCGCATGACGAATTTCAGCGGAGACTATTGGGAAATCCAGCCCCTTACCTCCGCGGGCAACCCCTCGAAGTATCTCAACTGGTTCCGTGGTATCGGTGCCGACAATCCCCTCGATGGCGATGTCAGTCTCGGCCTCTGGGAAGAATCGGGCTCGAAGGACAGCGGCAGCAAGTGGGCGTTTGAAGAAGTCCCCTTCGTCGTCTATAACTACACCCTCGTCCTCCCCGAAGGTGTCAGCGTCACCATCGATGGCAAGAGCTATCAGAATGGCGATGTCTATACCTGCGAGTCCTCCCTGCAGCGTGCCGATGTGCATGTTCCCTCCCGCGAGGGCCAGTTCGCTGTCGTTTCCATCAATGATGCCGCCCAGACCGTCACCGTCGCTTATGCCGACGTTCCTGAACAGCCCGCCGTCCAGCCCTATGTCCGCGCGTGGGTATATCCCGTGCAGCAGGCAGAAGTGGGCGAGGCCCTGCTGACCCGTAGCGGCGATGCCTTCACGCTGAGCAACAATGTCCTGGCAGCCTCCTTCGTCAAGGCGGGCGGCAGCCTCTGGTTCGGCGGCTCTGAGGCCATGAACCTTGAAGCCGGCACGGAGCCCTTCACCGTGGCCTTCGGCAGCGGCACGAACGTCCCCGCCTCTGCCATGACGCTCGTCAGCCTGGAGACGGCCGACCTCGAAGCCCGGGCCGATGCCGTCGGCGGCGCGGAGCATTATGCCGGCAAGGCTCTCGTGGCCCGCTATGAGTACAGCTATGAGGGTGCAACGCTCCGCATCGTCTGGAAGGCCGTCCTGCGCGATGGCAGCCATTATCTCCGCACCGAGATGGAACTGACCGCCGAGGGCGACCTCGATATGTACAACGTCGTCCCGATGCTGTATAACGTCGATACCCAAGCCGCCGGCTCCGCTCCCGCCGTCGTGGGCAACACCCGAGGTGCCGTCCTCCTGAGCAACCGCATCTTTGCCGGACTCGAAAACCCCGTGGCCTACAACACCGTGGGCGAGGTGAGCGGCACGGAAAATCCCTGGGAAGAAGCATCCGTGGCTTCGTCCAACCTTACTCCCGGCGCTTGGACCCTCGTCGAGAAAGACCAACTGCCTGCCCGCGTCACGGAAGCCACCGGAGCAGGCTATCCCGATGTCCTCGCCGTCACGCAGGACCTCACCGTCGTTGAAGGCCAGAAGGTGGAAGTCACCGTGGAATACAAGAGCGGAAACCATCGTCTCAACTTCGGCGGTGCCGACCTCGTCGATGCCACGGGCGATGTCATCGCCAGCGACTATCATTCCGGCTATTCCGGCGGCCAGAAACTGAACAATGTCTTCACCTTCGTGGCTCCCTATAGCGGCACCTTCTCCCTCCGCGTCTTTGTGGAGCAGAAGACGGAGTCCGTCGATGCTGCGAGCACGATGACCGTCAAGCTTTTCTCGCCCAAGGAAGGTGCTGTGGCAAATACCGATATGGTAGGCATTCAGGGCCTCTGGAGCCGCAACACCACGCTCCCCGACGGCGAGACGTGGAAGATTTCCTCCGTCGTTGGTCTCGTCGCCCAGGACGGCACTGAGGCCGACGATAATATCCATAAGACGCAGAAGCGCCGCTCCTTCCTCGCCTATTCCGAGCGCGAGCGTGCCGTGCCTTGGCGTCCGAACCCCTGCTATATTTCTTGGTATGAACTGAACATCGACCGCAACAACTCAGCCGACCCCACCAAGAACATGACATCCGACCAGGTTGTCAACGTGCTGAAACAGTGGAAGACGAACTTCTACGACCGTTATGGCGTCGCGCCCAACAGTTTCGTCATCGATGATGGTTGGGATGAATACGGCACCTGGACCTTCCACAGTGCCTTCCCCAACGAGATGCGCGATATGGCGGCTGTCGCCGCTGAGATGGGAGCTGGCGTCGGAGCATGGCTCGGTCCAGTCGGAGGCTACGGCAAGAGCGGCGATTATCGTCGTCAGTATTGGAATGACAAGGGCGGCATGGTGCTCTCCAACCCTGCCTATTATGCCACCTTCAAGGCAGCTGCTGAAAATCTCGTGAAGAATCAGGGCGACTTCCGCTTCTTCAAGTTCGACGGCATCTCTGACCTCTTCACCGCCACGGGTCCGAAGCCCGGCGACAAGGGCAACGAAGATGCTGAGGGCATCATCCGTCTGGAGCGTTTCGTCCGCGAGGAGCTGCGGCCCGACATCTTCTTCAATACCACCGTCGGCACGTGGGCCAGCCCCTTCTGGTATCACTATACCGATGCCACATGGCGGCAGGAGATGGACTACGGCACTATCGGCAACAACAGCATCGACCGCGAAAACTGGATTACCTATCGCGACCGCCTCGTCTATCAGAACTATGTCACGAACTCCCCCATCTGCCCCATCAACACTCTGATGACCCACGGCTTCATCCTCAGTTCCTATGGGCAGGTGAGCAAGAACATGGACTATGAGGCCTGCCGCCGCGAGCTGCGCTGCGCCTTCGCCTGTGGTTCGGGCATGGTAGAGCTCTACAACGACTATCCTTTGATGAACAGCATCAATCAGGGCCGCCTCTGGGCCGACCTCGCAGAGTGCATACAGTGGCAGCGCCGCAACGCCGATGTCCTCCCCGATGCCCACTGGGTAGGCGGAAATCCATGGAATAACACTACGACTGCCGTCTATGGATGGGCTGCATGGAATGGCGAGAAATCCACCCTCACACTCCGCAATGGCGGAAATGCTGCAAAGAATTATAGCTTTACTCTGCGTGAGGCTCTCAACATCCCGAAGAACGTCAGCGGCAGCATCGTCCTTCGCAAGTCGTTCGGCGAGCAGGATGCTCTCCCCGGTCTGAACGAAGGCAACGCCATCGACATTGATGAGACGCTGAACGTCACGCTCCCTGGCAGCAGCGTCTTCTGCTTCGACGGCATCAGTGCAGATACAGAGCAGGTTAAGGTGACAGCTGTGAATGTCGTTTCAGAGACGGGCGAAGCCACGGTAGAAGTGGGCAAGACGCTTGTGCTCCGTGCGGAGCTTGAACCGCAAAACCCTACGTTTCCGGCTATTCTCTGGAGCTGCGATGACACCGATGTTGCCGAAGTGTCTGGCGGACGAGTAGTCGGAAAAAAAGAAGGTCAGGCCTGCATCACTGCCGCCGCTACTGATGGCTCCGAAGTAGTGGGAACTTTTGTGCTCACAGTTGGGAAAAACACAGACCCTGTGCCTGACCCTGAGGATTATCCTACGAATTTCGACAAGGATGCCAGTGCCGTCCGCGCTGACCGCGCTCTCCAGAGCGTCAAGCTCATCAGCTCCACCAATGGCGAGCAGACGCTGACCCCCGCGCAGAGCCGTCCCTATGTAGATATGAGCAGCGAGCGGCTCACCTGCAAGGCGGGCGAGGAGCTGAATGTTTCTTTCGGGTATCTCGGCACTTGGATGCACGGCTATGTCTTCATCGACCTCGACGGCGATAAGCAGTTCTCCTTCAAGGAGGGCAGCACGGACCAGAGCGACACTGAGGTCATGACCTTCAGCTTCTACAGCGGAGATTTCAATAATGACTCGGCTGGCTACAACTCCGTAGGCAGCTATATCACAGGCGATGCCCGCAACACGCTCTCCTGCCCACCTTTCGCCGCTCCCGCTCAGGCTGGCGAATATCGCATCCGCTTCAAAGTCGATTGGAATAGCGTTGATCCTGGTGGTCAGCTGGGTGCTGACGGTACGTGTACGGGTGCAAACGGCATTCTTGCCAACGGTGGTGGCATCCTCGATGCCACACTCGTGGTAGAATCTGTCGATGGCATTCAGCACACCGTCGCTACCGCCACCGCAGCCCCCTGCTACGACCTCAGCGGACGTCGCCTCCGTGCTCCCGCAGAACGCGGAGCATACATCTGCGATGGCAAGAAGGTGATACGATAATATCCTCCCGCGCGTTGTTCCTTCGCACGAAGGAGCGCGCCGCAGCCGTGAAGCCTCGTGAGAGGGCTTTCCCTCGTCCTCTCTCTGCGGCTGCATCTCTATGACATTGTGCGCTTTCCGTACGGACTTCCGATGGCCGTATGGAAAGCGCATTTTTTCTTTTCTCTGACTGTCCGCTCATGTCTTCTTCGGCGGGGGAGCGGGCAGCCATACTGGGCTTTCCCATGGGTTGCACTATGTTTCCTCCGTTTGCTCTCTCTGCCATCATTGTCTTGCCCTATGTGACAAATGTTTACCATCGGGCTACGAGGTCTTGCCCTTTTGGGGAAGGTTGTTCAAAATGGGTTCATTATATGTGTACGGTTGTAGGGCGGATAAGTGCGCCGCCATGCGGCACGTTTGCCTACCTTGCTACGCTTCGCATTTAAGTAGGTAATGGAGAATCATTACCTTAGGGTTGAACCTCATTCTTCCCCTTGTTTTAACCCCGACACCCTGTTTTGGGGCAGGCTGGAAGTGCACCGCCGAGTAGGACGTTCTGGGCTTTGCGCCCCAGCTATAGTGCATGGGCCTCTCAAGTGGCCATATTCACCCCTCTAAGTGATTATTCTTCCCCCCAAAAGTCATCATTTTCCCCCTCTATGTGATCACGCTGAGACGAAATATGATGTCGAAAATCTGGAAACCTCTCTCGAAAATCGCGAAAGGCAGGGCGAAATGGTGATGTTACAGCCTCCAAAAGGGAAAAAACTCCCTGCGCCGACCGTCTCGCCTTCTTTCTGCTCACAAAAATACCTCTCTCTTCTGACCAAATTCTCCCTCCATCCTCTGCGGAGGCTTAGTAGCGTGAGTTCGGTGAATAGGAGGTGCGGTGTCTCACCGCACCATAAGGTGGTGGGAAAAAGGTACATAATCATTGTTCACGAGGGTGTATCAGTTACTTTTGACACACCCTCGTGCGTTTTATAAGGTATAGGTAGGTTCTATAAATTAGCTTGCGATGTATTTGCGACTATCGTGCCGTA
>CALZJF010000006.1 GCA_945787885.1 uncultured Bacteroidales bacterium | reverse complement strand
GTCGGCATGGTGGGCCGTTACCCCGCCATCTACCTAATCAGACGCATCGTCATCCTATACCGAAATTCTTTCAAATGAATATCATGCGATCCTCATTTGGCATCGGGTATTAATCTTACTTTCGCAAGGCTATCCCCGTGTATAGGGCAGGTTCGATACGCGTTACGCACCCGTGCGCCGGTCGCCATCAGTCGAAGCAAGCTTCGACCATGCTGCCCCTCGACTTGCATGTGTTAAGCCTGTAGCTAGCGTTCATCCTGAGCCAGGATCAAACTCTTCATTGTAATATCTTGTTCTATATTTTTTACTATAGAAACTCACAATGCCGATTCGTTTGCCTGACCGGATTCCTGTTAAAGAAATCGAACGGTACGAAAAACATTACTTTTACCCAAGGACCGCCATCGTCGCCGATGGGCATGTCCATTGACTGTCTTGTTCTGTTCCTTGTACTAATCTCTACAAAAGAGTTATGAAATCATTTCAATGAGCAATCGCAACGGGCCTCCCGACTTCCGCCGCATCGCCGCCTCGGAGGCGTGAAGGGCGTATCGGTCAGTGCAAGTGTTGCTTGCGTCCCGATTGCGAGTGCAAAGGTACGGCGGATATCGGCACCACGCAAGGAAATGCACAAAAAACCACACTTTTTTGTGAAAAGCGGTCACAATTTCGCATTCCGACTTTGCAAACCCTGTCAAAACCACCGTTTTCAGGGCCATTTCGGGGCTTTCCGCAGGGCTTTTGGCAGGAAAGCGGGAGAAACGCGCTCCCAGGGGCTGGGAGGGGCAGGAAAATGAAGGGGAAGGGAGGGGGCTCCTATATATATAATAGGGAAAAGAGGGAGGAAACGGAGAAAAGGGCATGGCTGGGGGCGGCGGAGAGGACTGAATGAGGCTCTCAGTCGCCGACTGAGAGAACGGAGGCTATGGGAGGGGAGGCTCAGGATGACCTTTTTTGGGGGGCAAAGTGAAGACTTTGAGGGGGCATTATGGCCACATTGGGGGGAGAAAACGGCCACAACCGGGGGCGGAAGTGGCCATGCGGGAGGCTGAAGCTATGCGGATGGGGCTTGGCAGGGGCTTTCTGGCAGTGACGGAGAGCACAGAAGCTACAGAAAGACTGCAGAAGGACCACGATGAGGCTGAGGAGAGGATCAAGGGGGATGAGACCCACGGAAGGAAATTGGCTACATGACTATCAAAAAAAGCAGGATTGCCTCGGGGAAGAAGGCAATCCTGCTCTTTTCTAAGAAGGAAGAATGTGCAATACGCTATATATAATAGAGGAATATATAGGTAAAAAGAATTATTTCGCGAAACGAGAGCTGGGCTTAAACTTCACGACCTTCTTGGCAGGAAGCATAATTTTCTCGCCCGTCTTGGGATTGACACCCTGACGCTCGGGACGCTCTACGACTACGAAACTGCCAAAGCCGAGAAGTGTGGCACTTTCACCCTGATTGATGGCATCGACGAGCGTATTGAATACGGCATCAATAGCAGCCTTTGCCTGAGCATGAGTGATTCCTGCTGCTTCTGCAACGGGACTGATGAGTTTGGTCTTGTTCATAATATCAAATTTTGAGTTGAAAAAGAAAAATTCTACGATATAATTATGGTAGGTTCTATAAATTAGTTTTCAATGTAAGGCAGTGTTTCTGTTTTACTTGGATGTCTTCACGCCTCTCGCACCGTATCTTTTTGTCTTTCATTCAGTCACGTAGCACGCTACGCTCCCTCGTGAAAAACAAAAACCTACGGCACGATAGTCGCAAATACATCGCAAGCTAATTGATAGAACCTACCTTATCTGATGACGGCAACCTTCGCTGCTACGGTCTCTTTACCGTCTGACGTGGTAATCATAAAATGATAGACACCGCTCGCCACTCGCTGACCGTTGCTGCCACGACCATCCCAGGTGAAAGTTCCGCCGTTGCTGGTGCCGGCGGCAACAGCCTGTCCTCCAACTGCCACAACTTTGACATCGCAGTCATAGACCAGCCCATCAAGAACAATGGGACCGTTATAATCGGGACGAACAGGGTTGGGGTAAACCCTCAGGTTATCTCTGGAAAGGACAGATTCAGCCTCGGAGGCATCGCTCTGATAGCTAAGCATTCCGAGGTCAGTGGCAATGAACACCTCTCCAGACTTAGGATGGCAGACAATGGAATGGATATTGTTTGAAATCAGCGGACTATTCTCCTTGGTGAAATGATGATACTGGGTGATACCATCGGGAGAGAGGAAATAAACGCCGTCGCCGGCGGTTCCAATCCACTTACGGTTAGCTCCATCGATGGCAATGGCAGTGATATTAACTGCACTAAGAAGATAGTCGGCATAGTTCGTACCATCGTTGCGCGGCACTTTCACCTGCGTGATGCGGAAACTACTGCTCTCACTCCATTGGTCAGGGTCATCGACAACGACCAGTCCGCCGTCGGTACCAATCCATATACGGTCGTCCTTATCCTGCGCCAGACAGTTAGCCACTTGGAAGGAGAAAGAAGTATTGTCCTGATTGACGAATTTTTCGACGAAGGCATAGTCATCGTCAGAGGTATCATCAACGGACGCGCCATAATCAATGCGCAAGACACCACCATGGCAGTTGCCATCATAGCGTCGGTTGACGAACCATAGGCGCCCTTTGCTGTCGATGATAGATTTCTCCATATTTCCCGCATTGCTGATAGTGGGATAATAGAAAGGAATCCATTTTCCTGACGGTTTTCGACACCAGATGACCGTGTCTCGTGCATCATTGGCAACGAAAAGATTGCCCTGACTGTCCATCAGTGCAGCATCAGTGCGCACAAAGTCATGACTCTTGCTCGATGAGCAGGACTCGATAGGCGAATTTCCCTGCGTATATTGTGCCACAAGCTTATCATTGCGATACTCGAAGACACCATGACGACCAGAGGTGACGAAATGGTGTGTAGGGTCAGCCACATCTTCTACGATGGAAGTAGCATCCTGAAATACCTCTACACGCTTCTTCAGCCATCCGCCTTCCTCGGTGGGGCGTTCCATCTCATGCCAAACGCCATCTTCGGTCATATACATGGCGTTGTAGGTATGGTGTTCCTTGTCGTCAGGGTCAGTACGTCCACCAGCCACATAGAGTTTTCCGTTGTAATATCTCATGAAGTAGGGATATTCACAGAAGGGCCCATCGCCTTCGATAGGCGTTTGGTCGGGCACAAGCCCAGAAGCCTGAGCATAGTTGCAGTGCTGCAATGCTGCCGAAATGGTAGAAGTCCAATAGCCGTCCGCCTTTCCACAGGGCGTAATGACCTGATAGTCTTCAGCAATATCATACTGCTTAGGATTGGTGATGTCGTCTTTTGAAATTTCAAGGATGTTCCCCGCACGCAATGCTACTACCCGATGCTCATTGCCCGTAAGGTCTGTGAACTTTTCCATCAGCACATGCTTCTTGCCCTCCTTGGGTGAGACTGACCAAAGGCCATAGATCTTATAGTTGTTCGTACTGTAACTATAGGCAATGACATAGAACATCCTGTCGCCGAGGACGCACATATCCGTGACTTCACCACCACCGAAAGTCTGCCAGACAGAGCTATCGAGGAGATTGCTTGACAAAGCTGCGCGTTTGGTGCCATCAGCCGTCGTGCCTGCATAGATATATCCACCGAAGACACCGCCTGAAGAACACTTACCCACGGCATAGCGCCCGATGATGACGGCATCTTTGACGGAAAGCCATATAACGCCCTCGTCCGTACTGATGACAGCATCATCGTCGTTGACAAAGAGATTGTTCAGTCCGAACACATTATCAGGATTATCCTTAAACTGCGGCACATTGACAACCTCGTCTCTATCAACCCGCCAAACGTCGATATTGCCATTTTGATAGACAATGACGAGACTCTTCTGGCTACGGCTATACCCAATGAAAGCCACTCCGGCATCTGACAATCCCTCCGAAACCTTGTCAACGGTCTTCACCTCGCCCGTCTTCACATCATACACCACTACATTGTCATTCATCAGCGCAAAGACACGGTCGCCCGCATCTACAATTTGCGATGCAGAGCGGAGATTATAGTATGAGGACCATACATCGTAGGGGGCTGCCTGAACGGGAATGACGAAAGGCAGGAACACGAGGAACAGGATAAATATAAATCTGCTCATAAAAAGTATTTATACTTAAGGTAGGTTCTATAAATTAGTTTTCAATGTAAGGCAGTGTTTCTGTTTCACTTGGATGTCTTCACGCCTCTCGCACCGTATCTTTTTGTCTTTCATTCAGTCACGTAGCCCGCTACGCTCCCTCGTGAAAAACAAAAAACTACGGCACTATAGTCGCAAATACATCGCAAGCTAATTTATAGAACCTACCTTAACTATTATCTTGACATGAAGAAACATCTAAGGTCAGCAAAGACTCAGAGTGCCAAAATAAAATCGCAGAGTTTGCGCACGGCTCTGGCGCGGTGCGACATCTGATTCTTCTGCTCTACGCCCAATTCTGCAAACGTCTTGCCCGTATCTTCTGGAATAAAGACGGGGTCGTAGCCAAAGCCATCAGTACCTCTGCGCTCCGTGGCAATCTCGCCATTGACGATTCCTTCAAAGACATGCTCTTTGCCATCCAAAATCAGGGCAATGGCCGTACGAAAACGTGCGGTACGGTCAGCCACGCCATCAAGCTCGCCGAGAAGCTTCGTCGTGTTGGCCTCCGTATCATGTCTGTCGGGGAAGGCATATCGAGCAGTGAAGACACCAGGACGCCCATTGAGCGCAGTAACCTCAAGTCCCGTATCGTCAGCAAAGACGTCTAATCCATATCTTTCATAGATATAGCGCGCCTTCTGCAATGCGTTGCCTTCGAGCGTGTCTGATGTCTCGGGGATATCGTCGTAGCAATCAATGTCTGCCAGACTGAGCAGTTCGACCTTCTGCCCAAGGATGTCTCTGATTTCAGACAATTTATGAGCGTTATTGGTAGCAATTACGAGTTTCATGTTTCTTTTTTGTAAGTATAGGTGGGGGCTATAAGTCCCATCGTTAAAGCTATGTATTTCCTGGCAGGCAGAAATCTTTTCCGCCGCAAGGCCCTACTCCTCCTTGCACGTCAATCCATAACGATTTCTGCTGATATGCCACCCAATTCTGCAGCAATATCCGTGAAGGAGCTCCAGTAAGAGCCGATGATGCGTTGTGTGGCAGCGAGACACCAAAGGTCAACGACGGCATCGCGCATACCTTCAACCGTATCTCGCCTCACTTCAGTCTGCTGGGTGACGATTCGCTCACCAAACTCGCTGAGAAGTTCAGCCTTCAATGCAGCATCGTCCGTAGCAAGGAAGAACCGGGCTTCTGGATGCTGCTGCATGGCTCGCCACATGGCGCGTCGAAATCCGTCGGGCGTACTGTGCTGCATGGACACCACATTGTCAGTGCGTCGGATGTGTACGCCGATGGCTCGCTCCCCGCATCTGGCCACGAGTTCATCAATGCGTCTTCGCAAAGCGGGCAAGGGCTTCAGGCGCGACATCGTCTGTTGAGAATATTCGCAAAGGCTGAATCCCGACGAGATGTAGATGCGTCGCTGACGCTGGAGCAGGCTTTTGAAGGCTTCATCGCTCTCTGGCAGATAATTTACATACTGCCTGCCGTAGCCCATCAAGCCTCTGATGAATCCAGGCACCCACAGGTTCTGCCGACGTATTGGGATAGCCCACCATTTTCTATGTACGACGCGAAGATTTTCAGTATCAACCGTCTCAAAAAGCTCTTCAAACCAAGCCCTGCATTCAGCATTCTTCGCCCAATGTATGCTGATATTTCGTGCTCCGAAGGCTTCAGCCTCCATGATAGAGAAGAGGAGTCTGAGGCGGTTACACAAGCCCCCCTGCGGTACGACTGTCAATTTTTGCTGCATTCCTTCTGCTCGAAGTCATGGTGCGAGTCAGCCAGCGCAGCCTGCACCTTCTGGTCTTTCACCTTCATACGGCGCATGGTGTCGAAGCCATCGCCGAAGACGGCTGCAGCACGCGTCTGCGAGACGAAGGCAGCACGGTCGATGCTCTGGATAATGGCAAAGATATGATTGCTCTCATTCTTCCGCGTCAGCACCATCAGCACCTTTGTTGGCTGCTTTGTGTACCATCCTGTGGCATCAAGCACGGTGACTCCGCGGTGATAGATATTGATGGCAGTGGCTATTTCCTCATACTTTTTGGAGATAATGAGGAACTGCACCGACTGTCGTTTGCTGTTATACACATAGTCGAGCGTCAGGTTCGTCACGAGGAGCGTAGTGTAACCATAGATAAGTTGCACAAGATTGGCTCCCGGCAAGAGCATGGATGAGGTGATGATGAGGACGTCGCAAATCATCATCACCGTTCCGAGCGAGATGTCGCGATATTTGTGGGTGATGGAAGCGATGATATCCGTTCCGCCCGTACTACCGCCACGCCCGAACACAAGGGCAATGCCTAAACCGCAGAGGGCAGCGCCGAAGATGGTGCTCATGAAAGCATTGTCCGTGAGCTGCGGCAGCCGTACATGCTCGTTGAAACTGGGAAAGAAATCAGGGCTCAGCCTGTAGAACCATTGCATCAACCCCTCCGTAGCCGAGAGCAGGAAGGTGAGCATAAAGACGGCAAAGATGGTCTTGATACAGAATTTCCATCCCAAAATCTTCACAGCTGCTACGAGCAGGAGGATGTTGCAAAGGAAATAGGTGTACTGCACCTTCCAAAAGCCAGTGGCATAGAAGATAATCGCACCAGCACCCGCTAAGCCACCCGTTGCGACCTCAAAGGGAAGGAGAAAACAATTAAAGCCAACGGCGTAAAGAAGCAGACCGATGGTGATGACTGAATAGTCAGCGATGTCTCTTGACAGACTCGTCTTGATGGAAAATGTCATATTCTCTCAACAGACAATAGTTGATGGATGATAGGAAGAGAAAGCACTGCAGCAAGATTATCTATTTTATCCGCCACAGACACCTACATATATATTACGCGTGCGCGTGTACGCGCGCGAACAAGAGTCTGGCCACGAGGAGTCGCTGTCTGCTCGACGGGCAACACAGCGACTCCAGTGCCCAAGCATAGTCTATTTGGCAGGCTTCACAACGAAGTTGACAATGCGTTTCGGCACGGCAACCACCTTCACCACCTGCATACCTTCCAGATATTTTGCAGCCTCGGGGGCAGCCTCTGCCATCTCGCGCATTTGCTCAGGGGTAGCCTCAGCCGGAAACTCCATGCTGAAACGCACCTTGCCGTTGAACTGCACACCGAGCATCACGCTGTCTTCCTTGAGATATTCCTCGCAAAGCTCAGGCCAAGGAGCATCGCAGACGGTAGTGTCGTGGCCGAGGGCACGCCAAAGCTCCTCGCTGAAATGAGGTGTGAATGGTGCCATCAGCACTACCAACTGCTCCAACACCTTGCGACTATGGCACTTCTGCTGCTGCAGTTCGCCTACGGCGACCATGAAAGCGGGAATGCTGGTATTGTAGGAGAAAGCCTCGATGTCTTCGCCCACCTTTTTGATAAGGCGGTGCAAGGTCTTGAGGTTATCGCGCGTAGGCTCATCGTCATTGACGCTCAGAGTATCAGCATCCTTTACCCAGAAGAGTCCCCATGCTTTTTTCAAGAATCGGAAGCACCCGTCGATGCCATTGGTATCCCAAGGCTTACTCTGCTCTACGGGGCCGAGGAACATCTCATAGAGGCGGAGGGTGTCAGCCCCATATTTTTCGACGATGACATCCGGATTCACCACGTTGTACATCGACTTCGACATCTTCTCTACCGCCCATCCGCAGACGTAGCGACCATCGTCTTCCAGAATAAACTCTGCCGTAGCATACTCCGGTCTCCACTGCTTGAAGGCTTCCACGTCGAGGACATCATTCTTCACGATGTTCACATCCACATGTATCGGTGTCACATCGTAATCGCCACTCTTGCCCAGCGTAACGAAGGTGTTTGACTCCTTCACGCGATAGACGAAATTCGAACGTCCCTGAATCATACCCTGGTTCACGAGTTTCTGGAACGGCTCTTCCATACAAGCCACTCCGAGGTCGTAGAGGAATTTATTCCAGAAGCGGGAATAGATGAGGTGACCCGTAGCATGTTCGCTGCCGCCGACGTACAAATCGACATTCTTCCAGTATTCATTTGCCGTCTTCCCTACGAGTGCCTCACTGTTGTGCGGATCCATATATCTCAGGAAGTACGCACTGGAGCCTGCGAATCCTGGCATCGTATAAAGCTCAATGGGGAACACGCGGCAGTTATCAATGAGCGCCTTATCCACCACTTCGCGCTTCTCCTCGTCCCACGCCCAAAGCTGAGCGTTGCCCAATGGCGGCTCGCCCGTGGCCGTCGGCTTGAAGTCGGCCACCTGCGGCAATTCCAGCGGCAGGCACTCTTCGGGAATCATCGTGGCACGCCCGTTCTTATAATATACGGGGAAGGGCTCGCCCCAATAACGCTGACGACTGAAGATGGCATCGCGCAGACGATAGTTCACCTTCACTCTGCCAAGTCCCTGTTCTGTGACGAAAGCCTTCGTGCGGGCAATAGCCTCCTTGACGGTCAGCCCGTTAAGGGAGAATCCTGCCAGCGTCTCCACGCCCTCGGCGGGAGAATTGCCCACGATTCCCTCCTTCGCATCGAAACTCTGCTCACTGACATCGGCTCCTTCTATAAGAGGAATGATGGGCAGATTGAAGTGGCGTGCGAAGGCATAGTCTCTGCTGTCGTGTGCCGGCACTGCCATGATGGCACCCGTGCCATAGCCTGCCAGCACATATTCACTCACCCAAATGGGCACATCAGCACCCGTGAAGGGATTGACGGCATAGCTTCCCGTGAAAACACCCGTCACCTTGTGGTCTATCATGCGCTCACGCTCGGTGCGCCCCTTCACATATCTGACGTATTCTTCCACAGCCTCGCGCTGCTCCTTCGTCGTAAACTTCTTCACGAGTTCGCTCTCAGGAGCAAGCACCATGAAGGTGACGCCGAAGATGGTGTCAGCGCGAGTCGTGAAGATGGTGAACGTCTCGTCAGAATCCTTCAGGCGGAACTTCATCTCCGTACCCTCCGAACGTCCAATCCAGTTGCGCTGTGTCTCCTTGATGCTGTCAGTCCACTGCAGCGTGTCGAGTCCGTCGAGGAGTCGCTGGCAATATGCGCTCACTCTGAGGCACCACTGCCTCATCTTTTTCTGCTCCACGGGGTATCCGCCGCGCACGCTGACGCCTTCCACCACCTCATCGTTTGCCAGCACGGTGCCGAGCTCAGCACACCAGTTCACCATGGTCTCGCCGAGATAAGCGATTCGATAGTTCATCAGCACATCATACTGCTGCTGCTCGTCCATCGCCTTCCACTCTTCCGCAGTGAAACAAAGCTCCTCGCCGCAGGCAGCATCCAGTCCTTCCGTACCCTTTTCGCAGAAATGCTCTACGAGCTGCTCAATGGGCTGTGCCTGCTGGCAACGGTTGCAGAAGAAACTGTTGAACATCTTTTGGAAAGCCCACTGCGTCCATTTGTAGTAGGCCGGGTCGCAAGTGCGCACCTCACGGCTCCAGTCGAAGCAGAATCCTATCTTGTCGAGCTGCTCGCGATACCGTGCAATGTTCTGCGTAGTCGTCTTTTCAGGATGCTGTCCGGTCTGAATGGCATACTGCTCAGCGGGGAGTCCGTAGGCATCATATCCCATAGGGTCGAGCACATTGAAGCCTTTCAGCCGTTTGTAGCGCGCATAGATATCGCTGGCAATGTATCCGAGTGGGTGTCCTACGTGCAGTCCTGCTCCCGAAGGATAGGGAAACATGTTGAGGACGTAGAATTTCGGCTTGCTGCTGCATTCGCTGACGCGGTAGGTTCCTTCGTCTGCCCACTGTTTTCGCCAGCGGGCCTCAATGTCTCTGAAATTGTATTCCATTTTCTGTCAGTATTTGTCTGTCAGTGTTTGTCTTTCTATAGTGTTCGTTGGCTGTATGCCGAGTCTGCCAGCATTTTCTCGCCCGTGGGCTGCAGCAGAATTGGCTAAAAAGAGGTTGCAAATTTACAAATCAATAGGTGAAGGCACAAATTTTACAGAACTTTTTACCTTTCCCATGTAGATATTACACTGAAAAAACGGTGAATATCAAGGAGTAACTTGAAAATTTGCTGGGAGCGGGTCATAGAAAGCCCTTGACTATCACGCCTTAAGTAGGGGGGAGGCGATAGCAGAAAGCCGAAAAATCCCGATACTGACCACATGTGTCGGTATCGGGATTTCTTGTTTTGATTGCAAATCGTAGTCCGGCAATTTACTTGCGGAGGCCGAGGCTCTTCACGATGGCGCGATAACGCTCGATGTCGCGCTCCTTGAGATAACGGAGCAGCGCGCGGCGCTTACCTACGAGTTTTACAAGTGCGCGTTCAGTAGTATGATCTTTACGGTTGCGCTTCATGTGTTCCGTCAGATGGGAGATACGGTAGGAGAACAAAGCCACCTGGCTCTCAGCAGAACCCGTGTCGGTGTTAGACTTTCCGTACGTTCCAAAGATCTCAGTCTTCTTAGCAGAATCTAAGTACATGGTGTGAATGAAAGAATAGAATAAAAGATAAAAGGATGGAGTCTCCCAAGGGAGAAACCGCGTGCAAAGTTACGCTATTTCGTCACTTCCGCAAGGTTTTCTCCCGAAAAAGTCTCACTCTCACCTTATCATAAGGCTCGAATGCCATCCGCAAGTGCTTAATTTCGATCCTTTTTCTTCCACGAAAGGCGGGTAATGAAGTAGCCGGCGTGGAGAATGCCAAAGATGGCGGTGAAGACGAAGAGCACCCCGACGTGGTTCCACCCGATGGTCTCCTGATGCCACGAGGCAAGAATCAGGCAGAGGAAGGAGAGGAATACGCCCACTACGCTGAGCACCGTCTGCCCCGAGCGGTGTCCCTCAGCATTGTTCGCCAGCAGGGAGTGGCGCACGCCATAGACGGAGTAGAGATCGAGCCCGATGATCATCCAGATGATGAGGCGAATCCATGTGTCGGCAGGGAGGAAGAGCATCATGCCTACGCAGCACATGATGCCCGCCATCGGCACCCACGGCACGAGCGGCGTGCGGAATCCGCGCGGAGCATCGGGCATGGAGCGTCGCACGACGAGAATGCCCGTGCAGACGAGCGTGAAGGCGAAGAGCGTGCCTATGCTCACCATTTCGCCTGCCACGTCTGCGGGCACCAGTCCTGCCAGTATGGCTATGACGACCATAAAGAGGATATTGGAACGGGCGGGCGTGTGATAGCGGGCGTGGAGGTGGGAGAAGAAGGGCGGAAGCAGGCCGTCGCGACTCATGGAATAGAAGACGCGGCTCTGCCCCATCAGCATGACGAGGACGACACTGGCATATCCCAGTAGGACGGCGATGGTGGTGCCCTTGTACATGACGATGTCTATCAGCGGATTGTCGGCATCGCCCATGGCGTGTACGGCGGTGGCCACGGGTGCCATATCGCTGCTGCTGTAGGCGGTATAGGGCGCCACGCCCGTCATGACATGGGCAAAGAGGCAATAGATGACGGTGCAGACCACGAGGCTTCCGAGGATGCCGATGGGCATATTCCTGCGCGGATTGATGGTCTCCTGCGCTGCGGTGCTGACGGCGTCGAAGCCGATGTAGGCGAAGAAGAGGATGGCAGCACCGCGCAGGATGCCGCTCCAGCCAAACTCGCCGAAGTTGCCCGTATTCTCAGGGATGTATGGCACATAGTTCTCGGCTTTGATGTACTGCCATCCAACGATGATGAAGGCTGCCACGACAAAGATTTTCAGTGCCACGATGAGGTCGTTGAAGCGGGTGCTGCCCTCTGTGCCGCGTGCGAGGAGCAAACTGAGGCAGACTACAAGCACCATGGCAGGAAGGCAGACGATGCCGCCCTCTGACGGACACGACAGAAGCTCAGGCGGAAGGGGCAGGCCAATATCGCGCATCAGGATGGCGAGGTATTGGCTCCAGGATATGCTGACCGTGACGGCTGCCACGGCATATTCCAGCACGAGGTCCCATCCGATGACCCACGCCACGAGTTCGCCCATCGTGGCATAAGAATAGGTGTAGGCACTGCCTGCCACGGGGAGCATGGAGGCAAATTCGGCATAGCAGAGTCCTGCCAGGCCACAGGCGATGGCGGCGAGGACGAAAGAAATCGTGATGGCGGGGCCGGCGTGCGCACCTGCCACACTGCCCGTGACGCTGAACAGTCCGGCACCGATGATGACGCCCACTCCCAGCGAGATGAGGGCGAACGGTCCCAGCACGCGCTTCAGTCCTTTCCCTCCCTCGTTCTCTGCTTCGCGCAGCAGGACGTCAATGGGTTTTCTGACAAACAGGTTCATGGTTTAGTCGATATTTAGTTTGGTGTTGATAATGTCTGCATTACGCTTTATGCTGCGCCTGCCAGATGGCCACGCGCCCCATCGTCAGTCGCAGGTTCACCTCGATGCAGGGGTGTACGCCCTGCGGCGTCAGCATCATATCTATGCCCAACGGTCCGGAATAGCCATGCCCCACCAGTGCTGCCAACGCGCTTCCTGCAATCTGGCTCAGGCGCTGCAGTTCGGCTGCCGTGCAGATGCCATAGGCGGCTATGCGCGCCTCCAGTTCTGCCTGCGGCGCGACGACATTTCCCTGATAGCCACCGCTTTCGCTGGTGGCGAAGAGGGAATATCCCTCGAATCTCACTCCGCCGCGCCCATCGCTTTCATATTCCATGGCGAAGTCTGCCAGGCGTTCGTAGAGCGGTTCTGCCTCGATGGCCCCTTGCCGCGCCAGCACCTTGACGGCTCGCTGCAGGGCAGGGGCATCGTGGGCGGCGGCAGCCCACACGCCACGTCCGCTGCAGCTCCACGGGGCTTTCAGCATGGCAGCACCGCCATAGTCGGCAATCGCCTGCCGCACTTCGGCTATCGTGGTACACCATCGGCTTTCGGCTTTCAGGAGGAAGGCATAAGCGGGGTCTGGCTCCGAGGCCTGCCGCAGCATTTCCAGCAGTGCCACCGCCGTTCGCCGCGAAGAGAGTTGCCGCCAGCGCGCCAAATCTCCTGCCGAGGGCAAGAGCCGGGCGGGGGCTCCCAGACGCTGCAACACGCGGACGATGTGGGCATCCCATCCCCAAGGCTCTATGCGCTCTATGCGCTCCCAGTCAGGCGCTGCAACGCCTTTCAGCGAGCCATCGTCGGGCAGGCGGAGAATCAGGTCGTCGGGGGCTTTCCACCATTTGGCAATATCCCAGAAGGCACTCCCCATGCGGCGCGCCGCCGAACTGGGGCAATAGGCGCCCGACCCGAAGGCCAAGGCTTCATCGTGACTGGGATTGAAAACGTGGAGAACCATAATCGTGGGGCAAAACGCCTCTTCCGGGCAGGATGCCTCCCTGAGCGCCACCTTATATATAAAGGACACAAAGGAAAAAACGCCCCACCCTTGGCAAGAAACAGAGTGCCAAAGGTGTGGAAGAGATGCAGGATGAGGACGGAAAGTTTAGTTAAGATGAAGAAATATATGGCTAATGGGCCGCCACTGGCCTTCGCCATCGCGCCTAACGCGCTAAGGCTTCGCCATTTAGCTCTCCCCGACAACGGTTCCTGCCGCCAGTGCTTTTCAAAAACCACTGATACATAGGACTTTTTCCGCAAAACAGGGGAGATTTTGCGTGCAAATATAATCATTTCTATAAAAAATGGTTACCTTTGCGGACGAAAAACCCTAAAATCTATGCTTTTTCCACAAGAAACATACGTACAGCGTCGCAATGCGCTACGCGAATTGGTGGGCAACGGTCTGATTTTGCTCCTTGGCAACAACGATTCGCCCATGAACTATCCTGCCAACGCCTATAAGTTCCGTCAGGATTCATCGTTCCTCTATTTCACCGGCCAGCACCGCGATGGCCTCGCCCTCGTCATCGACTGCGAGAGCGGCGCGGAGACCCTCGTCGGCGATGAGATTGACATTGACGACATCGTCTGGTACGGCAGCGTGACGAGCGTCGCCGAGATGGCGAAGGAGACGGGAATCGCTCACGTGCGCCCCACGGCGTGGCTGTCAGAGCTCTGCAGCCATGCGAAGGCGCAGGGCCGCACAGTCCACTTCCTGCCGCCCTACCGCTCTGACCATAAGATTCAGCTGATGGACTTGCTCGCCCTCCATCCGTCGCAGCAGAAGGAGGCTGCCAGCCTGCCGCTCATTCATGCCGTGGTGAAGCTGCGCAGCATCAAGACGGCGGAGGAGATTGCCGAACTGGAGCGCGCCTCGCATATTGGCTATCTGATGCACACTGCTGCCATGCGCCTGGCAGTGCAGCCGGGCATCACGGAGGCATACATCGGCGGACAGCTTGATGGCATAGCCGCCAGCCATGGCAGTACGACGAGCTTCCAGAGCATCATATCGATGCACGGCGAAATCCTCCACGGCTACCCCTCACAACGCCCCATCGAAGCCGGACGCCTGCTCCTCTGCGATGCGGGCGCAGAAACGGTGGAGCACTACTGCTCTGACCATACGCGAACCACGCCCATCAGCGGAAGGTTCACTACTCGCCAGCGCGAAATCTATGACATCGTCGTCGATTGTCACGACTTGGCACTCACCCATGCCAAGCCGGGCGTGAAGTATATGGACGTTCACCTCGATGTCTGCCGCCTCATGACGGAGCGCCTCAAGGCCTTGGGCCTGATGAAGGGCGATACGGAGGAGGCTGTGCAGCATGGCGCCCACGCCCTCTTCCTCCCTCACGGCCTGGGCCACATGATGGGAATGGACGTGCACGACATGGAGGGCCTGGGCCAAATCCATGTGGGCTTCGACGAGGAGACGCGGCCGCGCCTTGACCAGTTCGGCACGAATGCCCTGCGCTTCGGCAGACGTCTGGAGGTGGGCCATGTGGTAACCGATGAGCCGGGCATTTACTTCATCCCTGACCTCATCGACCTTTGGCGGCGCGAAGGCACGAATGCGGCGTTCCTCAACTTCGACAAGATTGACGAATACCGCGACTTCGGCGGCATTCGCATCGAAGACGATGTGCTCATCACGCCGGATGGCTGCCGATTCCTCGGCGACGAGCGCATCCCCTATCATGCCGACGACGTGGAGGCCTACATAGCAGGATAAAGCCTCCGCCACCTCGCTGGCAGCAACTCTGCTTCCTGAATAATCAACAAACTTCCATACTAATTTTTCATGAAAAAAACTCTGATTATCGGCCTCGCCGCACTGCTTGCGGCAGGCACTGCCATGGCAGCTAAGCCCAAGAAGAAGGAACTGCCCAAGGACACCCTCATCTTCACCACAGTGCAGGAGAATCCTGTCACGAGCATCAAGAACCAGAAGAACAGCGGAACCTGCTGGAGCTACTCCAGCCTCGCCTTCCTGGAGAGCGAAGTGCTGAAGAAGCACCCTGAGATGACGGACATCGACCTCTGCGAGAGCTTCCTCGTCAGCAAGACTTACACCGACCGCGCTGACCGCCACGTGCGTACGCATGGCGATGCCAGCTTCAGCCAGGGCGGCAGCTTCTACGATGCCATCTACTGCATGGACCACTATGGCCTCATCCCCGAAGGCGCCGGCATGCCCTACCCCATCACGAACTACGGCGACTCGCTCTTCAACTTCACCAACTTCTTCCCGCCCATGGAGGCTTACCTCAAGGCAATCGCAAAGAGCGACGCCGGAAAGATCAACCCCATCTGGAAGAAGGACGTGCAGCACATGCTCGACAACTATTTCGGCGTATGCCCCACCGAGTTTACCTACAAGGGCAAGAAGTACACCCCGAAATCCTTCGTCAAGGACTACCTGACGCTTGACCCCGCTGACTATGTGTCGCTCACGAGCTATACGCACCACCCCTTCTACAGCCAGTTCATCCTTGAGATTCAGGACAACTGGCGCTGGGGCAGCAGCTACAACCTCCCCCTCGATGAGTTTATGCGTGTCATGGAAGAGTCGGTTCGCAATGGCTGGACCTTCGCTTGGGGTGCCGATGTGAGCGAAAACGGCTTCTCACGCCGCACGGGCAAGAACAAATGCGTGGCCACCGTGCCCGTGGACGATGGCACGGAAGCCGTCGGCAGCGACCAGAGCCGCTGGACGGGCGAGAAACAGGGCGTGACCTACCAGACGTCCGACAATGCCGGCGAGAAGACCATCACGCAGGAAATGCGCCAAGAGGGCTACGACAACTGGACGACCACTGACGACCACGGCATGCAAATCTACGGTATCGCCAAAGACCAGAACGGCAAGGAATACTTCATGATGAAGAACTCTTGGGGCGACTATGGACCCTACAAGGGATTCTGGTACGTCAGCAAGCCCTACGTGGCTTACAAGACGATGAACATCGTCATCAACAAGAACGCCATCCCTGCCGACATCCGCAAGAAGCTCGGCATCTGATTCCGACTTCCCTGACCCTTACCGACGCCCTGAGTACGCGGCAAGCACCGCTGCGTACTCAGGGCGTTTTTTTGGACATGCGGCAGGGGCATCGGGCTGCCGTTCCGGACTTCGCGCGTGCATCTTCGCGCGCCAAAACGTCTGAATATTGCTTAAAGAATGTGAAATTTCCGAGAGGAGAATCCATGACGGATTTGCTCCCGAAAACAGCGGAAAACGTGGCTCGCCTTGGCATCTGCACCGTGCAAAACAGGCGTTCACGGCAGAAAGCACGGAGCATCGCCCCCAGTTTTGGCTTCAAAACGGGCATTTTCGCCCTGTTTTCCCTCCTTTTCGGGCGAGGCTTTCCATGTTTCCACAGCAGTTTTTGCCAAAAAGCAATCATTTGGAGGGGCGAAACTGACTACTTTTCGGGGCAGAAGTGATGACTTTGAGGGGGCAATGTGGTCATTTTCAGCGTAAAGTCTCTGCCGGACGACTGCTCGGCTCAGGGCTTTCACGCCATCCTCACGCTTCCTGCCTGCCCGAAACAGGGGTTTTCGGGGGTGGCAGATAGCAAACTGAGGGGTGAAACGGGCTTTTCAGGGAACGGCAAGCTCATGGAAATCAGCCAGGGCTTCCCGTGCCAATTGCCGATGGCTCAGCACGGCCTCAAATGCGGGCGCAGAAAAAATTTTCTGGAACGATGGGGATTTCCGGGGGTCTGAATGGAGGAACGGAGGATTGCGGGGACAAATATTAACATCGCTTAACACACAGCATCGGCAGCCACTGCACTTCGGCGGCAAGGAGGGTGGATGCGAGCCGCCCGCAATGCCTTTTTGCCCAACTGCCGCCCTGCCGCGCAAACGGCGTGAGAGGGGGAGCCTGCCCCGCACAGTCAGGGGCGCCGCATTCGCCTGCACTCATCTTTTATATATGTGGCGAAAACCCACCTTTCATTACCTTGACAATATTGCAATCAGAAGTGGCAAAAGTGTTAAAAATCTATGCAACAGACGAAAGAAGGAAGAATATTTTGACGACAAGAGAGAAAATGTTTCGTATCTTTGTCAGCGGAAAACAGTGTGCCTCGCGCGCGTCTGCCACGGGCGGAGCTTTCCGCAGTCCGGACAGGCACTGCCGCAGCAACCATCTGCCACGAGGCGGCTGAACCCACTACAACCGAAATACAAACCCTTTTAATACTTTTTACTCCAATGGCTAATTTAGATCTTACCCAGTATGGTATCACGGGTTCGACCGTGCTTTTCCACAACCCCACGTACGAGCAGCTCTTCGCAGAAGAGACCAAGGCCGGCCTCGAAGGCTTTGAAGTAGGACAGCAGACCGAACTCGGCGCCGTCAACGTCATGACTGGTATCTACACCGGTCGCTCGCCCAAGGATAAGTACATCGTAATGGACGAGAACAGCAAGGATACCGTATGGTGGACTTCTGAAGAATATAAGAACGACAACCACCCCATGAGCGAGGAGGTTTGGGCTACCGTCAAGGACATTGCCAAGAAGGAGCTCTGCAACAAGAACCTCTACGTGGTGGATGCCTTCTGCGGCGCCAACAAGGACACCCGCATGGCTGTGCGCTTCATCGTGGAAGTAGCATGGCAGGCTCACTTCGTCACCAACATGTTCATCCAGCCCACCGCTGAGGAACTGGAGAACTTCGAGCCCAACTTCGTCATCTACAATGCTTCGAAGGCTAAGGTGGAGAACTACAAGGAGCTCGGCCTCAACAGCGAAACCTGCGTGGCATTCAACGTCACCAGCCGCGAGCAGGTCATCATCAACACTTGGTATGGCGGTGAAATGAAGAAGGGCATGTTCTCCATGATGAACTACTATCTGCCTCTCCAGGGCATCGCCTCCATGCACTGCTCTGCCAACGCTGACATGAACGGCGAGAATACAGCCATCTTCTTCGGACTCTCCGGTACGGGAAAGACCACCCTCTCCACCGACCCCAAGCGTCTCCTCATCGGCGACGACGAGCATGGATGGGACGACAATGGCGTATTCAACTTTGAAGGTGGATGCTACGCCAAGGTCATCGGTCTCTCCAAGGAGAACGAGCCCGACATCTTCAACGCCATCAAGCGCAACGCTCTCCTTGAGAACGTCACCGTGGCTGAAGACGGCACCATCGACTTCAACGACAAGAGCGTGACGGAGAACACTCGCGTCTCTTACCCCATCAACCACATCACGAACATCGTGAAGCCCGTCAGCTCGGCTCCCGCTGCAAAGAATGTCATCTTCCTCAGCGCCGATGCTTTCGGTGTGCTGCCTCCCGTGTCCATCCTCACTCCTGAGCAGACGCAGTACTACTTCCTCAGCGGCTTCACCGCCAAGCTCGCCGGCACGGAGCGTGGCATCACTGAGCCCACTCCCACCTTCTCGGCTTGCTTCGGCCAGGCTTTCTTGGAGCTCCACCCCACGAAGTATGCTGAAGAGCTCGTGAAGAAGATGGAGAAGAGCGGCGCCAAGGCTTATCTCGTGAACACGGGCTGGAACGGCACGGGCAAGCGTATCTCCATCCCCGATACGCGCGGTATCATCGACGCCATCCTCGATGGCTCCATCCTCAAGGCTGAGACGAAGATGATTCCTATGTTCAACTTCGAGGTGCCCACCGCACTCCCCCACGTGAATCCCGCTATCCTCGATCCCCGCGACACCTATGCTGATGCCAGCGTTTGGGAAGAGAAGGCTAAGGACCTCGCTGCACGCTTCATCAAGAACTTCGCCAAGTACACCACGAACGAGGCTGGCAAGGCTCTCGTAGCTGCTGGTCCGAAGCTCTAATCCTTGCTTGTACCGCAGAGCAGGCAGTGGCATTTAGCTTCATGGCCTGCTTGCCACAGAAATAATGAGGGTGCGTCAGACAATGTTCTGACGCACCCTCAGTGTGTTTTCCGCCCTGCACGGCGAAGGGTCAGCGGCGGTTTCTGGGGAAATAGTGGAGCACTTGCTCGCGGAGGAAGCGGCGATCAAGGTGCGTGTATATCTCCGTCGTCGAGATTTTCTCGTGGCCCAGCATCATCTGTATGGCGCGCAGCGAGGCTCCGCCCTCAAGCAGATGCGTGGCGAAACTATGGCGGAAGGTGTGCGGCGAGACTTCCTTGCTGATTTCTGCACGCTCGGCATAGAGGCGGATATTGCGGAAGACGGCCATCCGCGTCAGATGCTTGCGGCGCGTGAGGGAGACGAAGAGGATGTCTTCATCCTCCGGGATGACATCCACCGTGCGGCGAATATCCAGCCACCAGCCTATCTCCTCTATCGCCGCAGGCGAGATGGGGACGATGCGCTGCTTGTTGCCCTTGCCGATGACGCGGATGAAGCCTTCGGTGAGGAAGAGGTCGCTGAGCCGCAGGGAGCAGACCTCGCTGACGCGAAGTCCGCAGCTGTAGAGCACCTCGATGATGCAATGGTCGCGCTGGCCTTCGGGCTTTTCGAGATTGATGGCTGCCTTGATGCGGTCAATTTCCTCCACGGTCAGCACCGTGGGAAGATGGCGCGGCAGGCGCGGACTTTCGAGCAGCTCGGAGGGGTCTTGCTCTATCATGCCGTCGAGCTGGAGAAAACGGAAGAAGGAGCGCACGCCGCAGAGCATCCGCGCTATCGAACTGGCGGCGGCATCGGTGGCGTAGAGGGCTTCGGTGTATTGATGGAGGAGGGCGAGGTCGGTGGTCAGCACATCGCACCCTTCGCTCTCACACCATTCCGTAAAACGCTCCACGTCATGCTCATAGGCATCGCGGGTGTTGGCAGAAAGGCCCTGCTCGAGCAGGATATACTGCCGGTAGCGGTCGTACAAGGTCTGGTTGGCGGGATTCATCGTGCTATGTGTGGGTGCTGAAGGTTTGTTTGCGAAAAGAAATATGGTGGCGCAAAGTTACGACAAATGCCCTCTTCCCCCCCAGTTTTATGTGCAGAAAGTCAGGAAATGCTTGGCTGTTCTGAAATTTTCAGCTACTTTTGCCTGTTGCCACCGTGGCACACGTTATCTATGTACATACATTATGAAATACATCATTATCAATGGGCCTAACCTCAATTTGCTGGGACAGCGCGAGCCCGGCATCTATGGGAACACGAACATGGAGAGCGTGGTGGAAGAGCTGCGCCAGCGCTTTGCGCCGCAGGGCGTGGAGATTGCTTGTTACCAGTCGAACCACGAGGGCGACCTCATCGACTGCCTGCACCGAGCTTGGCGCGAGGGCTACGACGGGGCTGTGCTGAACGCCGGGGCTTACACGCATACCTCCATCGCACTGCACGATGCCATCCGCGCCATCGCACCCCTGCCCGTCGTTGAGGTGCATATCAGCAATGTCCATCAGCGCGAAGACTTCCGCCATACCTCGCTCATCAGCGCGGCATGCTGCGGCGTCATCTGCGGATTCGGAACGCTCTCCTATCGCTTGGCCATTGAGGCCCTGGCAGGGCGCACGACGACTCTGTAAAGGCTGACCTTAAAAAGAATTATGAAGAAACTCTATATCGAAACATACGGCTGCCAGATGAACGTGGCAGACTCTGAGGTCGTGGCAAGCGTGATGAAAATGGCGGGCTACGACACGGTAGAAAAAATTGATGAGGCTGACGCCGTCTTCCTCAACACGTGCTCCGTACGCGACAATGCTGAGCAGAAGATTTTCCACCGGCTGGAAGCACTCAACGCCGTGCGGCGCAAGCGTCCGCTCATCATCGGTGTGCTGGGATGTATGGCAGAACGCGTCAAGGAGGATTTACTCGAGAACCACCACTGCGACCTCGTGGCCGGACCTGATGCCTATCTTTCGCTGCCTGACCTCATCGCGCAGGCGGAGATGGGACATAAGGCCATCAACATCGAACTTTCGCTGACGGAGACCTATCGCGACATCATGCCGCAACGTCTGCATGGCACGAAGATCAGTGGATTCGTCAGCATCATGCGCGGATGCAACAACTTCTGCCATTACTGCATCGTGCCTTACACACGCGGACGGGAGCGCAGCAGGGATGTGCAGAGCATCATCGCCGAGGTGAAGGATTTGATGCAGCATGGATGCCGGGAGGTGACGCTGCTGGGGCAGAACGTCAATTCCTACCAGTTTGAGACACCGGAGGGCGAGATGATACGTTTCCCCGAACTGCTTCGCACCGTGGCGCAGGCTGTGCCGGAAATGCGTATCAGGTTTTCCACTTCGCACCCTAAAGACATGAGCGACGAGACACTGCGCGTGATTGCCGAGGAGCCGAATGTCTGCCGACATATCCATCTGCCCGTGCAGAGCGGCAGCAATGCCGTGCTGGAACGCATGAACAGGAAATATACGCGCGAATGGTATCTTGAGCGAGTGGCTGCGATACGCAACATCGTGCCAGACTGTGCCATATCGACCGATATATTCGTAGGCTACTGCGGAGAGACGGAGGCTGACCACGAGCTATCACTCAGCCTCATGCGCGAGGTGGGCTATGACTCGGCGTTCATGTTCAAATATTCAGAACGCCCTGGCACGTTTGCCTCACGGCATTTCCCCGACGACATTCCTGAAGAGGTGAAGATTCGCCGCCTTAACGAACTGATTGCGGTGCAGAACGAGCTTTCGCTCACGGCGAACTTGGCTTGGGTGGGACGTGAGGCGGATATTCTCATCGAAGGGGTGAGCAAGCGAAGCCGCGAGGAGCTGTTCGGACGGACGGAGCAAAACAAGGTGGTCATCGTGCCGAGATGTTTTACGGACGCAGATGGCAACACGCAGACGCTACATATCGGGCAGACGCTCCGCGTACGCATTCTCGAAGCCTCGAGTGCGACGCTCAAGGGCGAGGTCTGCAAAAATTAAAGGCGGCCCGGTTCCACCGTTTTCCATATATACGCTCCTCCCTCATATATATATTATCTTCTCTCATCTATATATATAAGGATGAGAAATCTATATATTATTTCTTCTCATCTATATATATAAGGATTAGAGAACTTATGTAAGGATGAGAGAACGCTTATGTAAGGATTAGAAAACGAGGAGCCCTCTGCCCTACTTCAGAGTGCGCCCGCTCCGCAGCTCTGTTCTCTCAGTCGGCGACTGAGAGCAAACCCTAAAAGCAACTACAAAAAATTCAAACACACCAACAATGAAGAAAAATCTTGAAACCCTCTGCATACACGGAGGATGGAAGGCAGGAAAGGGCGAGCCTCAGCAATTGCCTATCTATCAAAGCACCACCTTCAAATATGAGACCAGCGAACAAATGGCTAAGCTGTTTGACCTGGAAGATGAGGGATATTTCTATACCCGACTGGCGAATCCCACGAATGATGCCGTGGCACGCAAGATTGCTGCACTGGAAGGGGGCGTGGGGGCCGTCTTGACATCGTCCGGACAGGCGGCAAACTTCTATGCCATAACTAACATCTGCGGCGCGGGCGACCATTTCATCACCAGCAACACCATCTATGGCGGAACATTCAACCTGTTCGGCGTGACGATGAAGAAGCTCGGAATCGAGTGTACCTTCATAGATCCTGAATGGGACGACGAGCGCATCGAACGGGAATTTCGCCCGAACACGAAGTGTTTCTTCGGCGAAACCATCTCAAACCCTGGCGGAAAGGTGTTCGACATCGAACGTTTCGCTAACATGGCACATCGACATGGGGTGCCTCTCATAGTGGACAACACGTTTGCCACGCCTATCAACTGCCGGCCCTTCGAGTGGGGATGCGACATTGTGACTCACTCCACCACAAAATACATGGACGGACACGCCATGCAGGTGGGAGGATGTGTGGTGGATTCTGGCCACTTTGACTGGGAGGCGCATGCCGAACGCTTCCCCGGACTTACGGAGCCCGATGATTCTTACCATGGATTGCGATATACCGAACGCTTCGGACCGATGGCATACTGCACAAAACTCGTCAGCCAACTCATGCGCGACTTGGGCAGCATCCCTGCTCCGCAGAACTCTTTCCTGCTCAACATCGGACTCGAAACCCTGCATCTCCGTATGCGCCAACACTGTGCCAACGCGCAGGCTGTGGCGGAATGGCTGGAAGCGAATGAGCGCGTCAGCTGGGTGAACTATTGCGGTCTCCCTTCCGACAAATACTATGCTCTGGGGCAGAAGTATCTGCCGAACGGTTCGTGTGGCGTCATCGCCTTCGGACTGAAAGGCACGCGCGAAGATGCCATCAGATTCATGGACAATCTGGAGTTCATCTCCATCGTGACGCATGTGGCTGATGCCCGAACCTGCGTCCTGCATCCGGCAAGCCACACTCATCGCCAACTTTCCGACGAACAACTTCGGGAAGCGGGCGTAGCGCCTGACCTCATTCGCCTGTCGGTGGGCATCGAAAACGTTGAGGACATCATTGCCGACTTACGGCAGGCGATGGATCGTGCATAAGGAGCATCCTTGTACACATCATCCTGAACTACTTATGACACGGCGGGAATCTATAGTATTTATAGAACCTGCCTATAACCCACCTTAAAAAAACAGAAATGGAAACGAAGCAACCAAGACTGCTGCCCGTGGGCATACAGACCTTTGAGAAAATCATCAAGGGCGGGTATCTCTATGTCGATAAGACGGCGTTTATTCAGAAGATGCTACGTGCGAGTAGCTACATCTTTCTGAGTCGGCCCCGACGCTTTGGGAAGTCGTTGCTCGTTTCCATGCTCCAAAGCTATTTCGAGGGGAGGAAGGAACTCTTCAAAGGGCTCGACATCGAAAAACTTGAGACGGAATGGACGGAATATCCCGTGCTGACGTTCAGCCTCGCCGCAGGAAAGCATCTGGACAAGGAACAATTGGAGCGGTATCTGCTGTACATACTTGCCGAGAACGAAAGACGATTCGGAATTTCCTCTGACAAAATCGACCCCAACATTCGTCTTAGCGAACTGATTCAGCACGTTTCTGAAAAAACCGGCAAGCAGGCTGTGGTGCTCATCGACGAATACGATGCCCCACTGCTGGACGTGGTGCATGAAGACACGCAGCTACCGATACTGCGACAGGTGATGCGCAACTTCTACAGCCCGCTAAAAGATTGCGACCCCTATCTGAAGTTCGTCTTCATCACGGGCATTACGAAATTTTCGCAGCTGAGCATCTTCAGCGAACTGAACA
This sequence comes from uncultured Bacteroidales bacterium, assembly GCA_945787885.1. Lineage (GTDB taxonomy): Bacteria > Bacteroidota > Bacteroidia > Bacteroidales > Bacteroidaceae > Alloprevotella. The sequence goes on along the minus strand of CALZJF010000006.1, from coordinate 67,762 downwards.
ACCTGAAGAATATCAGCATGAATCCTGACTTTTCCGCCGTCTGCGGCATCACCACGGATGAGATGCTGACGCAGATGTCGGCAGAACTGGATGGCTTTGCCGAGGCACTCACGATAAGTCGCGATGAAGCTGTGAGCCGACTGAAGGAACTGTACGATGGCTACCACTTCACATGGCCATCGCCCGGCATTCTGAATCCTTTCAGCCTGCTCAATGCGCTTCAGGACAGAAGGCTGAACAACTATTGGTTCGCAAGCGGAACGCCCACTTACCTCATTGAAATGCTGAGAAAGTTTGACGTTCTGCCATCGGACATCGGAGCAATGGATGCTCTCGCCGAAGAGTTTGATGCACCGACAGAGGGCATGAACTCCATCATTCCACTCCTCTATCAAAGCGGCTACCTGACTATTAAGCGGTGGGACAAGGATTCTCGGTTGTTTACGCTTGATATTCCGAACACTGAGGTGCGGACAGGACTCATGAATAGCCTGCTCCCGCTGTATGTGCAGCGTCTTTCCGGACGCGGCATGACGATGGTGGCAAAAATGAGCGTACTTCTGAAACGTGAAGACCTCGATGGCGCACTAAAACTCCTGCGTGCATTCCTGCTCACCGTGCCTTACTGCGAAAATACTTCAAGCGAGGGGCACTACCAGCAGATGCTGTACATCATCTTCTCGCTGTTGGCACAATACGACAGCATTGACGTCGAAGTCCGCACTCCTACGGGGCGCGTGGATATGGTCATGCGAACCGACAGACGGCTGTATATCTTCGAGCTGAAACTAAATGCCTCCGCCGAGACGGCTATAGCGCAGATTGACCTCAAGGACTATCCCTCTCGCTTCGCCCTCTGCCAGCTCCCCATCGTCAAGGTGGGCATCAATTTCAATCTGCATAGCCGAACGATTGAAGATTGGAGGATTACGAACGATGCACCATGAGCCAATGGCTCGTCCCTATCAGAAAACGACGGAAACTACGACGACTCTGGCAACCAGCCCCCTCGAAGGCGGTTGCCAGAGTCGTCGTTTTCATGCTTCTGCCTCTGACCGACGTCAGCGCCGGGCATTGAGATACAGCGGCCCTCCTGCACCCAGACGCACACCACGGCAGTAGGTAGTGTTAAATGGTGTGAAAGATAGGATTTTTTATACCTTTGCAGAAAGACAAAACGAAGAAAAGATTGTATATTTGCGCCTGAAAATGATGAAAACCTCTATCCTATCGCTATTGCTACTCGCCCTATCCGTTCTGCCGGCATTGGGGCAGACGGAGAAAGACGATGGCCTGCCTGATGCCGCCGTCCCGATGAAACTGCGCGTACGCAAGGCCTACTATGAAGGCGACAGTATCCCACACATCATCATGCCCACTCTCTACAAATATCCGCCCCTCACCTTCAAGAACGAGAAGGAGCGCGAGAACTACAATCGCCTCGTAAGAAACGTGAAGAAGGTGTTGCCGCTGGCAAAAATGGTGAGGATGACCATCGTTGAGACCTACGAATATCTGGGCACCCTCCCCAACGACGAGGCGCGGCGCCAGCATATCAGTGCCGTTGAGCGCGGACTAAAGCGTGAATACACCCCGGTGCTGAAAAAAATGACACGTTCGCAAGGGCGATTGCTCGTCAAACTTGTTGACCGGGAGTGCAACATGTCGGGCTACAACATAGCTCAGGCTTTCATCGGCTCCTTCCGTGCCAACTTCTACCAAGGCATCGCTTTCATTTTTGGCCTCAACCTGAACAAGAAATACGACCCCGAAGGCGACGACCGCTATACGGAGCGAGTGGTACGACTGGTAGAGAGCGGACAAATCTGAGGCAAAATCATCCTGCGCAGAAGGTTTTTCCTTACACACCACCACGGGAACAACAGCCTTACCCTGTGTTTTTCCGAACGTCCCTCCCATTTTTCATCCAGACAGACGGCAGGGGCGGCAAAAGGCAATTGCTTCGCGCGCGCACGTATATATATATGTGTGCCGCAATGTTGCCTTTTGCCGCCCCTGCCGTCTGCCATGCAAAGGGGTGGGCTGCAAAAATCTTCTGACCCTGAGCAGAACGCCCCTGCTAATTGCTCATCGGCATTCAATCAATACTCTTTGTCGCCTAAACAATATTCATCTTCGCTGAATCAATATTCATCTTCGTTGAAGAGGAAGTCTTCCTTCGTGGGATAATCAGGCCATACATCCTCGATGGTCTCATAGATTTCACCCTCGTCTTCCAGTTCCTGAAGATTCTCCACCACCTCCATGGGTGCGCCAGAACGCATAGCGTAGTCAATCAGTTCATCTTTCGTTGCGGGCCAGGGAGCATCTTCCAATTTCGATGCTAATTCAAGAGTCCAATACATCTGGTATATATAATAAAAGGTTGATAATGTGAGAGGGATTTCCATGGATTGGCGGGGAGCGACTGGCAGTCTGCCGCGAAGCGGATGCCATGCCAGCGATGGCCCATGCCCATCTGCAGAACATCCCTGAGCTATAGTGCAGGCCACGGGGGTGGCTCACACTTTACAGCGCGCAAAATTACAGAAAAATATATGTTTCGCGCGGGTTTATACAAAGGAAATACGGGATACCACGCCAAATAATGTCAAAAAAAGTCCACGATGTAGCCCTGCTTGTTCAATTTGTCATTTCTGATTGCCAATCCGAATCTTCCCAAGTCAAATGTAAGCGTGACGTCCGCGCGCTCGGCAAGGCATTTCCAGCAGTCAAGAGCTTCGGCATCGCGGTGGATATTCCTCACTATCAACATGCTCCCGTCCGTCAGTTCATCAGCCTGAGCCATGGCGGGCGCATCGGCATATACGAGCACCACCTCGTCTCCGCCCTCCTGCCGCCTCAGCCCGGCAGCCCGAAGATACGCCTCCACCATTCCTGCCCCACCCTGCACGACGATGCGGTGAGGATGGCAGAAGTTGGCGAGGCGGAAGAGCAGCCGGAGGTCTTTCTCCAGCATCCCGCTCCCGACATCGTAGGCCGCTCCATAGGGAGTGCGCGCGCGGACGCCTTTCCGCAGCGCGGCGTAGGCATAATACGGTGCCGACTCATAGATGACGCCCGAAATCAGACTGAAGGCGAAGGGAGAGTGTACGCCATAGCCACAACGGTGGCGCCAGCGGCGCAGCCAGCGGAAAAAGCGGGTAGAGAGACGGTTTTCGCGGTTCATTGCGGTCTGTTTAGTAGAAAAATGCACACGCTCAGGCATCGCTGTGCAAGAAAAAAGGCGACATACGGTCTGCCAATGGCTAACAATCTGTCAAGTTGTCTGTTCAAAATTTGCAAAAAAGAAAGAAATATGGGGCATTCCCTGACGAAATGGTTGCAAAAACATCGAAATCGCCGTACCTTTGCATCGTGTTTTTCATAGTATTAGATTTAAGGTTAACAAGATTGGGGTACAGCGGTATCCCATTTTTTTTTGCCCTGACGGCAAACAGTTTGTTGAACCCCACATTTTTGTAGGCAGATTCCATCAATTAGCTTTCAAGGGAAGGCAGTGTTCATGTCTTACCTGGATGTCTTCATGCCTCTCGCACCATAGGTTTTTGGTTTTCATCCGGCCACATAGCCCGCCATGCTCCCCCATGAAGACCTAAAACCTACGGCATGATAGCCGCGAACACATCGCAAGCTAACTGATAGCACCTTCCTGTAGTGAAAAACCTCCCCCTCCTCAGCGCACCACCTTTTTGCCATTGATGATATAGATGCCGTGAGGAAGACTTTCCCAGACATTTCCTGCCAGCCTGCCATCGAGCGTATAGACAAGCGTCGATGCAGGGGCTGACTCTGCGTCAGCCATGCCCGCTCCAGCCATATAGTCGGCATCGAGATAGACGAGCCTGCGCCCTATCCATTCTTTCAGATATGCCTCCTCGGCCTCAAAGTCAAGGCAGAATCCGTCTGCCCCATTCCAGCGTTCCACCTCGCGTTGCGCAGCCCCCGATTTCCGGAAGAGTTCGAAATATCGCTCAAAGTAGGGCCAGAGCGTCTGCTGCGTGAAGAACGTCGCGCGCAGTTCCCTCCAGCGCCTGCACTGCTCCGCGAATCCGTCGGGGAGCGTGAGAAACACGTGGTAGTTCACGCCGTGGACGACGCCGCAGTTCGTCTCGGCTCCCACGGGGTCTGCCTGGTACGAGCGTCCCCACGTAGCGTCCATATCCCAAGGGCAGATGGTGGCGCGGGCATCGGGGGCAGTGATGTCGGGATAATAGACAATCAGGTTCTTCGCAGCGTTGTCGTCGCCGTGCATGAGATCGACGAAGAGGGAATAGTCGTTCCACACGGGCAAATCAACGTGTTCTGCCAAATGTGCCGCCACGTCAGCACTCCCCTCAGGCTGGCTGAGGAACTGCGCCAGGGCGTAGAGCGGCTCCCACGTCCAGGGCTCTCCCTTCTCAGGGTCGGGATAGAGCGTTTCCCATCCCATCCAGACGGAATCCGCAGGGCCGGGCTCATCGGTGGGCTGGCGCAGGGTGTCGTAAGCGAACGATTTGTAGCCCACGCCCCTCACGCGGTCGCCCACGAACTTCTTCAGCCGCAGCTGTTTCCTATCGACTTTCTCCGTCAGGCAGTAGAGCCCCCAATAGCGTCCGCCTACGAACAGCTCCACGAAGCGTCCGCGCGTGCCGTTCACGAGGGCGGGCTCCGAGGCGGCATGATAGGGCTTTTGGGAGAAGTCGAGCCAAATGTCCGTACTGACGCGGTTGCGCATACGCGCCACATCGCACGCCATGGCATCGAGAATCCACGAATTGTCAGACCGCATGCCGAGGATGGAGGCGTCCATGTCTGCGCCGTGGTCATCAAGGAGCTTCACGGCATAGTTCTTCTTCTCATATTTCAACGACGACCCTCCACGATACCGCACCAGTATGCCGTATGCCGCCGCCGTGCCGTCAGGCGCAGCCACGGTGATGTCGCCGCGCCCGAACTCCTTGGCATTGAGGACATCGTGGTGCAGACTGACGATGGGCAGCAGCGTCGTCTCCACGTTCCACGTCTTTCCGTCGCGCTCGATGTGGGCTGGCATTCGCCGGGCTTCGGCTTCATCTGCCACGCTGACCAGCAGGCGCAGCGCTGAAGCATCTGCCACGGCGCAGCGTCCGCCCACCTGCAAGGTGTCGGGCAAGGCTCCTGCGGCGCGATGGGCAGCGAGGAGCGCGATGGGCATGAGGCAAAGGGATTTCAGTGAAGGCATCATAAGGATTTTTTTTGGGCGCTGCCTCCCGCCACTCCTATTAGGTAGGTTCTATAAATTAGTTTTCAATGTAAGGCAGTGCTTCTGTTTTACTTGGATGTCTTCACGCCTCTCGCACCGTATCTTTTTGTCTTTCATTCAGTCACGTAGCCCGCTACGCTCCCTCATGAAAAACAAAAACCTACGGCACGATAGTCGCAAATACATCACAAGCTAATTTATAGAACCTACCTATAATATACGCGCGCATACACACACGCGCACGCACGCGAGGAAGGGCAGAACGCCGACGGCGCAAAATTACGATTTTTTCTGAATAAGTGGGGCATCGCGCCGCGTTTTATCTTTGGATGCAGCTGGAAGGGGGAGATTTATGGCTCTCAGTCGCCGACTGAGAGAACAGCGACGGAGAAGCGGCCTGCCATCATGAGAGAACGACGACGGCGCAGGGCCTGGCATTTCCAAGAACGGCGACGGCGAAGCGGCCTGCTTTCATGAGGAACAGCGACGGCGCAGGGCCTGGCATTTCCAAGAACAGCGACGGGGAAGCGGCCTGCCATCATGAGAGAACGGCGACGACGGAGGGCCTGGCATTTTCTGCCTCAGCTTTTGCTTCCATGTGGCGACTTTGAGGGGGCAATGTGGCCATTTTGAGGGGCGAAAGCAATCACTATTGGGGTGGAAAATGACCACTGGGGAGCCGAAAGCAGCATGACGGGAGGCTCCAACCTCTGGCGCAGCAGCGGCATCGACTCGGGGGAACTGCCGCCACGCCGCGTGCGCCCGCTCCGCCCCACTGGGCTCTGCCAAGCTCCCCCTCTCGCAGCCGCTTCTCCGAGGCTTTGCGCCACGGTTTTTCCTCCCTTCCCCGAAACCCGAACTAAAAAGAAAAGTTTTCAAAACAGCGAGCAAAACAGGCTCAGAAAATGCAAAAGTTTACCGTTTCTCAGTGTTATATCATTATTTGTCAGAAGTTTAGCCTTTTCATGATAGAGCAAAAGTTTACCAAAACATAAATTTCAGAAAATTCCATCCGATATTTTTGGCTATGAAAAATGTTTTGCGTATGGCTGTCTGAAATTGTTTGGCAGAAATTTCCCAGTCTAAATTTCGGTTCGTAATTTTGCACCCGAAACAACGCTGCGGGCCGACGCTGAAACGTCATGCCTGCGCCCTTCAGACATCCCCTCTATTCACCCCCACTCCCTTACGCACCCATAGGAACCCCATGAGCACCGAGAACTTCATCATCACCAAGCGCGACGGCTCCACCGAGCCTTTCTCCCTCGACAAGATAAAGAGCGCCATCATCAAAGCCTGCGCCGCCGTCGGCGACAACCTGCAATCCACACAGCTGCAGGAAATCATCAGCCACCTCAAGTTCTGCAACCGCATGAGCGTCGAGGACATCCAGAATCAGGTGGAAGTGGCACTGATGGCAGAGCGCCACTACAAGGCTGCCAAGGCCTTCATCGTCTATCGCCATCAGCACAGCGAAGACCGCGAGACGGCCGCCAAGCTGCAGTTCCTGACGGACTATTGCAATGCCAACAATGCTGCCACGGGCTCTAAGTTCGACTCCAACGCCAATGTGGAAAACAAGAACCTCGCCACGCTCATCGGCGAGATTCCAAAGGGCGACTTCATCCGCCTCAACCGCCGCCTCCTCTGCGACCGCATCAAGAAGATGTACGGACGCGAGACGGCTGAGCGCTACCTATACCTGCTCAACAATCACTTCATCTACAAGAACGACGAGACCTCGCTCGCCAACTATTGCGCCAGCATCACCATGTACCCTTGGCTCAACGAGGGCACCAAGAGCATTGGCGGCAACAGCACCGCCCCGACGAACCTGAAGAGCTTCTGCGGAGGATTCGTCAATATGGTCTTCATCGTCAGCTCCATGCTCAGCGGCGCGTGCGCCACGCCGGAGTTCCTCATGTACATGAACTACTTCCTCGGCAAGGAGTATGGCCTCGACTATTGGCAGCGTGCTGACCAGCAGGCCGACCTCTCACTCAGAAAGCGCACCATCGACAAGGTCATCACCGACTGCTTCGAGCAAATCGTCTATTCCATCAATCAGCCCACGGGCGCAAGGAACTTCCAGAGCGTGTTCTGGAACATTTCCTACTACGACCGCTACTATTTCCAGAGCATCTTCGGCAATTTCTACTTCCCCGACGGCTCGCAGCCTGACTGGGACGGCCTCAACTGGCTGCAGAAACGCTTCATGACGTGGTTCAACGCTGAGCGAACGAAGACGGTGCTCACGTTCCCCGTCGAGACGATGGCCCTCCTCACGGAGAACAATGAGTGCAAGGACAAGGAGTATGGCGACTGGACGGCGGAGATGTATGCCGCGGGCCACAGCTTCTTCACCTATATGAGCGACAATGCCGACTCCCTGGCCAGCTGCTGCCGCCTCCGCAATGAAATTCAAGACAACGGATTCTCATACACTCTCGGAGCGGGCGGCGTGAGCACGGGGTCGAAGAGCGTGCTCACCATCAACATCAACCGCTGCGTGCAGCAGGCCACGCGCGAGGGCAAGAATTACGTGGAATACCTTGAGGATATCATCGACCTCGTACACAAGGTGCAGATGGCCTACAACGAAAACCTCGACGAGCTGCGCCGCAAGGGCCTCCTGCCACTCTTCGATGCGGGCTACATCGACATCACGCGCCAATATCTCACTGTCGGCGTCAATGGCATCGTAGAGGCGGCTGAAAGCCTGGGGCTCACCATCAGCGACAATGAGGAGTATGCGCAGTTCGTGCAGAACATCCTCGGCGCCGTGGAGAAGTACAACAAGCTCTATCGCTCGAAGAAGCTCCTCTTCAACTGCGAGATGATTCCTGCCGAGAATGTCGGCGTGAAGCATGCGCGCTGGGACCGCGAGGACGGCTACTACGTGCCGCGCGACTGCTACAACAGCTACTTCTACGTCGTGGAGGACACGAACGTCGATCCCATCGAGAAGTTCCGCCTCCACGGGCGCAAATACATCGAACACCTCACGGGCGGCTCTGCGCTGCACATGAATCTCGACGAGCACCTCTCGAAGGCGCAGTATGCACAGCTCCTGCGCATCGCTGCCAAGGAGGGATGCAACTATTTCACCTTCAACATCCCCAACACGCTCTGCAACCAGTGCGGACACATCACGAAGCAGTATCTGAAGAAGTGCCCGAAGTGCGGTGCTGAAGACCTCGACTATCTGACGCGCATCATCGGCTATCTCAAGCGCGTGAGCAACTTCTCGCTCGACCGTCAGAAGGAGGCTGCTCGCCGCTATTACGCCCACGCCGCAGGATAACCGCGAGCCACCCGGAACGGCATCGTCCCCCACGAAAGAGCGGGAGAATATTGACCATCAGACGGCCAATATCCTCCCGCTTTTTGCCACTTCTGCCACGCGGGATGACGACTTTTCGCCGCGGAATGTTGCAGAAGCGCAGGGCTTGTCGTAACTTTGTGCGAGTTTTCCCTATTTTCTTTATCTTACAGAATGCTGAAATACGTAAACCACGATATTGTCTTTCAGGAATTTCCCGACGAGGTGACGCTCGCCGTCAATCTTTCACAATGCCCCAACGCCTGCCCCGGCTGCCACAGCATGTATCTCTGGGGCGACGAGGGCGAACGCCTCAGTCTTTCGCGACTGCGCGCCATGGCAGAGGCATACGCGGGCGAAATCACGTGCGTCGCGCTCATGGGCGGCGACAACGACCCGGAGAGCGTACTGCTCATCCTGAGCGAACTGCGGCGCGCCATGCCGGGCATCCGCACGGGATGGTACTCCGGCCACGCCTCCCTGCCGCGCTGCTTCGATGACTATCCCGCCCCGGACTATGTGAAGATTGGCCCTTGGCGTGAGGAGTGCGGGCCGCTCTCATCGCCTTCTACGAATCAGCGCATGTATCGCTGCCTCCCCGACGGCTCACGGCTGGACATCACGGAGAGATTCTGGAAGAAAGGCCTTAAAAGCACGCTATAGCAAACCTGAAAAATCATGCAACAGAACAGTCCTATCACCGCAGACCTCATGGCGCGCCAGGATGCAGCTGCATCGCCGCAGCTCAGCGATGCTGACCTCAAGACGGCGCGCGAACGCGAACACCATGTGGCGGTCTGCATCGCCAACTGCCGGCAGAGGTTGCAGACCGTCAACGGAATGCTCGAATGGTACAAGGAGAACCAGAAGGCTACGGAACTTCTGGAGGATGCCACGCACCACCATGGGCAGGTGAACAAACAATATCTCGCCCTGAGGGGCGAGGAGATGCGGCTCGAACTCTCTGACAATGTGCAGGAGCTTCGGCCGCTCTACGAGCGCATCGGCGAACGCCGCAACGTCATCGCTTCCATACAGGCGCAGGAGAATGCCCTTGCGCAGCGTATCGAAGAGGCGCGGCATCGGGCTGCCGACCTGAAGAAACGGTGCTGCATCGCACAGGAACGCCTGAGCGATTCTGAGGCACAGCAGGCGCGGCAGCAGGAGACCATCGTCGCCGGACTCATCCTGAACGGCGAAATCCAGCAACTCACTGCCGACCTTATCAACATGGAGGACGCTCTGGCCGAGAGCATCAGGATGGCGGCAGAGGCGGAGGCCGACCTGCGCTCCAGAGGCAATGAGGCGGAACAGGAGAAGAAACGCCTCGAAGCTCTCAAACTCAAGAAGCAGACACTCGATGTACATCAGCTCCTCTTCGAACATTTCCACGCCGTCAAAGACAAGCTCCAGCTCTACAACACGGAGGCGAAGGCAAACGAGCTGCTGCATCAGAACTTCACGGCGAACAATCTGCGGCAGAATGAGGTGACGCTGCAGCACGAGCGGCTCAAGAAGGAATTTCAGACGGCGCACGAACGCCTGAAAGCCTTGCGCGCTGACCTCCGAGTACTGGAAAAGACAATCGACGAGGTGGACAGCGCACGCCTCTACAACAGCTATGCCGAACACCAGAACCGCTGCGTGCAGCTCCTATCGGCGCGCGCGGCATGGAAGAATATCATGGAGGGCTACAGCGGCATCGAAACGCAGCGCGCCACTATCGAACGCCTCACGCGGCAATATGAGCAGCGCTGCGCGGAGGCTGACGTGGCTGACCGCGACACGCGACGGCTCGAAGAACGCTATCTCCGGCTGAACAAGGCGTATATCCTCCTGCAAATCGAACAGACGCGGAAGCTCCGCGAAGGGCTGAAAGAGGGGGTGCCCTGCCCTGTCTGCGGCAGCGCACACCATCCTTACCATACGGAGGTGGAGCAGGAACTGGGCGAAACGCAGACGCAGCTCGAGAAAAACTACCTCGAAGCCCGCGATGCCTACAATGCGCAGCGAGCGGCGAGCAGCGAGGTGGCGGCAGAAGCACAGCTCTTCGCAGGGCATCTTGAGGCTGAACGCCTGATGTTGCAGCGCATGATGGAGGCGCAGCAAGCTCTCGTGGAGGAGTGGAAACGATTCGAAAAGCTCGATGCCTCATTCGCCGGATGCTCGCCCTATGTCAATCGCGAGGCGCGACGCACTACCATCGAGATGATTATCGACTCGGAAGACCGCCACGTCAAGGATTTGGAACAGAAAATCCGTGTCTATGAGTTCCAGACGAAGCAGCTTTACTCCGTCAGCGGAGAGGTGGAGAGGGCGGAGAAGCGCGTTGATGAGCTGCAACAACAATACTGGAACATCGATACCGAGCTCCAACTCGTCCATGAGCGCGTAGAAATGTTCAGAAAGGCCATGACGGAGAGCGACGCCACGCTGGAGCATCTCTACAAGGACCTTGACGACACCGTCACGCTCAGCGGATGGCGCGACGAACTTCCCGACGACTATATGAAGAACCTCGCCGAGCTCTACAACGATTGGACGCAGACAAACAAGCAGGTGACCCTCTGCCAGCATCAGTACGACATGCTCATGCTCCGCGTCGAGACGGCAGAGCGGCAGCAGCGCCTGCGCAAGCAGAAGGTGGAGGCTGACCGCGAGGAACGCGACCGCCTGCGCGAGGTCCTGGCGTCTAAGCGCGAACAGCTGCGCAAGGACTTCGGCGTCACCACACCGCAGGAGCAGCACAACATGCTACATGAGACTGTGCAGACGGCGCGTGAGGCACTGGAGACGACGAACAACGAACTTCATGCGGCGGAGGCGGCACTGGCGGCGCTCGAAGGCGAACTCGTATGCCTGGCCAACTGTCGGAAAGAGCAGGAGGAGAAGTTGCGCGAGACCTCCACTGCGCTCGATCATGCCATCGCTCGCTACAATCTGACCCACAGCGCCATTCAGAATGCAGAACTGAAAGCACTTTATTCCGACACACGAGATTGGATGCTCCTCCGCCACACTATAGAGGAGTGTCGCCATGCCCTCATCGTGGCGACGGAACGCATGAAGATGGCAGAGGAACGCTATATGGCATTGCAGTCCGACCCGCGTTGCCCCGCCAGCAACTCCCCGTCGGAATCTCCCCAGGCTCTGGAGCAGCAGCAGGCCGCCATCATCGTTGAAATCGAAGCCCTCCGCACCGAGCAGGCCGACCTGCGCCATATCCTCCATCGCCACGAGAAGAGCATTTAGCCCCCGGGCCTGTTCTATCCGGCGGAGACTGCGAGCGCCTCAGAAACAGGCTGAAAGATAAGAAAAGAAGTGCCCCGACGGAGCGTCGGGGCACTTCTTTTCTTATCTTTCAGCCTTATTTCTTCCGTACGCTGCGGAAAATCACGAAGCCGAAGCCCGCGAAGAGCAGGAAGATGCTGGCGTAGGCAATGGAGGACGTGACCGTCACGGAAGCAGGACGGAACTCCAGCACCACTTCGTGCCGTCCTGCCTCCACGCGCAGGGCACGCAGCACATAGTTCACGCGTCCGAGTTCTACGGGCTTGCCATCTACCGTCGCCGTCCAGCCCGGATAGTAGATTTCGCTCAGTGCCACCACTCCGCCTTGCGGGCTTTCTACGCTGTAGTGCAGCTCGTTGGGCTGATACGACGTCAGTTCCACACGGCCATCGCCCCCGGCCTGGCCCAAGGTAGCCTCAAAACGGCGGTCGGCCACGGCGGCTTTGCGAAGATTCAGCGTCCGCAGGGCTGACAGCTCTGCATCGGCATTCTCCACATACTGCAGGTCAGTCACGAACCAGCCGTTGCCGTTCGCCGAGCGGTTGAAGATGGCGGTCTGGGGAAGGCGGCCCATGATGATCCAGCGTGTGTTGAGCATGCAGAGCACGGGGGCCACGGAGTCAAGGTGCATGGCCTCGGCCGTCAGCTCGCGTGTCAGTTCGGCATCGGCGGCCTGCCAGGCGGCCTCATCGGCATCGGCATCCACGCGCCCGGCCAGGAGTTTCACGTAGGTAGCACTGTCGGGCATCGAGAAGTAGGCTTGCTGCGCGGCCTGATAGACTTTGTTCGACTCGGCGTTCAGATAGCGGTCTATGAGGTCTTGATAGCGGCGCAGCTTGGCAGCATGGTATCCGCCCACGCTCTTATGGTAGAAGGCCGTGGCGTTAGTCGATTCGTTGAAGGGGTTTCCTGCGGTGAGGTTCAGCACGCGGTAGTCCGGCGTCTTGTCGGCGAGCACCACCTCGTCGGCAGGCGTCTTCTCGAAGTTCTGATAGCGCACGTTCTCCGTCTCGAAGTTGTCGTCGTTGAGATAATGGCGGTTCACGTCCCACATGTCCATGAGCGTCAGCGTGAGCAGCACGGCGACGACGCTCAGCGCAGTCCAGCGGGAGGGCGCGGCGACGCGGAACTTCACGGCGAACGTCACGACGACGAGTGCGGCGACGGCGATGAGCGCGAAGCTGCGCCATGCGCTCTGAGAAAGTATGCCCTCATGGACGGCGATGATGGCACTGCGATAGCTGTCGGTGAACTCTGCCGGGACGCCCATCGTGCGCAGTTGGTACAAGACGTTCATGTCCTGCCCGCTGATGCAGTCGGCGAGCGAGGGGACGAGGGCAAAGAGCAGGCAACTTCCGCCTGTGAGGAGGAAGCTCACTCCCAGTCCCACCTTGCCGCGGAGCGTGGTGAGGAGCTGCCCGGGACGGCTCAAAACTTCTGCAAGCCCTAACGCTGCCAGCAGCGGCATGGTAAATTCTGCCACGACGAGGGCTGAACTCACCGTGCGGAACTTGCTGTACATCGGCAGATGGTCGATGAAGAAGTCCGTCAGCGGCATGATGTTTCTGCCCCATGAGAAGAGGAGGGAGAGGATGGTGGCGCAGGCGAGGGCCCACTTCAGCGGGCCGCGCACGAGGAAGATGCCGAGGAAGAAGAGGAAGCAAATGATGGCTCCCACATAAACGGGGCCAACGGTCATGGGTTGGTCGCCCCAATATTGCGAAGTGCCAGGCAGATAGCTGCCCTGTCCGCCCATCGCCTGATAGAGGGCTCCGCAGTGCTGGTTCAGTTCGTCAAAGCCTTTCAGGTCTTCCACATCGGGGCGGTCGAAGAGGTTCGTGCTGCCGCCGCCCTTGTACATAGGGATGAGGAGCGTCATCGTCTCGTCCACGCCGTAGCTCCATGCCGTGATGTAGTCGCGGTCCAGTCCGTCGGTGGGCCGTTGCTGGGCATTATCCTGCGCGCCGGCCGTGAGTTCCGATGGGCCGCGCATGGAATATTTGGAATACTCCCACGTGTGGTACATGTTCGGCAGGTTGGCAGCGATGCCCAGAAGCCCTCCGACGATGATGGCTGCCGTGGCCTTGCCCCAGTGCTTCAGCGCGCCCGTCCTCAGCGCGCTCACGCCGTACGCCACGACTATGAAGCACATCAGGAAAGCAAAGTAGTAGCTCATCTGAATATGGTTCGACAGCACTTGCAGCGCAGTGAAAAGGGCGGTGACGAGGCATCCCCAGAGGTATTTTCCGCGGTAGGCGAGCACGAGTCCTGCTATCGTGGGGGGTATGTAGCCCAGCGTGTTCACCTTCCAGATATGACCGGCGGCGATGATGATGAAGAAGTAGCTGCTGAATGCCCATGCAACACTGCCGAACGCGCTCAGGGCGGGGCGGACGGAAAGACTGCGCATCAGCAGATAGAAGCCTAAGAGATAGAGGAAAACGTAGCGCAACGGACCCGTCGTGAAGAGTCCGATGGCCCAGCCCACCTTGCCCAGGAGCGACGTTGGCCCGTAGGATGGCGAAATCTGATAGGTGGGCATGCCTGAAAAGATGCTGTTTGTCCAGCGCGTGGTCTCGCCCGTTGCCTGCTGGAAGAGCTCCTGCTCATGGCCTTGCCCCATGCCTGCCACGGTGTCGTGCCCGCCGAGCACCAATCCTTGGCTCAGCGGCGTGAAGAAATAAAGCACGCCGAGGAGCAGAAAGCCTGCGACGACGAGGGCATCGGGCCATGATTTCTTGAAAAACTGTTGCATGTGTGTTGGTATCATTAAATGAATTGTGGTATCACTATAGTGTAACCGTGGCGAAACGCCGTGCCTGGCAGGCCTGCTGCTGAAGTCCGGCCTTGCAAGTGATCATTTTCGCCCCTCAAAGTGATTGTTTTGACCCTGGAAAATGGTCATCCTGAACCGGAAAATGGTCACTTCCGGGCGAAAAGCACCGTGGAAGCAAGGCATCTTGCTGCGAACTGGCTTACATTGCCTGCTGACTGGGCGCGGCCTGACATGTACATGGGCGCAGCCTGACATATACATGGAATGCGGCCTGATGGGCAAACGCCCGGGCCGACATGCCGGATGATTGTCGGGAAGCGGTGTGGCAATTACTACTTGCCCTTTGGAAAAGCCACTGCAAACGGACAATATGCGGCAAAATTAACAAAAAAACCGTTCTTATATGGAAAGTAACTTGTAATTTTGCAGTCGTAAGCCGCTATGCCGCTGCAAAACAGCATATAAGCATGGGCAAAACATCCGTGTCCGCACGGGCAAAACACATACAACGACCATATTTCCCCCATTTTGACTATGGAACTGAAAAACAATCCCTCTGGCATCGAAGGAGGACTCTCTATCGAAGAATACCTGGATCAGGACGAGAAGAAGGATTTGCTGCGACTCCTGACGGCGGGCAGCGTGGATGACGGCAAAAGCACGCTCATCGGACGTCTGCTCTTCGACTCCAAAAAGCTCTATGAAGACCAGCTCTCAGCCCTCGAACGCGACTCCAAGCGCGTGGGCAATGCGGGAGCGGGCGAGATTGACTATGCCCTGCTGCTCGACGGCTTGAAGGCGGAGCGCGAACAGGGCATCACCATCGATGTCGCCTATCGCTATTTCTCCACGAACCGCCGAAAATTCATCATCGCCGACACGCCGGGCCACGAGCAATATACGCGCAACATGATCACGGGAGGCTCCACGGCGCATTTGGCCATCCTCCTCGTCGATGCACGCACCGGCGTCATCACGCAGACACGCCGCCACACCTTCCTCTGCTCACTGCTCGGCATCAAGCGCATTGCGCTGGCGGTGAACAAGATGGACCTCGTGGACTTCGACCGCGACACGTACGAACGAATCGTCAGCGACTATCAGGAATTTGTCGGCGAAATCACTGCCGGCGCACAGCCCATCGAGGTGAAATGCTTCCCCCTCAGCGCCAAGGAAGGCGACAATGTCGTGGAGCGCAGCCCTCGCACGCCGTGGTACGACGGCCCCGCGCTGCTCGACTGGCTGGAGACGGTGGACACGGGCAATGAGCACAACCTGACGGACTTCCGTTTCCCCGTGCAGTACGTCCTGCGCCCGAACCTCGACTTCCGCGGTTTCTGCGGCAAGGTGGCGAGCGGCGTCATCCGCAGAGGCGATGCCGTCATGGCTTTGCCCAGCGGGAAGACGAGCCGCGTGAAGAGCATCGTCACCTACGAGGGAGAGCTTGACTACGCCTTCCCTCCGCAGTGCGTCACGCTCACACTCGAAGATGAGATCGACATCTCGCGAGGCGAGATGATCGTGAAGGCCGACGAGGCGCAGCAGCCCACCGTCGGACGGCATTTCGAGGCGCACCTCGTCTGGATGGATGAGGAAGCGATGGACCGCTCCAAGAGTTTCTTCATCAAGCAGACCACCAACACGAGCCGCTGCCGCATTGACAGCATCAAATACAAGGTGGACGTGAACACGCTGGAACGCAGCGAGGTGGAACGTCTGACGCTCAACGAGATTGGCCGCGTCGTCATCACCACGGCGAAGGAGTTTCTCTACGATGCCTATGCCCGCAACAAGCAGACGGGCGCATTCATCATCATCGACCCCATCACGAACAATACGGCGGCCGTGGGCATGATTGTCCGCCCCGTGGAGGAGAAAGACTTGCTCTCTGCCGACCTGGCCGTCCCCACCCTCAACCTGACTGCCCTCGGCATTGCCCCCGAGCACGACGAGGCTATCCGCACAGCCGTGGCCGACTTGCAGCGGCAGGGCGTAGAGGTGAAGATTGTCCGTTCGTAAGGCAGTTTCTGAAACATCAGGCTTTCACGCCACAACCGCGACGGCTGTGCTGGAGGGCGACGCGCACCGCCCACGCCAGCACAGCCGCCGTTTTTCTTACTGCGTGCCTGTCATCAGGTTCAGTCCTTATTATAATTTTGTTCCCCACTATATATATATATGAGTACGTATATCCTTTTGTTCCTTGCGGGCGTGGCCGTGGGCCTCGCCGTCGGCTATATTCTCCTCTCCGCCCGCAGTTCGCGCGCCGCCCTTCAGGCGCGGAGCGACGGCGAGCAGCAGGGCAGGCAGGCCGTGCAGGCACTCCTGACGGAGACTTCCAACCGCCTGGCTGCCGCGCAGACGGAATGCGAAATGCTCCGCAAGCACGCCGAGGCCGAACGCCTGCAGCAGGCTGAGCGACTGCAGGAGATGCAGGCTGCACATGAGCGCAGAATGGCCGAGACGCGAGCGGAACACGAACGACGCATCGCGGAGATGCAGCAACAGCAGGAGCGGCAGCTCACGCAGCAGACTGAGCAACTCAAGGCGGAGCTACTGAATATCACTCAGCAAATGCTCGAACAGCGCAGCGAACAGCTGAAGGCGGCGAACGGCGAACAGTTCGACCGCAACCGCAAGGAGCTGGAGAGCATACTGCATCCCCTCAACGACAATCTGCGCAATATGCGCGAACAGGTGGAGAGGGCACGGACGGAGCAGATTGAGAAGATGGCGCACCTCGATTCCACCATTCGCGCCACGCTCCAGCAGGCTGACCACGTCAAGGCGAGCGCGGAGAAGCTGGCCAACGCACTGACGGCGGAGAACAAGGTGCAGGGAAACTTCGGAGAACTGCGCCTGCGGACGCTCCTCGAAAGCATGGGCATGAAGGAAGGCGAGGAGTTTGAGGAGCAATACCTCTTGCGCGATGAGACGGGAACGCCCATTACGCACGATGAGACGGGGCAACGGCTCATCCCCGACACGGTCATCCACTTCCCCGAGGGGCGCGACATCATCATCGACTCGAAGATGAGCCTGAAAGCCTATGCCGACTATGCCAACGCCACCGACGAGGCGGAGCGCAAGGCTGCGCTGAAACGCCATGTGGAGAGCGTGAGGCGACACGTCGATGAGCTGAGCGAGAAGAAGTACTATCGTTTCATCACGGGCAAGCGCGAGACGGTGGATTTCGTCGTCATGTTCATTCCCTTCGACAATATGCTGGAGCACGCCCTGGCTGCCGATCCGCAGCTCTGGCAATACGCTGCGCAGCGCAACGTGCTCATCACGGGCAGCCACAACCTCTATATGCTCCTCCGCATCGCGCAGATGAGCTGGGAGCGTCTCAGACAGACGGAGAACACGCAGCAGATTATCCGCGAAGCAAACGTCATCATCCAGCGCGTGCAGGACTTCTACACGCGGATGCAGGCTGTGGAGAAGAAGTTCGACGAGGCGCGCAAGGCGTTCGATCAGCTCAACGTCTCCATTTCGCCATCCGGCCGCAGCATCATCACCTCTGCCCAGAAGCTGCTGAAATGCGGTGCGCGCGAAGACGACTCTAACCTCTCCAAGCGCAAGCGCCTGCCGCGCACAGACGAGGAGTGCCTGCCGCCAGAGGCTGAGGAGCCTGCCGCCAGAGGCTGAGGAGGCTGCCGCCCGAGGCTGAGGAGCAGGCGGAGGGCGATGCTGCGGAAAAGCCGCACGCCGCAACGCGCCACGAAAAGCCCCTATAAGCCATATTCGGAAAGAAGCCGCTTCCAGAAGACTTATAGGGGACGAGAAACAACAAAAAAATATAAATATGAAAAAGGGAAAAGGGGGAACGATTATGCCTGACTGACGTTTTCCGCTCCGCCGCTGCCGCTCGCACTGCTGCCCTGCGGCGGCGGGGGCTATTCTGCCGTCGTTTCCACCCTCACGCCATATTCCGTGGCGATGTTTCCGCGCCGTCCGGCAGAAGACCCTGAGGAGGAGGGAGTCACGGTGATGTGGTAGGTCAAGGTTTTCCCTGCCTCGACGGTTTTCGCCGGAATCGTTATCGCCATCGGTGTTGAGCCGCCTTCGCGGGTGAGAATGAGAGTGCCGCCCGTCAGTTCGCCGGGGACGAAATAGCCCGTGGCTACTTCCGATTCCGTCTCTCCGACGGTGAGCGAAGAGGTGAACGTGGGCTGGAGGGTATAGGTGTGGAGAGAAGGATTTTCAGGAGAAGATTCAGAAGTAGAGGTGAGATGGGCAAAGTCGTAGGTAAGCGTCCTATTTGCCGTGACGCTGAACCCTGTGATGCCAGTGATGTTGAATGAGGAAACAGCGGGGGCGCGCATGATTTTGAACACCACCTTGCCCAGCAGATGCGTGAAATTCAGCGTTATCGCACCGCGCGATTGCGTATTCCTTGCCACGAGGAAGTCTGTGTCAGCATCATCGGGCATGGTAAACGTAAGTTTTTTTTCAGTCGTCAGAGTCGTCGACGCTTTGTAGGGATAGTAGGCATAGAACGTCAGCTCGGCATAGTTGCTCGTGGGCCAATATTTGATGGGGGAATAGGTCCACGCCGTGCCGTCGTACTCCACCTTCTGATTGTTCATGAAGTTCGGCTCAGTGCTACTGCCATAGAAAGCGAAAATGCCGAATTTGTCGCCACTGCTGAAGGTGGTTCCACTGACGCGCGTTTGCCAACCTTCTTCCGCGGCGGCGGAAAATTCGATGGGCTTTCCCTGTTCAGCCCCACAATCATCATTCCCCTCGTTCATGCAGGCAGTGAGTCCGCCAGCGAGGAGTAGCAGAAGGAGAGATAGCGAAAGGTGGAAGTGCTTCAACATAATATGAAAATTCCATGCGGCCCACGCCGCAGTGGTGAATAGTCGTGTAGAAAGTAGCGGGAGGTGCCCATCATGCGGCACCTCCCGCATTTAATTTAAGTTATGTTATGAAGAAAATTGATAGCCGAATTAGTAGTTCGAGGGAATATTTACAAACTCATCTTCATCAGCTGACCAGTCAGCAACTGCAGCATCAACCTTCACAGAAGTCATACCCAGACGAATGTTGAACATATAAGCCTTGCCCTGATTAAAAGTCATGTCAAACTGATTAGAAGTAACCACGTTTGAAACAGTACTCTTACCACCACTCAAATTAGTATCTTCTGTAACAACATTATAGGTAACTTTTATTCTCACATTTTTTGCAGCCTGCGGAATAATCATTGCATAAGAATCGTCTGCATTGACTTTCTTCTGAGCATTTTCGCCTGATGCAAGTACAATTTGCTTATTATCAGACGCACTTACACCAGCACTTGCCGTGTATTGCGCAAAGTTATCAGCAGCAGCTGTCCAAGAATAGGTTTGCTCGGTACGAGTGTCGTTGTCACCCCAAGCTTTAGAGTAGAGGTTATAGGTAGCCTCAGTATCAAAATCGCCAATGAGATCTACTTGCGTCACATAAATCTTTGTATTAGCGTCAAGCATACCAGTTGTACCCAAAACTCCACCACCTGCAACGTTATCAGGTTCCGTTGCATTATCCACAATAGCCGTTACAGTAAAGCCAACTCTGGAGAGAACGTGCTCAAACGGGAATTTAATCTGGGCATCGTGTGCCTTCTTCTTCTGGTTCATCAACTGTGCTGCAACGAGGTCAACCTGATCTTTTACCGCAGCTGCTGTGGTGAAAGTAAGGCAAGGATCGCTGGTAACAGCGTTAGATGTCATTCCAATTACTCCCGCTGCTCCATAAGCATTATGATCCTGATAGGGACCATATGCAAAGAACGATATTTTATCTGTGTACTGTGCTTCACCAACACCTGCCTGATAATAGCCATTGTTCGGCCAGTACTTCACAGGGCTATAAGTCCAAGCAGCACCATCCCAAGATACCTCTTGGTTATACATGAAGTTCGCAGCAGTAGCACCTGCTGAATAATCAGCATTCTGCGTATAGTGTGCAAAAACGCCGAATTTTCCAGTAGATTGCTTCAAGGCGTCAAGGTCAGTTACTGCACCTCTGCTCTGAACGTCACGTCCTACGTACGTTCCGAACTCAATTGCCTGCTCCTTCTGCTTTACTGCGGAGTCTGCCACTTCGTCATTCGAGCAGCTCACGATAGTCAGAGCTGCGCAGGCGACGAACGCCATCATTGTAAGATTCTTCTTCATAATAATAAAGATTTAGTGATTAAGAAATAAATTGTTGTTGTCGCTTAGAATTCCAAATCGATGTTCACGTTTTCGCCCCATTCATCCACGGAGGCATCAAAGCCGCTGCCGCCAGCGGCATCGACATCGGGTAAAGGCTTCGCGATGCTCACCTCCACCGTATATTCGTCTTTCTCAGCATCATATTTGAAGAGATTGCCGACATAGAGGTCTTCGTTCACCACCGTCTTCTGGTCCACCAGAAGGAAGGAGAGGCTGAGCTGATTCGAGCCGGCATAGCCGCCATGTCCCTGCGGCAATCCGAAACTGAGGGCTTCGCCCGTGATGACACCATTGTTGAAATTATCCTTATCATAGCTGATGCTCCAGCTTTCAAACAGCTGCGTCGCCGCAGCCGCAGTCGGTGTCCGCTTGCTCAGCAGGCATCCGGCAGCCAAGCCGCCCAAGGAGGCACGCGTGGAAGCGAGGTTGTAGATATTCTTCAGATGGACGATGATGCGCACGCGCTTCGTCAGCGGCGTGGGGTGCAGGGTGGCTATCTGATGCACCTTGCCATCGTCGAGCATTTCCTGCGTCACGTTGTGGCCCATGCTTGTGTCGATGCCCAGCCATTCAGGGTTGTGTACGAGCTGCTCCGTGGCTTTCGTCACATACCAAGCCGAAGTGCGCGGCGAGGCATAGGCCGTCGCCCTGTCGAAATGGTCGAAGTCGGCGAAGGTGATGGTGCCGAACTCCGACGGACTCTGATTGAAGACGAGAATGTCATACACATCGCGGCGGAGATACGTCTCGGCATACGTGATGTCGTTCGTCGTCACAGTGCGGACATAGTCCAGATGGCGCGGATAGAAGCGCACCGTCATGCCCGTGGGCTCTTCGCACGCCGCAAAGTCTGTCCAGTCCGCACGCACGGATATGTTGGCGGCGTGGGGATGCTCGAAGCAGAGCTCCTTCTCCTCGCAGGAGACCATCGCCACCACTGACGCCGCTACGACGCCGAGGCGGCGGAGAGATTGAAATGCGTTACTCATGGCCCACCTCCTTTCTTCTTTTACCATAGGGGAACTGCCAGACGATGGAAACCTCCGCCTTCGTCAGTCCGAAAAAGCGCAGCTGCCGCGTGCGGTCATAGACGTAGCACTCCTCGTCAGGATGATATTCCCTCATCTTGCCACCGAAATAGCCTGCTCCGACCACGAAGTCGAGACGCAGATGGCGGACGATGCGCCAGGAATAGCCGTAGCTGACGCCCACGCCATAGTTCGCCTCCTTCCAGATGGCAGCTCCGGGGCGTCCGCCCATATATCCGCGCCCGCCATTCTCGAAGTCGTAGATGGCTGCCTGGGCATAGACGCCGAAGTGATGCCCTGACATCGGGCGCGCGCCGTGGGGGCGGAGCCAATATTTTCCCTCCACCTCCGCACCGTATATCCGATAGTATTTGTGACGCTTCGCATCATCCCACCAGGCAAAATCCACACTCACGCCTGCCGACCAATGCCGGGCGAAGCTCATCTCCAGCCCGAGGTTGGGCACGAGGAGGGCATCGAAGAGGAGGTTCGTCTTCACCGCCACGGCATCGTAGGGCGGAAGGGGCGGGGGCGGCGGGGGCGGAGCCACCGTGTCGGGCTGTGCGGGGGGCGGAAGCTCAGGCTGCGGCTCGGGCTTCGGAGTCGGCGCGGGGGGCGGCTCGGGGCAACGCGGCTGGCGGCGCTTGTCGAAATAGACGGTGGTGACGACGCCGTTGCGCAGCTCGGGGAAGGCATCCTTCAGCAGCCACTCCCAAACTTTTCCGTCGGAGAACTCGCGGAGCTTCGTGACGAGGACGAGGTCGCTCGTGGTCTTGAAGGTTTGTATGAGGCAAATGATGTCGTCCTTCCGCGGATGCTCCTTTTGCTCAAGCCACCGCACGAGTCCGTCCCAGTTGATGCCTACCACTCGCGTCTTCACCATGCCCGGCGCCAGGCCTTCGGCGTTGATGAGATAATTCCGCAAGTTCCATGCGCGCTCGGCAGCAAGGAGATGGTTCCGCTCGATAGGGCCTTCGGGCGACGCGGAGCACTCGACGTTGATGCGCTTCACGTGGATGGCGGTATCATCGAGGAGCGCGCGGAGCCTACTCATATATTCATTCAGCAGCCGGCGATTGTCGAGATAGTTGAGGTCGATGTCTGACACGCCCTGACGAAAGACGAACCGAAACTCGATAGAGTCGGTTTCCGCCTCCTGTGCCGACAATGCTCCACTGCCTGCGAGGAAAAGGATCAGAAAGATGAGGTATTTCATGCCGCTTCGTCTCATTCGCCAAGGTAAATTAGAGGTGTTTCCGGGTCAAAGATTTCGTAGAATTAAGGTTCATCAACGCTATATTTCTTGGGAAGAAATCTTAAACCCTTGTGTTTACTACACATTTCTCCTACCTCCACCCCCATTTTCCCCGAAAATCCCCTCCGCAGCCGTTGCGATTCCATGCGACGGCCGATACGATTCCATGCGACGGCGTATCTAAAACAATGTCAATTTGGGGGCTTTTGGAGAGCAAAATGGGGAAAAATGAAAGAAATTCTGAAAAAAAACGGCAAATTGTTTGGAGGATTCAGCACTTAGCCGTTCCTTTGGGCATCAATTCAGATTTCTTCCCAAGAAATCTGAATTTTTTTGTGTCTATTAACGACATTCCCACATTAGTTGCAATGCAGAAATGACGTATCAGAAACATAACGCGCTGCGAAACAAAAAGAATGTTAAATCAAATTTAACAAGCGCGACAACGGAAAAAAATCATAGCACAGGGGAAGCGGAGGGAAAACGATGTGATTGGGGCATTGCGCCATGCGGATTGACCACGATTCGGGGTGCAACGTTTGCCAACGCCTGAGCTTCGCGCTCACAAGTGACCATTTTCCACCCAAAAAATAATCACATTGACCCCTAAAACAATCATTTTCACCCCTCGAAGTGATTACATGCAACCAAGAAACGATGTCGGAAATTTGAATGGGCCACGAAACCTACAATTGTCCACATGACGCAAACCGCACGGCACGCCCTGAAGGCGCGGCACATTTAATAGAAAATGGGCGGCACATTCACACCGCCTCACGTGCGCGCGCACGCAAATTATATATAGGTAGGTTCTATAAATTAGCTTGCGATGTATTTGCGACTATCGTACCGTAGGTTTTTGTTTTTCACGAGGGAGCGTAGCGGGCTACGTGACTGAATGAAAGACAAAAAGATACGGTGCGAGAGGCGTGAAGACATCCAAGTAAAACAGAAACACTGCCTTGCATTGAAAACTAATTGATAGAACCTACCTATAATGAGCCCCCAAAAGGAAGAAATGCAGCACGATGCCGGCATTTCTTCCTGTATTTTTTTGCCCACACGCAAAGAAAACTCTAATTTTGCACACAGATTACCCGTGTTGGCTACTTGCCAACCTACTGATTGCCATAAAAACGAAACACGCAGATGAGTAGAAAGCATAGCCATCTCCGCCCTTCCCTGCTCGCACACCTCGCAGCGGCAGCCGCACTGCTGCTGACGGCGATGCCTGCGCATGGGCAGCAGGATGCTGCGTTTCAGCAATACTGGAAGATTGAGCCGCAATGGTGTCCTGCCGCAGTGGGACGCACGCCCGAACTGGCCATCAACGCTGCCTTCCAAAGCCACGCCGCGGGATTTGAAGATGCCGGCTCGACGCTCTATGCTGGAGTAGACATGGCTTTCAAGATTGGAAAGACGCGCCACGGCGTGGGAGCGGCATTCGTCAACGATGTCTTCGGACTCTTCTCGCAGAAGCTCTTCTGCGTGCAGTATGCCTATCACCTCAAGCTCTGGAGCGGCACGCTCTCCTTCGGCCTCGCTGCCGACCTGCTCTCTGAGGAGCTCAGCGGCAGCGATGCCGACCTGGCGGACGGCTCTGACCCTGCCTTCCCGACGACGGACCTGACGGGCAACACCTTCGACCTCGGAGCGGGGCTCTACTATGCGCGGCGCAACCTCCTCATCGGGCTCTCGGCGCAACATTTGATGGCACCCGTCGTCTCGATGGGGGAAACGAATGAATTTTCGATAAAAAGACAGCTGAATTTCAGCTCTTCATACAATATACGCCTGAAATCGCCGTTATACACTATAACCCCCTCCGTGATGTTCCGCACGGACTTCGCAGACTACCGCACGGACATCACCTGCCGCCTGCAGTATGAATATGAGAAACGGCGGATGTACGGCGGACTGAACTATGCTCCGCAACGCAGCGTGGGCATCTTCGTCGGCGGAACGTTCCACGGCATCGACCTCTGCTATAGCTATGAGGCGAACACGGCGGGAATAGGCATGCAGTTCGGGCAGCACGAGGTGACGCTGGGCTACAGAATGCCCATCGACCTCGGGAAGAAGGGCAGGAATGTGCATAAATCCGTCAGATGGCTGTAGCCCCCGGCTTCCCCTGCACATCCCTTACCCCCCCTGTTCATATAGCTCACTCCTCTATTTATATAGCCTACTCCTCTATTTATATATATAAAGCAAGCAACAACCCCCAGCAATCCCTATGAAGAAGATACTTCCCTTTATTTTCAGCATCGTCCTGACGGCAGCCATCGTGTCGTGTATGGGCAGCAGCCATGCCATGTCGAACGGCGGCGAGGTGACCGGACAACGCTCGGCATCGATGATGGAACCTCAGCCCTTCGGGATGATAGAGGTGAAACGCGGATTCCTCAAAGTGGGCATCAGCAATCAGGATTCCCTGTGGGGAAACAGCGTGCCGGAGAAGGAAATCTCGGTGGACGGATTCTGGATGGACCAGACGGAGGTGACGAACTCGATGTATCGCCAGTTTGTGGAGTGGGTGCGCGACAGCATCATCCGCGAACGTCTGGCCGACCCTTCGTTCGGAGGCGACGAGACGTACAAGATCGAGGTGGACAAATATGGCGACCCCGTCACGCCCCACCTCAACTGGAATAAGCCCATACCTTGGAGAAAGCCCTCGGAGGAGCAGCGCAATGCCATTGAGAGCGTCTATAAATATCATCCCATCGACGGGACGAAGATGCTCGACGCCGCCCAGCTCAACTTCCGCTATGAAATATTCGACTATGAGAAGGCGGCGCTGCGGAAATACCGCCTCGACCCTGCTGAGCGAAACCTCAACACGGATGTGCAGACTGACCCCGACGAGGTGGTGATGATCAGCAAGGACACGGCTTACATAGACGATGATGGGCGCATCGTGCGCGAAACCATTAACCGCCCGCTCTCGTCGCTCTATGATTTCGTGAACACGTACATCGTGCCCGTATATCCCGACACGACGTGCTGGGTGAACGATTTCCCGAATGCCCACAACGAGGTATATATGAAAAACTATTTCTCCGCACCGGCGTACAATGATTACCCCGTGGTGGGAGTGACGTGGGAGCAGGCTCAGGCCTTCTGCGCCTGGCGCACGGAATATCTGCTGCGCGGCCTCGGCCCGCAGGCTCGCTACGTGCAGCGCTATCGCCTGCCCTCCGAGATAGAATGGGAGTTTGCGGCGCGCGGAGCAAATGGGAATCCCTACCCCTGGGAGGGCGATGCCTCGACGAGCGACAAGGGATGCTTCCTCGCCAACTTCAAGCCTGACCGCGGAAACTATACGGAGGACGGCAACCTCATCACCTCGAAGGTGGGCATCTACGGCGCCAACAGCAATGGCCTCTTCGACATGGCGGGCAATGTGGCGGAATGGACGAACACGGTATATACGGAGGCGGGCGTCGTATCGATGTCGGACGTAAACCCTGAGCTGCGCTACGATGCTGCACTGGAGGACCCTTACTTCCTGAAGCGCAAGAGCGTGCGCGGAGGCTCGTGGAAGGACCCCATCTCCCTCATCCGCTCGGCGTGGCGCAGCTATGAATATCAGAACCAGCCGCGCTCCTTCATCGGATTCAGGTGCGTGCGCTCAAAGGCAGCCTCCACCAGCAATACGGCGACTACGCGAAAGGGCAAATAGCAGCCCGCTGCCCGCGCTGATTGCTTGTTCTCCAAGCCGGCGGCTGAGAGCTTTTGCCGGCGGCTGAGAGCTTTTGCCGCAGGCTGAGCCTCCGCCCTCCCCCTTTACAACGAAAAAAAGAAAAACGCTTATGCCCAAGCTCAATTTTGTGACCAAGATGCAGCACTGGATGGACAGTGTGCCCGGTCAAACCTTCCTGAACTATGCCTATTCGTGGGGTGCCTCCGTCGTTATCCTTGGCGCCCTCTTCAAACTGACCCACCTGCCGGGCGGAAACCTCATGCTCTTCCTCGGCATGGGCACGGAGGCTTTCGTATTCTTCCTGGCTGCCTTCGACCGTCCCTTCGACAAGAACTCCGTCGGCAAGGAGCTCCCCGATGACTTCGAGACGGAGGAGGAGATGGAGCGTGCCGAAGCCGGGCTTCACGTCGTAGGCGGAGCGGAGATGCACGCTGCCGATGCCGATGGTTCGGCTGAGGGCGCAACGGTGGTGTCAGGCGGCGTCATCGTCATGGGTGGCGGCGTGCAGCAGGGCGCAGTGGCACAGCAGGGCATCGCCATGCAGCAGACGGGAATCACCATGCAGACGGGCACTGCCGCACAGCAAGGCACTGCCGCACAGCCTGATGCTGCGAAGGCGGCTCCTGCAACGAACGACCCCATACAGCAGGCTCTCGACGAATTTTACGACACGCCGGAGGGCGAGGAGAGCGTGGAGCGACAGGCAGACAAGCTTGCCACGATCATCCGCCTTGCCAACGATGAGCTCCTTCGCCGTGCGCAGGCGGTGCTTTCGCCTGAGATGGAGGGAGCAACGAAGGATTATATCGAAAAACTCCAAGCACTCACCGACACGCTGGCCAAGGTGGACGAGCAGAGCGCACGACTCACGCGCGACTCGCAAGAGATGGAGAACCTCAACCGCACGCTCATCGGCATCAACAAGGTATATGACTTGCACTTCGCCAGCATCAGCCGTCAGGTGACGACCATCGAAGACATCAACGAGCAGACGCGACAACTGGCTGCGAAGATTGAGGAGGTGAACAACATCTATGCGCGCATGATGCAGCAGCTCTCTGTCATGACCAACCCCATGGGACATTCTGCCGCGCCTGCCGCCAATGAGCAGGCTTAACGGCAAGGCACTCATCTTATATATATATATAGGGGAGGCAGAATCATAGAGGGGAGGCAGACGCCCCCATGCTGCCGCCTCACACATCAAGGGCAAAATTCTGCAAAGCCCCCCACACACTGATATGGCAATAAAGAAAAACCCGGTCTCCCCACGCCAGAAGATGATCAACCTGATGTACGTCGTGCTGACTGCCATGCTGGCACTGAACGTTTCGACCGACGTGCTGAAAGGTCTGGCAGTCGTCAGCGACAGTCTGGAGCGGAGCACATCGAACGCCGAGAAGGAGAATACGGCTATCTATGAGGATTTCCAGCAACAGATGAAGGCCAACCCGACGAAGGTGGGGCCTTGGTTTGCCAAAGCACGCGAGGTGAAGGCTGCTTCCGATAGCCTCTGCAATTATGCAGATGTGCTGAAATGGGCCATCGCACGCGAAGCCGACGGCAAGGAGGGGACTCCTCTGGCGTTGGAGAACAAGGATGACCTCAACGCCTCGGATGCCGTCATGCTCAACGGCCCCAAGAAACACGGACGACGACTCTTCGAGGAGGTCAACCACTACCGCGAATTTATACTTAAACATATAACCGACCCACGGCAACGGGCCATCATCGCCTCCAACCTATCGACCGAGGTGCCGAAGACGGCTGAAAACCGCGACAAGCAATGGCAGGAGTATATGTTTGAGACGATGCCCGCCATCGCCGCAGTGACGATGCTTTCAAAACTTCAGAGCGATGTGAGAAAGGCGGAGAGCGAGGTGCTGAGAAGCCTAATCTCGAACATCGATGTCAGGGACATCCGCGTCAATGAACTGGGAGCATACTGCCTGCCCGAACAGACCACGCTCTTCCCCGGCGATGAGTTCAGGAGCCATATCTTCATGGCGGCGGTAGATACGACGCAGCGGCCGGAGATTTTCGTCAATGGCAAGCGCATCGCCCCGGATGGCACGTACAACTTCCGCGTGGGCGCGCCGGGCGAATATGACTTCTCCGGCTACATCATGATGCCGAACGCGGCGGGCGAAATCATACGCCGCGACTTCAAGCAACATTACAACGTCATCGCTCCGCCTACGGGAGCCACCGTGGCGGCTGACCTGATGAATGTGCTCTATGCGGGCTACGACAATCCCGTATCGGTCAGCGCATCGGGCGTGAGCAGCGACAAGATCAGCGTCAGCATGACGGGAGGCACGCTCACGGCCAAAGGCGACGGACATTATGTGGCACGCCCGGAAAAGGTGGGGCAAGACGTGAACTTCAGCATTACGGGCATCGTAAACGGAAAGTCGCAGCCCATGGGAAACCTATCGTTCAAGGTGCGGAAGCTCCCTGATCCGACGGCATACATACAGGTGGGCGACGATATGTTCCGAGGCGGACGCATCGCCAAGGGCAGTATCATCGGTGCAAAGGCATTGGCAGCCGCCATCGACGACGGCTTGCTGAACATTCCCTTCCGCGTGCTTTCCTTTGAATGCGTATTCTTCGACCGCGTCGGCAATGTGCGCCCCGAAAAATCCGCTGGCCCCAACTTCACCGACTCACAGCGCGAGCTGATGCGCACGCTCAACAAGGGCAAGCGCTTCTACATCAGTTCCGTGCGCGCCATCGGTCCGGACGGCATTGAGCGCACGCTGCCGGGCTCGCTGGAGGTCATCATCAACTAAAGCTGCCCCGAAAAGCCCCCACGCCCATCGGCGACTGCCCTGACCGCCATTCCCCCTTTATTCATCAACCCCCTCTTTGGTGCGGAGCCCCATAGCGCCTGCACCTCACTGCAATACAATGAAACCTACCCGTTTGTTCCTTCTCGCCCTGCTCCTCGGCACTCTCACGGCTTCCGCACAGATGCCGGCACGACGCACGATGAACTCCAGGAAAAGCCAGACTGAAACCGTCAAACCGGACAAGGAGACGAACGTCCCGACGGCTCGCGAACGCAACGCCGAACAGGACACTGACGAGGAGAAGCCTGCCAGCAAGCCTGCCATAACTCCTGCCAAGACTGCCAACCGCACTGCGGCACGACCGCAGGCACGGAGAACGGCGAACAGCGCCGCTGACGCTGCTGCGAAAAGCTTTACCAGAGAATTTCCAACGGCTGCCAACGTGCCTGACGATGCTGCGTGGCGACGCGACATCTACAGGAGCATTGACCTCACGAAGGAGGAAAATGCCGTGCTCTACTATCCCGTCGTTCCTGCCAACGGGCGACAAAACCTTTTCGTCTATCTCTTCAGGCAGATTCTCCGTGGAAACATCAAGGCGTACGAATATACCCTCGATGCCAACGAGCATTTCGACGAAGACCACATCGTGAAGGGCAAGAAGATCATGGACACGCATAAAATCTACTACGAAAACAACGACGGGAAGATACGCGTGAACGATGCCGACTTGCCTTCGGAAGACGTGAAGCTCTATTTCGTCAAGGAGAGCGTATGCTACGACCAGCATACGGCTACCTTCCGCACGAAAGTGACAGCGCTCTGCCCCGTCATGGTGAGCGGAATGAGCGAATTTGGCGAGGAGGAGAACCAGCGAATCCCCCTCTTTTGGGTGAACTATGAAGAGGCTGCGCCCTATTTGGCAAAGCTCTCGCTGATGGGGTCGAGTATCAACAATGCCTCCGTCATCAGTGCCGACGACTATTTCACAATGAATCGCTACAAGGGCGACATCTACAAGACCACGAATCTGCAAGACCGCATCATCGCCCAGTATGCCGAAGACGAGGCGGGACAAGCCAAGGAGCGCGAACGCATTGAGAACGAGCTGAAACGCTTTGAGGATCAGGTGTGGGGTCACGCCCAAGATTCTGTCAGAAATGCCTTCGGACAGCTCGTCATGGATGGGGCAGGCGAGGTCATCACGCGCAATGCCGAGGGGCAACTCATCGACGGAGAGGGCAGACGCATAGCATTTGCCGTGGCGGACAGCGTGGCAGTGGCATCGCCGGACAACCTCAAATCGGAGACGCGCGTAGTGCCTGTGCTCGTAAACGAGAGAGGTTTTGCCGTAAACGACAAGGGCGAACCCCTGCTTGACCATGAGGGCCGCCCCCTGCAAATATCCTACGAATACCCAACGCCTGAGGGAGTGGAGGGGCCGAATGTCAAGGAAGACGAGAAGGCCTCGCGAAAGGCTTCTTCCACCACGCGCCGCACCACAAACAGCAGTGTTGCCCGACGCTCTTCGGCTTCATCGGCAAGAACTTCGACGGCGAAATCCGCGAGCAAGTCAAAGACTTCGACCTCGAAGGTGAAGACATCGAAACCCGCAAAGGCTTCAAAGACACCCAAGACGAAGGCATCGGGCGCAAAATCGGGCACGCTTTCCGTACGCCGCGAACGTCACTGATTGCCACGAACATCACTGATTGCCGCGAACGTCATAGCCATCGTCCAGACAGACTGGCATTTTCCCTCCTTCCACCCTTCTGAAACATCATGACCACTACCCCTATCGAACTTCTCTTACCGCTCGTCGTCCGCACCGCCATCGAGGCTGGCGAGGCCATCATGGAAATCTATGACAGCCCCCAGACGGAATGGGAGGTGGAACGAAAGGCTGACAACAGTCCGCTTACGCTCGCTGACCGCCGCAGCCATGAAGTCATCGCACGCGCCCTTGCCAGCACGGGGATTCCCCTGCTCAGCGAAGAGGGCAGCAAGACGCCTTATGCCGAACGACGGAGCTGGAGCGAACTGTGGATAGTCGATCCGCTCGATGGCACTAAGGAATTTATCAAGCGCAATGGCGAATTTACGGTCAATATCGCCCTCGTTCGTCAGGGCGACCCTGTTTTGGGTGTCATCTTCGTGCCCGTTTCGCGGACGCTCTATGTCGGCAGTCCGGCAGGAGCATGGCGCGCCGTCGTGGCAGCAGGAGCATACGAGATAAACGCCCTCGCCGCCACTCCCATCCATGCGGCGCGGCTCGAACGCCCAGCCGTCGTGGCGAGCAGGTCGCATCTGAATGCCGACACCGAGGCGTTCATTCAGGACCTCGAAGCCCAGCATCCTGAAGGAATTGATGTGGTCAGCGCGGGTTCCAGCCTGAAATTCTGCCTCGTCGCCGAGGGAAAGGCAGACTTTTATCCCCGCTTCGCCCCAACGATGGAGTGGGACACGGCAGCGGGCCATGCCATCTGCCAAGCCGCAGGGGCGTGCGTCTGCCAAGCCAATGGCGAACCCCTGCGCTATAACCGCGAAGATTTGCTCAACCCCTACTTCCTCGTCAAGGCGGAATGATGGCCTGAGCAAAAGCTCCCTCATCTTGGCAGCTTGCCCTATTATATATATAGGAGGGGTTCTATTATATATAGGAGATACTCCATTATATATAGGAGGTGCTCTATTATATATAGGAGGAGTTCTATTATATAGAAAATTAGCTCCCTCATCTTGGAGGTTGGCTCTATTATCTTTGCCAAAACGTCAGAGAAAAGAGCTGCTGCCCCCCTTTTCACAGAACAAAACAGCGCACCGCCTGAAGAATGGGAGAGACGGACGCGCCATTTGAAAAACACATTTCGCGGTGGGCAACACCACCACACGGCCCATTCATGTATTCCACGGGGAGAAGCCACATGGCTTTCTGGAAAAACATCCCCCGCAGGCGAATACAGAACATCACTTTGCCATGCCAGCCCCAGCCATATTCACCACCCTCGTTGTCATCGTCCTGCTCATCGCCTTGATGAAGGAGAAGATGCGCCCCGGATTGATACTTTTCTCCGGTGCTGTTGTGTTTTTGTGTGCAGGAATCATCAATCCGAAAGAGTTTTTAGAGGGCCTGTCGAACAAGGGCATGGTGACCGTCGCCTTGCTTTTTCTCGTCAGCGAGGGCGTTCGCCGCAGCGGTCTGCTTGAACAGCTTTTCAGCCGTCTGCTGCCCGAAGGCGATTCCACTATCGAAAGGGTGCAAATCAGGCTACTTCCCATCATTGCCGCCCTCTCTGCCTTCCTCAACAACACGCCGATGGTCGTCATCTTCGGACCTATGATCAAACGCTGGGCAGAGCGCCACAACCTTTCTCCCACGAAATTTCTGATTCCCCTGAGCTTTGCCACGATTCTCGGCGGCATGTGTACGCTCATCGGCACTTCTACGAACCTCGTCGTACATGGCATGGCGATAGAAGAGTCGGCAGTAAACCCCGCCGTGCGCGGGCTGTCGATGTTCGAGCTGGGCAAGGTGGGCATCTTCATCGCTGTCGTCGGACTCCTCTACATCATCATCACCACGCGCTGGCTCCTGCCCGAACGCCGGATTTCAGAGAACACCTCGCCGACGCTGAGCGGGGAAGACGGGCGTTTCTACCGCGTGGATGTCGTATTGGGCCCACGTTTTCCTGCCATCGGCAAGAAAATCCGCGACTACAACTTCCAGCAGAAATACGGAGCCTCAGTGTTTGAGCTGCATCGCGGCGGTGTTTGCTACGTCATCCACGACTTGCGCAAGGAAATCTATCAGGAGGGCGACCGCCTCGTATTGCTTGCCGACGACAATTTCATGGCGAACTGGGGCGATTCGTCGTTCTTCCTCATGGTTGATGCCTCGAAGCCGCAGAAAGACAACGCGCTGAGCCCCACGAAACGCTGGTTCACCGTCATACTCCTCTTTATAATGATCTTCGGAGCCGCCATCGGCGAGCTGCCCGCCATGCGCGTCTGGGCAGAAAACCGCTTCGGCATGAAGTTCGACATGTTCTTCTGGGTCTGCATCGTCACGGTCATCATGGCTTTGCTCAACATCTTCAATGCGCGGAAATATACCAAATACTTCTCTTGGGATGTGCTGATCACCATCGCCATGGCGTTTGCCATTTCCAAAGCCATGCAAAACTCGGGCATGGCTGATGCCATCGCCGCATGGGCAGTAGGGATGAGCCATAACAGCAGTCCGTATCTGCTGCTCGCCCTTGTTTTCATCCTCTGCAGCATCTTCACCGAACTGATGACGAACAATGCCGCCGCCGCACTGATATTCCCCATCTCCATCAGCGTGGCGAACCATCTCGGCGTGAGCCCCATGCCCTTCATCGTCGTCATCTGCATTGCAGCCTCCTGCAGTTTCTGCACCCCCATCGGCTATCAGACGAACCTCATCGTGCAGGGTCTGGGCGGATACCGCTTTGGCGATTTCATCAAAATAGGCCTTCCGCTGAACATTCTCTGCCTGCTGCTCAGCGTTTGGCTCGTCCCCCTCTTCTGGCCCTTCTGACTCCCCGTCAGATTTCGCCCTCCATGCAGCAGGCTCACGCAGTGCCCGCCCGGATTTTCACAGCCGGCTACTCCGGTTCCCGCCTGCTTCCCCCTTGAATCTCATTCACTACTTCATATTTGTTAACCATCCAAAAAGAGAAAAGCATGAAATTACGCTACTCCCTACTGGCGCTCACGGCAGCCATTGGTCTGCAAAGCAGCGCGCAGAGCGTGCCGACGCACGAAATGTACGTTGATTTCGGTTATGTAGGCTTGGAGAAAATGATGAACGTCCTGCCTACATGGGAGCCCGGAAAGGCTTCCGGCATGGCCAGCGACAAAGGCGATGCCTACACCGACGACAATTTCTTCATCTCGCGCGTGCCGCTCAAAGAACGTTTCTCACGCCCCGCTCAGCAGGCAAACCCTGACCTCGTGGCTGGAGAGAATGCCAAAAACCTCTGCTGGTGGGCTCCCATCGGCGAACTCACCAAGAAGTGGGGCCCACTGCCCCGTTGGAACTTCGACGGCGACAACTTCAACATGTGGCAGTACATCAACATCCACGGCAACTGGTCGAACTCTTGGTGGAGAGTGCCTGGCTCGTTCAACGATGTCGCTCATAAAAATGGCGTCCGCACGGGTTGCCTCCTCTTCATCGACTGGGGAGCTGCCGTGAACAACCAGCAAGGCAACATCGGCTACTATCTCTATCAGCTCTCTTCCAAGAGCGGCGGGAAATACAAATATGCCGAGAAGTTCGTGGAATATCTCCGCTACTACGGTATCGATGGCATCGGCTTCAACCCTGAAGGCACTTGGCAAAATTCGCTACAGATGCAGGTGAAAGGCTTCCTCGCTGAATGCCACCGCGTAGCAGAAAAGAAAGGCTGGCCCTTCCATGTGGATTGGTATGCCTTCGTCAGCAACACGGGCGCACTGACCGACAGCGGCAGCGCGCTGACGTCGAACTGCGACACTTGGTTCATGGAGAAAGACACGAAAACGCCCGTCACCGATGTCTATATGCTCAACTACAACTGGAGCGAGAGCGGCCTGAAGACTTCCGTGGAAACGGCAAAGGCGGCAGGCGGAAACAGCTTCGACGTCTATGCAGGCTTCGACCAGCAGGGCCGCGGCTACGGCCGCTACGGCAATGCGGGATGGACCACGCTCATGAAATATCCCGTCAGCATCTGCGTCTGGGGTGCGCATGACCGCAGCCAGCTCTATACCTCCAGCACCGAGGGCGGAACGTCTGACAAAGCCATCCAGACTGAATACCAGAAGAAGCAGGAAATGCTCTTCACCGGCGGTACGCGCAACGTGCTCAGCCGTCCGGCTATCACCGACGACAACATCACTGCCAGCTATTCCTCTCTCAGTAAGTGGCACGGCTACAGCTCTGCCGTCATCGAGCAAAGCACACTCACGGAGCTCCCCTTCGTCACGCGTTTCAACCTGGGCAACGGTGCCATGCTGAACAATGAGGGCGTCACCACCAATCCCCACAAGTGGTACAACCTCGGTATGCAGGACCTCCTGCCGACGTGGCGCTGGTGGATAGACAACGGCGATGGCAAGACGGCTGCCGCTGATGCCATCCAGCTCGAATTTACATTCGACGATGCTTGGTTCGGCGGTTCTTGCCTCCAAGCGTATGGCGCTACCACTCGCTCCGACGTTCGCCTCTTCGAAACGAAATGGACCGTCTCGGCCACGGACGATGCCTTCTCCCTCACCTACAAGCCTACGTCGTCCGAAGGCACCATGCAACTCATGGTCAGCAAGGAAGGCTCGGAGAACACCTTCACGTACGTAGATCTCAAACCCGAGGGAAAATTGGAACTCGGACAGTGGAACCACGTGAACCTCAAGGCTTCCGACCTCGGCCTTGCTGCCGGCGACGTCGTGGCCTGCGTAGGACTCTCCTTCCGCAACACTCCCGCAGACTTCAAGACCCTCCTCGGCGAGATGAGCTACGTGCCTGCCAACTTCAGCGAAGTGCCCGTGCAGCCCGTCATCACGCACACGGAAATCATGAAGCGCTACTATAACCGCACGGACTTCAAGGTGGTGTTCGACCTCCCCTTCAGCGGCCAACGCCCCGAAGCCTACGAGGGACGCCCCATCTACAACGAGGAAGTCGGCGCATGGTACTATGAAATCTGGCTCCGCCAAGGCGACGTGGAAACCCTCGTTGCCACCACCACTTCCTGGGCACACTACGTCGTGGAGGCTCCCCTCAGCGGAACGGAAGACACTTATCAGATCGGCGTTCGCACCGTCGGACGCGATGGCAAGACAAAGAGCCCCATCACCTGGAGCGAGAAGCTTGAGAGCGAACTCTCCGTCATCGACAACATCAACGTGGACAAACCCGTCATCAAGCCCAACGAAACCTTCACCATCGGCTTTGAAGACCCCAATCATCTCCCTGCCGACATCCGCATCCTCGACAACATGACGGGCAAGGAAATGGCAAGCGCCAAGCAGGTGCTCCAGCTCACCGCCTCACTCCCCAGCACGGGAAGCTACGACGTGGAGGTGAAGACCGCAAAGGGCACTGACATGCACCGCGACATCATCCTCGTTTCCAAGGAAGAGACGGGCCGCATGCCTGAGGTGAACGGCGTCACGCAGCTTTCTGACCTCGTCCGCGCCGGCGAGCCTGCCGACTTCCGCGCAGAGGTCAGCACGGGCGACACCTACAACGGCAAGGAATGCTCCGTCAGCCGCTCGCTCTATATGCAGAGCCCCTATCAGTTCACCGTCGGAAGCGATGTTCTCACCTCTTCGGAGTACAACAACGTCTCCTATGCCCTCTGGTTCAAGGTGCAGGAGTTCAGCCATCAGAGTCTCGGCACACTGCTTATGACCAAGGTGAACCGTAACTACGGCGGAACTTGGACTGAGAGCGTCTGGGGCGAGATGTGGACCGCCATCCGTCCTGCCGGCTATGCCAAGAACAACAACCTCAAGCGCGACAATGCTGACAATGAAATGTCCGTCTGCATCCACGGTCCGCGCGCCGGAACGTACAACTACGAGCACAACAATGATGTCGATCTCCTCACCGATGGCTATTCTCTCCGCCCCGGCGTATGGTATCACGCCGCCGTCGTCTGCAACGGCCGCAACATCACGCTCTATCTGAACGGCAAATCCGTGGCCACCGCCATCAGCCGCGGTGCCGACCCGAAATACTGGAATGGCGCGCCCTTCTACGTGGGAGGCTCGATGACGAACCTCGCCTCCTTCACCGGCTGGATCGACGAGGTGCAGATCTGGAACAAAGCCCTCACCGGCGATGAAGTCCGCGAGGCCATGAACGGCTATGCCGAAGGCAAGGTGCCCGATGCTCTGCGCGGCTACTTCACCTTCGAGGAGCAGGCCACGGATGCTGACGGCTACATCTACTTCCCCAACAAGGGTAATGCCAAGGCCGTCAACGGCGGTTACATGACCTCACGCCGCGAAGAGAACTCCAAGGTATATGACGACAAGCAGAACCAGCTGACCACCGCCCTCGGAACTCCCGCTCTGACGGGTAGCTTCCCCGTGGTTTACAACGGCGCGACGTGGGAGGGCAACTTCCTCGTGAAGTCGAACGCTGCCGACCGCACCTCGCTCGTGTTCCGCGCAGAGGGCACGCAGCCCGTCACCGTCACGGCCACGAACAGCTGGGGCTCGGCTACGAAGACCGTGGACGTACGCGTCAATGAGGCCGCCGATGGCATCAGCAACATGGAGACCATCGAATCGCAGCCTGCCGCCACCTACGATCTCCAAGGCCGCCGCGTGCAGCAGGCTCGTCAGGGTCTCTACATCGTCAATGGCAAGAAGGTCATCAAGTAAATCCGTCAGGCATGTGCCCTTGCCGGCCTGACGCCCTGACGCAGGCGACGGGGCATTCCCCACGATAACACCTGACAATCCCATACGGATTCCCCCATCCGGAGGGTGCGCCCATCTTGGCGCACCCTCCTTTTTTTGTGCTCCCCCGCGCCTGCCCATGCTGCCCGCCTCCTGCCCCTTCATTGGCGCGCCGAAAAGGCCCACTGACGATGCACGACAGAAGTGGCCATTCCCGCCCCGAAAGCGGCCATTTCCAGCCTCGAATATGGCCATTTCCAGCCCCAAAATGGCCACACCGGAGCTGAAAACGGCCACACTGGACTCCATTTCCCATATAGCCGCGGCAGAAGCTCCCCGGTAAAGGCCCGCCGCCCAGCCCGCCGCGCTCAAAAGCCCAGCCCACCGCCGTCCTCTCAGTCGGCGACTGAGGGCAAAAGCCAGCGACTGAGGGCAAAAGCCTGAGGGCTGCGAGGCCCTCCCTCTGCCAAAATCTCCATATCCCGGCGGCTGCTCCCCATAAATCACGGCAGGAAGGGGCTATCATTCAGCAGAAAAGCGTAATTTTGCTTCCTGATTATCAAGACTCATGATGCGCATACTCTTCATCGCCGTCCTCATCCTGCTCATTCTCATAGTCTGCCTGCTCCCCTTAGGCATTGGCTGGGGCGTGGCTGCCCTGCAACGCTCGTCAGCCTGGTGGACGATTTCATGGCGCGCAGCGGGCTGTGCTGCCAGCGCGGCAGTCGTCGCAGCCCTCTGCTATGGGCTTCTCCGAGGGCCTGACCGCTTAGTGACCACCTCCTACACCTACGCCCACTGCGAAGTGCCGCCGAACTTCGACGGCTACCGCATCGTGCAGCTCAGCGACTGGCACGTGGGCACCTTTGCCAGCCGCCGCGAGAGGGTGGAACGCGTGGTGGAGCGCGTGAATGCCCTGAAGCCCGACCTCATCGTCTTCACGGGCGACCTCGTCAATCATTCCGCCGAGGAGGCTGAAGCCTTTGAAGACGTGCTCAGCAGGCTGCGGGCTGCCGACGGTGTGGTCAGCGTGATGGGCAACCACGACTATATGATGTACAATCCGCAGTTCTCAAGGCGCGAACGGCAGGCGAACGTGGAGCGGCTGCAGCAGCTTCAGCGGCGCATGGGCTGGCGGCTGCTCCTCAACGACCATGTCTGCATACACCGCGGGGCAGACAGCATCGTCATCGTCGGGACGGAGAGCAACGGCGATGGGCTGGAAATCAGCCACTACGAGCGGCTGCTGAAGAAATCGTATGAGGGCGTGGGGCAGCAGGGCTTCCATGTGCTGCTCAGCCACTATCCCACGTATTGGCGCAGCCATGTGTTGCCGCAGTCGCCCGCCATCCTGCAGCTTGCCGGCCACACGCATGCCATGCAGCTTCAGATAGGCAGCTGGAGCCCTTCGGCATGGCTGTTCGACGAATGGCATGGGCTCTATGACGCCAAGCACACCGATGCCGACCACGATGCCGACCACGATGCCGATGCCGTCAGCGGTGCCACGGGCCGCCATAGCCAAAGGCGTTCGCTCATCGTCAGCCGCGGTGTAGGTTCGGTGGGCCTGGCATTCCGCCTGGGGGCATGGCCCGAAGTGGTCGAGATCAGGCTGAAGCGCGTCTGACGGACAGACCTTTGACCACGTGTGCAGGATGCCCCCCTTTCGCTGGAAGAGAAGAGCGAAAACAGGTTCAGAATGATGATTTTAAGTCGTTTTTGAGAAGCGCGTTGGGGAGAGTTGATGGAAAAAACGTAATTTTGCACCGTTTTTTACCGGATTTAACCCGTTTTCTTGCTCACAGCCGTAGCATACAGGAGGTCCGGCGCGTCAAAACCAGAAAAACAAGCAGCCAACACTGCTGCAAGGGGTTCATCAGCGTCTCACATCATTCACATAGATACAGGCCCTCCTCCCCCCCGACCAGACAAAGACACCCCCAACGCTTACAGACGGAACAAACCATTAACAATAAAACCATTAACAATAAAATAACAATATCTGCCACACGCGCATCCCTACACTCACCAAGCATCCCCGGCTGCGCGCGGCAACACCCAAATTCACATTAACACGTTTCAATGAAAAAGATGAAATTTATCCTGCTCCTGCTCATGGCAGCCATTGCAGCTCCGGCAGCAGCACAGGTGCAGCAGCTTCCCATTGACCCCGAGGTGAAGATTGGCAAGCTCGACAACGGGCTCACCTATTACATCCGCCACAATGAGGAGCCGAAGAATCAGGCGAACTTCTACATCGCACAGAAGGTGGGCTCCGTACAGGAAGAGGAAAACCAGCGCGGACTGGCACACTTCCTGGAGCACATGGCCTTCAACGGCAGCAAGCACTTCCCCGGAAACAGCCTGATCAAGTATTGCGAGCGCATCGGCGTGAAGTTCGGGCAGAACCTCAACGCCTATACCTCCACTGATGAGACGGTGTACAACATCGACGATGTGCCTACGACCGACGTGACGAACATCGACTCCTGCCTCCTCATCCTCAGCGACTGGAGCGGCGGCCTGAATCTGGAGACGGAAGAGATTGACAAGGAGCGCGGCGTCATCCATGAGGAATGGCGTATGCGCAGCAGTGCCAGCATGCGCATCCTGAACCGCCAGCTGCCGAATCTCTATCCCGGCTCGAAGTATGGCGAGCGTATGCCCATCGGTCTGATGTCCGTCATCGACAAT
The DNA here is from genome assembly GCA_945787885.1 of uncultured Bacteroidales bacterium. Taxonomy (GTDB): domain Bacteria; phylum Bacteroidota; class Bacteroidia; order Bacteroidales; family Bacteroidaceae; genus Alloprevotella. The sequence goes on along the minus strand of CALZJF010000006.1, from coordinate 27,023 downwards.
TTCACCCCCGACTTCCTCCGCGAATACTATCGCAAGTGGTATCACCCCAGCCTGCAGGGCATCATCGTTGTCGGCGATGTGGATGTGAACTACGTGGAAGGCAAGATCAAGGAATACTTCTCCGGCATCAAGAACCCGGAGAACGAGGCTCCCTACGAGCTGTACCCCGTGCCTGACAATGCCGAGCCCATCTACTGCATCGACAAGGACAAGGAGCAGCCCCAGACCATCATGAGCATGTGTTTCAAGCATGAGCCCATGCCCGCCGAACTGCGCGGCACGACGATGTTCCTCGTGCAGAACCTTATCCTGAACGTGATGTCGAATGCCTTCAACCAGCGTCTGACAGAATACAGCCAGCGGCCTGACTGCCCCTTCATCAATGCCGGGGGAGGCTACGAAACGTATCTGCTCTCGAAGACGGCCGACGCTTTCGCTCTCTCGCTCGTGCCGAAGCCCGGACAGGATGCCGAGGCTCTGAAAGCCCTCTTCACCGAGGTGGCACGCGTGCGCCAGCACGGATTTACCGCTACGGAGATTCAGCGCACGAAGGACGAAGTGCTCTCGCAGTATGAGAAAATCTACGACAACCGCACGAAGCAGAAGAACTCCTTCTACTGCCCGCAGTATGTGCGCCACTTCCTTGAGGGCAACGCCATCCCCGACATCGAGACGGAATTCCGCTTCTCGCAGATGGTGCTCCAGCAGCTCCCCGTCGAGGCATTCAGCCAGACCTTCGCACAGCTGACGGCGAACGTCGATACAAACTTCGTGTTCCTCGCTTTCTATCCCGACAAGGAGGATGTGACCGTGCCCAGCACGGCTGCCGTGCGCGCCGCCGTGGAGGAGGGATTCCGCACACAGACGGAGGCGTATGTGGATGAGGTGAACAATGAGCCCCTTATCAGCAAGCTCCCCAAGGCCGGAAAGATAGAAAAAGAGGAGGCTGCCGCCTTCGGATATACGAAATGGACGCTGAAGAACGGTGCGAACGTGTATTTCAAGCAGACGGACTTCAATGATTCTCAAGTCTTGATGACCGCACGCTCCAAGGGAGGCACGAACAAGGTGGACACGAAGGATTTCATCAACGCCAGCTTCCTGGACAATGTGATTGGAACGACGGGTATCGGAAACTTCACCGGCACCGAACTGGTGAAGAAACTTGCAGGCAAGCAGGTGGATGTGGCTGTCAGACTCGGCGATGCCACCGAAGTGCTCAGCGGACACTCCACACCGAAAGACCTCCGCACGCTCTTCGAACTGACGTATCTGCGCTTCCAGGAGCCCTCGAACGATGTGGACGGCTACAACAATTTCATGGCGATGATGCGCAGCCAGCTGGCCAACGCTGAGAAGAACCCCATGCAGGCCTTCAGCGACTCGCTCACGCAGACGCTTTATAACCACCATCCGCGCCGCTTCATGCCTCATCTGGCCGACTTGGACAAGGTGGACTATGAGAAGATTCGCCAGATCTACCGCGAACGCTTCCAGAGTGCCGGCGACTTCGACTTCTACTTCACCGGTGCCTTCAACGTGGATTCCCTCCGCGCATTCACCGAGCAGTATATCGCTCCCCTCAAGGGCATCAAGCAGCGCGAGGAATATACTGATCTCAACATCTCTCCCGTAAAGGGCAAGGTGGAGAACCGCTTCACCCGCGACATGGAGACTCCGCAGGCCTGCATCGTCGTGATGTGGACGGGCGAAACTCCCTACACCATGAAGCAAAGCATCGCCGTCGATGCGCTCGGCACCATCCTCTCCGAGCGTTATCTGAAGAGCATCCGCGAAGAGGGCAGCATGGCATACAGCGTAGGAGCTTATGCCGACCTCTCCTATGGTCTCCACGATGAATACAGCATGCAGGTATATTGCCCCGTGAAGCCCGAAAAGATGGACGAGGCGCTCGCACTCATGCAGCAGGGCATCGACGACATCGCCAAGAAGGGCGTGACGGACGAAGAGCTGCAGAAGTTCAAGGAGTTCCAGCTGAAGGATTATGCCGACAAGCAGCGCAGCAACAAATATTGGGAGTCTCTCGTCATGACGAAGAACAACTGGAACCATGACCTCCAGACGGGCTACGAAGACAGCATCAGGAATCTGAAGTCTGACGATGTGAAGGCTTTCGTCAATGAGGTCCTCCTCAAGCAGTTCAACCGCTGCATCGTCACCATGCTTCCCAACGACCTGACGGAGAAATAGGCTTCCGCCCTGCATTCCGGCATATCCATCTGATGTACTGATTGATATACTGACTGCCAAAGGGGTGTTCTATAAACAGGCTCGAGCTGATTTATAGAACACCCCCTTTTCTTTTTTCCTACACTCCCCCCTCCTGACTATGCTCATCAAATTTTCTGTCAAGAACTTCCGGGGCTTCCCCGAACGCCTGGAATGGGACCTCTCGCATCCCAGCAACTACAGTTTCAATGGGTTTGCCGTGCGCGACGGCGTGGTGCGCTGCGGCATCGTCTATGGGCGCAACGGCAGCGGTAAGACGAATCTGGGCCTGGCACTCATGGACATCGTCTGCCATCTGACGCAGAAGCACCGCCCACGGGGCTACTACGACCATTTCGCCTACATGGGAAACGCTGCCGCACCCGTAGAGTTTGAATACGTATTCCGACTCGACGGGGAGACCATGCGCTATGCCTACAGCAAGACGCGGGGCGGACGGCTCGCTCAGGAGGAACTGGAAGTGGAGGGGAAGATGGTGTTTGAACGACGTGGGAGGAAGTTCAGCATCGACGGGGCTGCCTTCCCCATGGGCGAGGCCGCGCGCAAGGCGCTCGTAGAGGGAGAGAACCGGGTGTCAGTGGTAAATTTCCTCTTGGCATCTTATCCGCTGACGCCCGACAACTGCCTGATGCGCCTGCGCCAATTCGCGGAGGGAATGCTGTGGGTAGGACGCAGCAGTGCGCCTGACGATTTCATCGGACTCGATGAGTATGCCACGCTGCCGGAGGAATACATCGTGCGGAAAGGACTGACGGAGGGGCTGCAACAATTCCTGAAAGCGGTGGGCGGAGAGGAGTTTCGCTTCGTAGCTCCCCGCTCCGGCGACGGACGCCTGCTCTGCGAGGTGGGCAAGGAGCGCGCACCCTTTGCTGCCACGGCATCGGCGGGCATGAAGGCATTGGCGCGGCTGTATTTCTGGATGCAGAAGATGCAGCACGCCACACTGGTGTTTGTGGACGACTTTGATGCCGCCTGCCACTACGACATGGCGTTTGAACTCAGCCGCAAGCTCTTCAGCCTCCCGCCGCAGGTGTTCACGACGGCGCACACCACGTATCTCATGACGAACGACCTGCTCCGCCCCGACTGCAACTTCCTCCTGCACGACGGCAACATACACGCCCTCTGCGATATGACGACGAAGGAACTGCGCGCAGGCCACAATATCGAGAAAATCTACAGAGGAAACGGGTTTGACGGACTGGCGAAGGCCTAAAAAGAAAGGCGCACGCTCCCCCATGCACATCTCGCCGACTGACGGACGTGAATGGGGAAGCGTGCGCCTTCCTTATATATATATGGAGCCCTCCTTATATATATATGGAGCCCTCCTTATATATATATGGAGCCCTCCTTATATATATGGAGCCCTCCTTATATATATATATGGAGTGTATCAGAAATTCGCCGGCTGCCTAACGGACGAGCATGGCGAGCACGGGGATGGAGAGCATGGACAGAGCCGTGCTGAGAAAGATGCTTTGCGCCATCAGCCGCTCATCTTTATTAAACTTCAAACAGAACATCACGCCGTTCACACCGATAGGCATTCCGCTCAAGACCACTGCCACCTGCATCGTGAACGCATCGATGGGGAGCAGCCGCAGCACACCATAGACGACGAGCGGCACGATGATGAGACGCACGAAGCTCACCGTGTAGGCAAAACGACTGCCGAGCATGGCGCGCTTAGGCATGGATGCCAACGTGCTGCCTACGATAATGAGAGCAACGGGTATCGTCATGTCGCCTGCCAGATGGAAAAACTGTGCCACGAGGGGCGGTGTGTGTACCTTCGCCAGAGCCAGCACCACCGTGATGAGGGCTGCCAGCACACACGGACTTAGCACGCGCTTGAGCTGTATGGCATTGCGCGCCTTACCGCCGGCGATGAAGACTTCGCCGATGGTGTACATCAGCAGATTGAAGGGAATGGTGAGCACAGCGGCATAGAACAGTGCCCGCTCGCCAAAGATTGCTGCCGTGGCAGGAAACCCCACGAACGTGACGTTGCCAAAAGCCGTCATGAAACGCAGTTGTCCGCTCATGTCGGCATCGCGCTGACGCCATACGCCGCTCACGAAATAAGCAAGAGGAAAGATGATGGCATAGTTGACCACTGCCACCCACATCAGGCGCACTATCTCTTCGGTGGAAAACTCCAGACCCTCGCCCATGACGCTCGATAGGATGAGCATCGGACAAGAGACGTTGAGGACGAAATGTGACATCTTCTTGTTCATATCGGGCTTCCAAAAACCCCATTTCGTACTGAAAAAGCCAATCATGACTACTCCGAAGAGCAGAATCATCTGTGAAAGGATGTGTAGCATTGTGTTGTTTGTGAACAAAATTATAGCCGTTTCTCGGAAAATTATAGCCGTTTCGTGGAAAAACAATCACTTTTACCGTTTTTCCAGGGCAAAATTACGTCAAACTCGCCATTTATTGTTTAATTTTGCCAAAGAAAAACAGCCCTTAAATCATAAAAATTCCATAACCTACGATATGAAAAACATCAAATCAGCCTTTTGTATTCTGATAATGGCAATCGCCGCACTCGCCATGAATGCCCAAACGGCCTATGAGCGAGGCGTACTCTACCATTTGCGCAGTGTGGCGTTCGGGACGCTGGCCGATGCCGACGGGGGAAAACTCCGCCAGACCGAGGCAAACGCTGAGGGACAATACTGGAACGTCAGCGAACTCTCCGGCTCCTGGAGGCTCATCTGCCCGTTCAAGAACGCGGCGCTGCGGGCAGCTGCCCAGAAAGTGGAAATGGGAGAGGTGAATGGGTCGGACGAAATGCAAATTTGGAAAATAGAAACGGTGAAGGGCGGAGTCATCCTTACGCCGACGAACCGTCCTGATGTGGCAATGTGTGCCGAACAGGACGGAAGCATCTCGCTCATCAGCAGAAAAGCTGCCGCCACCGAACGGCGCGCACTCTTCACCATTGAGCGTGCTGCCGCAGCAGGCTTCGACGATGCCCTGACCTATCACATCCAGAGCGTCGCACATCCGGAAAAAGTGCTGGGAAACGGCAACAGCGGCGACAACAATGCTCGCATCGCCCTCGAAATGACCGATGAGGAGAACCGCGGACAGTTCTGGAACGTGAAAATGCTCGGCCTCGAAACGCGACTCATAGGAAATGCCTTCTACTGCCAGCACATCGACGACGGCGGGAATAACGCAAACATCGACTATCTGCTTCAGTGGACCGCCAGCCTCTCTCATCCCGGAAATGCGCGCATGCGCCTCGTGCCCGTCGTCGGACAAACGGGAGTCTATGTCATATCCTCCATCGGAAAGCCCGACAAGATGTGGGTGCCTGAGGGGAACGAAATGAAGGTGAAGCCTATCGATACGTCCAACCGCGAAGCGTGGTTCAGATTTGTGGCAGTCGAAAAACCCAAGGTGGAGCAGAATATGTGGGAAAACGAGGCTATCTTCGGCGAAAACAAGGAGCCGGGCATCGCTTACTACATGCCCTACGCTTCGGAAGCCGAGATGACTGCCGACGCTGACTACTATGCCACGCCGTGGGTCACGCCGAAGAGCTCCAGCGTCATGAGCCTGAACGGAGAATGGAAGTTCTTCTTCGTCGATGAGCCCTCAAAGCGTCCGCTCGACTTCTTCGAGGAAGGCTTCGACGATTCAGCCTGGGACAATATCCATGTGCCTTCAAACTGGGAAATGGAGGGCTACGACAAGCCCATCTACTGCAATGTGGAATATCCCCACGGCAATACCCCGCCCTTCATCAATGCCCGTTCCGGCTTCAACGATGGCGGCGCGAACTACGGCATCAACCCCGTGGGCTCCTATGTGCGCTGCTTCAATCTGCCTGCCGATTGGGAGGGACGACGCACCTTCCTGCGCTTCAACGGCATTTATTCGGCTGCCATCGTATGGCTCAACGGTCAGTACGTGGGCTACACGCAGGGGGCAAACAATCTGCATGAGTTCGACCTCACGCCTTATCTCCGCCCGAACGCCAATCGCCTGGCAGTGCAGGTGTTCCGCTGGTGCGACGGTTCCTATCTGGAATGTCAGGACATGTTCCGTATGAGCGGTATCTATCGCGATGTCTGCCTCTACAATGTGCCTAAGGTTAGCGTGCGCGACCATGTGCTGACGGCATCTTTCTCTGAGGATTACAAGAAGGCTCGCCTCAACGTGCGCCTCGACATCGATGACCGCGATGGCCTGAAGCAGAAGAAGACGCTGGCCGTGCGCCTCTTCAGCCCGCAGGGCGAACTGGTGAAAGAGGGCGAACGAGAGTTCGGCCCCGTCGAAGGAAGCGAGTTCGACATTGCCTTCGATGTAGATGACGTGCAACTTTGGAGCGATGAGACACCGAATCTCTATACCGTGAACGTCGTAATGCGCGATGCTGAGGGGCGCGACGAGATGGCCTTCTCCACAAAATATGGATTCCGCGACATCCAGATACGCAACAGCCTGGTCTATGTCAATGGCAAGCGCCTGCTCTTCAAGGGCGTCAACCGCCACGACACTGACCCCCTGCGCGGACGTGCTGTAGAAAACTCCACCATGCTCCGCGATCTCACGCTGATGAAGCAGCACAACATCAACATGGTGCGCACGTCGCACTACCCCAATGCTGCCAACTTCTACGCCATGATGGACCATTTCGGCATCTGGGCATGCGACGAGGCAGATTTGGAAGACCATGCCAACCAGAGCATATCGGAGATGGAATCATGGATTCCTGCTTTCGTCGATCGCATCACGCGCCTCGTCACGCGCGACAGGAATCACCCCTGCGTAGTGATGTGGAGCCTGGGCAACGAGGCTGGCGCCGGCTCGAACTTCAAGGCTTGCTACGACGAAGCTCGCCGGCTCGACCCCTCGCGCCCCGTACACTACGAGGGAACGCGCATCAGCAAGCCCTACGGCGGAGAGGCGTACTCGGATTTCTACTCAAAGATGTACCCCGACATCGAATGGATGGAGCAGCACACCTCCGGGCTCGACAAGCCCATGTTCATCTGCGAATATGCCCACGCCATGGGCAATGCCATCGGCAACCTTAACGAATATTGGGACATCATTGAGCAATCGAACAGTTGCATTGGCGGCTGCATCTGGGACTGGGTGGATCAGGCCATCTTCGACCCTGCCGAGATGAAGCAGAACCTGCATCGCCTCCACACGGGCTATGACTATCCCGGCCCGCATCAGGGCAATTTCTGCTCAAACGGCGTGATTCCTGCCACGCGCGAGGTCAGCGCAAAGCTCCTCGAAGTGAAGGGGGCGCACCAATGGCTGAAGTTTGGGCTGGCTGACCGCAACGAAGCGAAGCACTCCTATAATATAAATATACAGAACCACTATGCCTTCACCGACCTTTCGGCCTACGCCCTGCAATACGAAGTGCTCCACGATGGGCGCGTGGTAGAGGCCGGCACCATCGACTTCCCCGAAATCGCTCCGCAGTCAGAGGGCAGCATCACCCTGACGCTTAAGCGCGATGCCATTGCGAAGGCACGGAAACGCGGAACAGAAGTGCTGCTCAACCTCAGTGCCATACACAAGGAGGCCACCGACTGGTGCGAGGCGGGACACGTGCAGGCTGCGGCGCAGTTCACGCTCTGCGAACGCGGAGAGCTGCCTGCTGCGAAACGCGCGAAGGCAGTGTTCGCCCACGACACGGCGCATGGGGCCTTACACTATTCAAACGGCACGGCGGGCATTTCCATCAATGCCGAGACGGGCGAAATGATGAGTCTTGAGCTGAACGGCCGCGAAGTGCTCGGCTGCGGCCTCCCCTTGGCTTACACCAACCACCGCTGGATTGAGAACGACCGCTTCACGAATACCGACAACGGCATGCAGGGTGCGGCAGAAATCCATGTCGAAGGCTTCGTCGCAGGCGGCAAGAAGTCGGCAGCCCCCGTCGTCATCACCACCGTCCGCAAGGGTACGCTCTGCGACACGCGCATCGTCTATACCCTCCATGCCCAGGGCTGTGTGGACATTGATGCCGAATTTACGCCCCACACTGAGAAGTTGCGCCGCGCAGGCATACAAGTCGGCCTGAACCGCGAGCTCCAGCGCATAGACTACTACGCTTACGGCCCGCTCGAGAACTACAGCGACCGCCGCGACGGCGTGCAGCTCGGACGCTACCAGACAACCCCGGCATCCTCCATGGAGCGCTACATCAAACCTCAGAGCACGGGCAACCGCGAAGGCCTCCGCGAAGCCACCTTCACTGACTTCAACGGGCGCGGCGTGAAGATACAGACGGAAGGCGAAGTGAGCTTCTCCGCACTGCCCTATACCGAGCAAGACCTCATGAACGCCCAGCACACGTGGGAGCTACAGCCGCAGCCCTTCACCGTATTGCATCTTGACGCTGCATACCGCGGCGTGGGAAATGCTTCGTGCGGCGGCGTCGATACGCGGAAGGCTTACTGCGTGGCCAACCAGCCCTACCACTTCAAGGTGCGCCTCACGCCTGTAGAATAATCCTCCCCCTTTCAGGTGGGTTCTATAAATTCCCTTTGACAGAATTATAGAACCCACCTTTATTGCACACAACATCCCCCCTACCTTACCTATGCTATCCACGATACACAGTGTTGCCATCAATGGTCTGCAAGCCACGCGCGTGCTCCTGGAAGTGAATCTGGAGCGCAACAATTCGCAGCGCGAACCCTTCTTCGTCATGGTCGGACTCCCTGACAATGCGGTGAAGGAAAGCCGCACACGCGTACGGACCGCCCTACACAACAGTGGCTTCGAGATACGCGAACAATACGATGTGGCGGTGAACTTCGCACCGGCCGATGTGAAAAAAGGCGGTTCGGGCTTCGACCTCCCGCTCGCCATCGGGCAACTCTGTGCGGCTTCGGGCGAGAAGGAGCACTTCAAGGAAATCAGCAAGCAGACAGACCGCTATGTGTTCTTGGGAGAGCTCGGCCTCAACGGCGAGCTACGCCCCGTGCGCGGCGTGCTGCTGGCAGCCATCCTGGCGCGGAAGATGGGCTATGAGGCCATCTTCGTGCCTCAGGACAATGCCCGCGAGGCGGCAGTAGTCGATACGCTCAAAGTATATGGCGCTGCCAGCCTCACAGAGGTGGTCAACCATCTGCTTGGCGTCAGGCTCATCGCCCCCACCGTGGTGAACACGCGCGAAGTGTTCTATGCCGCGCAAAACCATTTCGCCTACGACTTCTCCGAGGTGAAGGGGCAGGAAAGCGTGAAGCGGGCCTTCGAAATCGCTGCCGCCGGCGGCCACAACATCATTCTCATCGGCAGCCCGGGCTGCGGAAAGAGCATGATGGCGAAGCGTCTGCCCAGCATTCTCCCGCCCCTCACGCTCCATGAAAGCCTCGAAACGACGCAGATTCAGTCCATAGCGGGAAAACTCCAACGGCAGGACACCCTCATTGCCCAACGCCCGTTCCAGTCGCCCCACCACACTATCTCCGATGTGGCTCTCATAGGCGGCGGAGCATCGCTTCAGCCGGGCGAAATCAGCCTTGCCCACAACGGCGTGCTATTTCTCGATGAGTTTCCTGAGTACAGCAAGAAGGTGCTGGAGACCATGCGCCAACCCTTGGAAGACCGCAAAATCTCCATCTCACGCTCCAAATACAGCGTGACGCTCCCATGCAGCTTCATGCTCGTAGCGGCCATGAACCCCTGCCCCTGCGGCTATTACAACGACCCCTCGCGCCCCTGCACTTGCACCCCCGGCATGATACAACGCTATATGAGCAAGGTCAGCGGTCCGCTTCTCGACCGCATCGACCTCCAGATAGAAGTAGTCCCCGTGCCTATCAAAGACCTCAGCGAAGCTGCGGCGGGCGAGGCTTCGGCGAAGATTCGGCAGCGCGTCATTGCGGCAAGAAACGTCCAGGCCAATCGCTACAAGGATTTCCCCGGCGTTTACTGCAACGCCCAGATGACGGAACGCCTGATGCACCAGTTCTGCGCCTTGGACGAGCCTACCAGCCTCAAGCTGCAACAGGCGATGGAGCGCCTGCACCTCTCTGCCCGCGCCTACAACCGCATCCTGAAGGTGGCGCGCACCATTGCCGACCTGGAGGGGAGGGAACGAATTGAGACAAGCGACATCACCGAAGCCATCGGCTACCGCAACCTCGACCGCAACAACTGGGCAGAGCGAGGATTCTGAAGCCTGAGATTGATTCGCAGCAGTGTGACATCGGAGCAAAGCAGCTTCGGAGGAGCAAGTCGGGCCTCTTTGTACGAGCCACGCGTCATAAAAGCGCGGTCATGTACAAGGAGGCCCGACTTTTTTTCTTTCCTGCGCCTTGCCTCCGCAGTCAGGGGGAGGGGCAATGCCGTACATTCAGCGTTTTTCCTGCCCCTGCCGGTCTGCACCGCAAACCGCCACTTTCCGTACGCACGGCCAAAGCCCCGGGCTTCCCATTCATGTCGGGGCTGCCTCCGCAGTCAGAGGGCGCAGTGCCTATTCACTATTGTTGGGAGCGCGCAGCATGGGCGTTTCAACATCGTAGCACAGAGAAATTCCCCACGTTGGGCTCTCAAAACGGCAGTTTCACCCCCGTCTTTCGCCAGTTTGAGGGAGATTTTCAGCCGTCCGACGGCGCACCTCGTCTCTGCGCAATCACGCAGCGGGGGCCATGTGATGACTTTTGGGGGTGAAAGTGATGGCTTTCGGGGGCGGAAATGATGGCTTTCAGGGGCGGAAATGGCCACTTCTGAGCGGAAGGCGCAGCGAAGGGGGGAAGAAGCTCAGAAGTTTCACGCCGGCCATGCGCGCTCCTGCCTGACCGAGACGGGGGATTCTCAGGCGGCTGCCTGCTCATGGCGGCAGCCCCACGGCGGATTGCCCTTCAGTCCTTGCCTTCGCCATGCCGAACGGGATGGGGCAGACCGGCAAGCGAATGCCGCTGCGTCAGGAGAAATGAAGGGCATGGCCTGCCCTGCGCAGACAGAAAGATTGAAAAAGGAGGGGCGCAGACGCTCTACACACGGGATTTGAACCCCCGTGGCTTCAAAAAAAGGAGGAAATCAGATGGTTTTCCGAAATTTATCTTTAATTTTGCCCTGTCGGCGGTGCAGAAGCGAGGCCTGAAGCAGCAAGAACCCCACACTGCCGACTATCCTCACGCCTACACAGACAGCATCCTCCCCCCTCGCTGACATACGGCACGAACCCGACATACGGCGAACATGGGCATGAAGCAAGGAGGAAATGCCGAGAGATAAAAAACGCGATAGGGATTCCGGGGGATTGCCCCTTGGGCAGGAAGCCGTCTGGCAGCCACATCGCCATGAACACCCACAGCCCTACCCACCACACCAACCCACAACGCACACTGCCATGTCAAGGAAAACCAGCCGCCTGAGCAAGCGCGAACTGCTGAACCGCCTGCTCTGCCTCTTCGAAAAGAGCGAAAACAAGCCCCTGCACGTGAAAGACATATTCAACAGCGTAGGGGCAGACAAACATCCGTCGAAGATGCTCGTCATAGAATGCCTTGCTGACCTCGTCTTCGACGATTTCCTCACCACCGACAACAACGGCACGTATATCCATCAGCCCCGTGGCAGCCAGGTCATCGAGGGCATCTTCCACAAAAAGCGCAACGGGCATAATGTCTTCGCGCCGGACGATGGGGGAAAGGAAATTCTGGTAAGCGAACGCAACTCGCGCCATGCCCTCGATGGCGACCGCGTCAGAGTGACGATGCTGGCACGCCGGCGAACCCACACGCGCGAGGCGGAGGTGATAGAAATCGTGGAGCGGGCGAAGGACACCTTCGTCGGAAAAATCCAGGTGGAGCGCGACTATGCCTTCGTCTTGACTGACCGTTCGCTCGCCACCGACATCTTCATACCGAAGAGCGGCATCAAGGGGGCGAAGAATGGGCAGAAGGTGGTGGTGAAAATCACGGACTGGCCCGAACAGTCGAAGTGCCCGACGGGAAAAGTGATAGACATTCTGGGCGATGAGGGCAACAACGACACGGAGATGCACGCCATCCTCGCTGAATATGGACTGCCATACGCTTATCCGAAACAGGTGGAGCGGGCGGCTGAGAAGATTGAGCCGGGCATTTCTGCCGACGAAATCGCACAGCGCGAGGACTTCCGCGACGTGCCGACATTCACCATCGACCCCCACGATGCCAAGGACTTCGACGATGCTCTCTCCATACGCCGCCAGGGCGAGGACTGGGAGGTGGGCGTACACATTGCCGACGTCAGCCACTACGTCAAGGAAGGCGACACCATCGACCGCGAGGCCCAGCAGCGCGCCACGAGCGTGTATCTCGTAGATCGCACGATTCCGATGCTCCCCGAACGGCTCTGCAACTTCATCTGCTCGCTGCGCCCGGACGAGGAGAAGCTCACATTCTCCGTCATCTTCACCCTCAATGCTCAGGGCGACGTGCGCGCCAGCCGAATCGTTCGCACCGTCATCCGCTCCAATCGCCGCTTCGCCTACGAGGAAGCGCAGGCTCTCATAGAGCGAAACGGCTGCGCATCGCCTGAGGACATGGCCCTGCCAGGCACGCATCCGCAGACAGACGGCAGCTATGAGCACCCGCAGGGCGAATGGGCGCGGGAGATTCTCGACCTCGACCGTCTGGCGAAGCAGCTCCGCGCCAAGCGTTTCCAAGCGGGCGCCATCGGGTTTGACCGTCCGGAGGTGCGCTTCGAAGTCGATGAGAAGGGGCATCCCGTCAGCACGTATGTGAAGGTGGCGCGCGATGCCAACAAACTCGTAGAAGAATTCATGCTCCTCGCCAACCGCACGGTGGCAGAGAGCGTGGCCATCGTGGCAAAAGGCAAGAAGCCCAAGGTGCTGCCCTATCGCATCCACGATGTGCCTGACCCCGAGAAGATGGAACGCCTGCGGGGGTTTGTGGCGAAATTCGGCTATAAACTCCGCACGGAAGGCTCGAAGACGGACGTATCGAAGAGTCTGAACCACATGCTGGCAGAGGTGAAGGGCAAGAAGGAAGAGGCGGTGGTGGAGATGGTGGCACTGCGGGCGATGATGAAGGCACGCTATTCCATACACAACATCGGACACTACGGACTGATGTTCCGCTACTACACGCACTTCACCTCTCCCATCCGCCGCTATCCTGACCTCATGGTCCACCGTCTGCTACAGCGTTATCAAGAGGGCGGACGCAGCGCATCGGCCACGAAGTATGAGGACCTCTGCGAACACTGCAGCCAGCAGGAGCAGCTGGCCACGACCGCCGAGCGCGCCTCCATCAAATATAAGCAGGTGGAGTTCATGGGCGACCGCATCGGGCAGGAGTTTGATGGCATCGTCAGCGGTATCTCTGAGTTCGGGCTCTACGTGGAGGAGGCGGCCTCGAAGTGCGAGGGCATGGTGCCGCTGCGCAATCTGACGGGCGACTACTATGAGTTTGACGAAGACAACTATCGGCTCGTCGGCCGCCGCCGTCACCGCGTCTATAACCTGGGCGACAAGGTGCGATTCCGCGTGGAGCGGGCGAACCTGGAACGCCGCCAGCTCGACTTCGGACTCGTGGAAGAGGATGCTCTGCCTGCCATCGCCGCCCTGCCTGAACGCCCGGCGAAGAAGCAGGGCAAGAAGGGCAGGAAATCTGCCGCCAGCCCCGCCAAGAAGGAGAGCCGGAAAGGCGGAAAGGGCAAGAAGAAATAAGAAAACACCAGACACAGGAAGAACGTCTGACATATATATATATATAAGTAGGTAATGAAAATTATCTTTATGCCTGAATGCACTCTTTAGCGCATCTTTTAGCCTTGAAAATATTCACATAGCACGCTATGCTCCTTTATTTCAAGACTAAAACCTGCATCTAAATAGAGCGTTCTAACATACAAACCTTAATAATTACCTACTACATTTACCATAAAATCATTTTCATTACCTACTTAATGACCAAACATCTGCTATTATCACTCCTCCTCGCCGCTCCTCTCTCAGCAGCGGCGCAGAGCATCACCCCCGATGTCTTGCAGCGCATCAGCACTGCCCACCCCCTGACACGTCAGGACGCTGCACTGCGCAATGCTCTGGCTGCCAACGGCATTGATGCCATAGCGACGAACCCTGTCAATCCTGCCAACACTGACCTCTACTTCAGCCATGTGGCCCCCTCGAAGGGCATCACCGACCAGCAGTCGAGCGGACGATGCTGGCTCTTCACGGGGCTGAACGTCATGCGCGCAAAGGTCATCAATGAGCATCAGCTCGGCAACTTCGAGTTCTCGCAGAGCTTCTGCTTCTTCTACGACCAGCTGGAAAAGTCGAACCTCTTCCTGCAAGCCATCATCGACAAGGCAAACCTGCCAATGGACGACAAGACCGTGGAGTGGCTGTTCCAACATCCGCTGAGCGATGGCGGCACCTTCACTGGCGTGCAGGATATCGTCACGAAGTATGGCGTCGTGCCGACTGACATTATGCCTGAGAGCTACAATGCCAACAACACATCGAAAATGGCTTCCATCATCAGCCTGAAGCTCCGGCAGTGGGGACTCGAACTGAGAAAGATGGCGGCAGGAGGCAGCAAGAAGGCGGATGTGCTCAAACGAAAGGAGGAAATGCTGGGCGAGGTCTATCATATCCTTGCCATCTGCCTCGGCACACCGCCGCAGAAATTCACGTATCAGCTGAAGGATGAGAGCGGAAAGCCCATAGGAGAGGCGAAGGAATATACGCCGCTGAGCTTCTACAAGGAGTTTGTGGGCTGGGACCTCCAGAACAACTATGTGCTGCTCATGAACGACCCCACACGGCCGTACCACCAGACGTACACCATTGACCTCGACCGCCACGCCTACGATGGGCACGACTGGACGTACATCAACCTGCCGATGGACGAAATCAAGGCGATGGCCATCGCCTCCATAGCCGACAGCACACGCATGTATTTCAGCTGCGACGTAGGCAAGTTCCTCAACCGCAAGACGGGCATTCTCTCGCTGCAAAACTATGACTACGAGACTCTCTTCGGCACGACTTTCCCCATGACGAAGGCTGAACGCATACAGACCTTTGCCAGCGCATCGAGCCATGCCATGACGCTTTGCGCCGTGGATATAGACGAGAACGGAAAGACGCGCAAATGGAAGGTGGAGAACTCCTGGGGCGGGACTTATGGCGTACAGGGACATCTCGTCATGACGGACGAATGGTTTGACGAGTATATGTTCCGACTGGTCGTTGAGCGACGTTTCGTGCCGGAGGCCACGCTGAAGCTCCTCGACAAGAAGCCCGTGAAACTCCCTGCATGGGACCCTCTCTTCACTCCTGAACTTTAAGCTGCCGAACCGACAAGTGCCTGCGAAGACTCTCGTAGGCACTTGCTTTTCGCGCTCTACACCCCATTCATCCCTACATGCTCTCTATGAGAAAAATACGCATTTTCTGCCGCAACACCAACTCGTGGGTGGAAGTGCCGAAAGGCTCTACTCTCGAAGATGTCTATCAGCAACTCGCACTCAATCTGCCCTTCGGCACCACCAGCTGCCTCGTGAACAACCGTTCGGAGGGGTTACACTATACCATCAACGACAGTCGCGACGTGGAATTTCTCGACGTCACGAGCGATTCGGGCTTGCGCACCTATACTCGCAGCCTATTCTTCGTGCTCTACAAAGCAGTCCATAACCTCTTTCCCGGCGCACGCCTGCGCATCGGCACGCCTATTTCCGGCGGATTCTTCTGCTCGCTCGATGTCGAAGAGGGCATTACGGCAGAGATGGCAGAACGCCTGAAAGGCGAGATGCAACGGCTCATTGATGCCAACCTGAAGTTCAGACGCGTCACCTGCCATACGACGGATGCCATCGCTCTCTTCCGCGAACAGGGACTGATGCCGAAAGTGAAGCTCCTGGAAAGCATCGGCGACCTCTATACGCATTATTACACCCTCGGAGAAGGCCCTGACGATGCGCTCTGCGACTTCTTCTACGGCTCGCTCCTGCTCCGGACGGGCGAACTGCGACTCTTCGACCTCATACCCTACGGCGACGGACTCCTCCTGCGCGTGCCAGACCAGAAGAATCCCACACAGCTGAGACCCATGTACCGGCAGGGAAAGATGTTCGATGTGTTTCAGGAAGAGCACCGATGGCACGACATCGTCGGCATATCGACCGTCGGCGAACTGAACCGCGCCATCCTCTCCGGCTATACGAACGACATTGTGGCCGTGTCGGAGGCATTGCAGGAGAAGAAAATCTCTAAGCTGGCTGACCATATCGCCGCGCATCCCGACATTCGCGTGGTGCTCATTGCCGGGCCTTCATCATCAGGAAAGACCACGTTCGCCAAACGTCTCTGCGTGCAACTCATGGCGTGCGGGAAACACCCGGTGCAAATATCCCTCGACAACTATTTCGTGGACAGAGTGCTCACACCGCTCGACGAAAAGGGGGAGTATGACTTTGAGAATATCGAGGCCATGAATCTCCAGCTCTTCAACGACCACCTCACACGACTCCTGGCCGGCGAGGAGATAGAACTGCCGTTCTACGACTTCACGAAGGGCAAAAACGTACCGAGCGGAAAATTCCTCCAGCTCACGTCAAACACGGTTCTCATCATGGAGGGCAACCACGCCCTCAATCCGCGAATGAGCGAAAAGGTGCCGGCCACGGCAAAGTATAAAATCTATGCTTCCGCCCTGACAACCATCATGCTCGATGACCACAACTACATCCCGACCACTGACTGCCGGCTGCTGCGCCGCATCTGCCGCGACTACAAATACCGCGGCTTTGAGCCGCAGGAGGTCATCCGCCGCTGCCCACTCGTCAGCGCGGGGGAAGAAAAATGGATTTTCCCCTTCCAGGAGGAGGCCGATGTGATGATCAACACGTCGCTCCTCTATGAATTGGCAGCACTGCGCGCCCAGGCTTTGCCCTTGCTGGAGATGGTGCCGGAATCGGCCGCGGAATATGCCACCGCCACACGCCTGCGAAAATTCCTCAACTACTTCGTCTCCATGCCCCTCGAAGCCATTCCGCCCACCTCGCTCCTCCGCGAATTTATGGGGCACAGCTCATTCAAATATTAACCGCTGCCCTGTTCTCTCAGTCGCCGACTGAGAGCAAATCCCACAAATCCCCTCCGCCGAAGCCCCCCAAAAGCCAGTAGCCTGCCCCAAATCCTGTCCGCAGCCCTGTTCTCTCAGTCGCCGACTGAGAGAAAATCCCGCAAATCCCCTCCGCCGAAGCCCCCCAAAAGCCCTCTGCAAGCAGAAATCAACGCTTACGCGCGCGCAAAAATAAAAATATAGGAAGCTTTTCGGTTAAAATAACGTAAATTTGCAGCCGAAATGACACACTGGAGCAAAAAACGCCCAGCGTAGTCCCTGCAACGACAGACCATAAACATTCTTTTTTTAACGGTGGGGAATGGATTGAACCCACCTTTATATAGCAACAAATCCCCATGATACGCTTTTTCCTAACCCCTGCTAAGAGCATCATAGCCACCAGCGTGGATCATGCCCTTAGTGCCGACGAAGTGAAGGAACTCTGCTGGCTCTATGGCCAAGCCGAAATGCTCGATGAGCAAAACATCGAAGGATGGCACGTGGGCCCGAGACGTGAAATGATTACGCCTTGGAGCACCAACGCCGTTGAAATCACCCAAAACATGGGTCTTCAAGGCATCGACCGCATTGAAGAATACTTCCCCGTGGAGAGCGAGCAGGCTGAGCATGATACCATGTTGCAGCGTATGTATAACGGTCTCGACCAAAATATATTCCATGTCAGCATCGAACCTGCCCCAATCATCAGCATCGAAAACCTGGAGGAATACAACGAAGCAGAGGGCCTTGCGCTCTCACCTGAGGAAATAGAATATCTCCATAAGGTGGAGGGGCAGCTCGGACGCAAGCTGACTGACTCTGAGGTGTTCGGCTTCGCACAGATTAATTCGGAGCATTGCCGCCATAAGATTTTCGGCGGTACGTTCGTCATTGACGGCGAGGAGAAGGAATCTTCCCTCTTCGCCATGATTAAGAAGACCACGCAGGAGAATCCTGGCCGCATCCTCTCAGCATACAAGGACAATGTGGCGTTTGCGCAGGGCCCAATGATTGAGCTTTTCTCGCCTGCGGACCATTCACAGCCTGACTTCTTCCGTACGAAAGAGGTAGAGAGCGTCATCTCCCTGAAGGCTGAGACGCACAACTTCCCCACCACCGTTGAGCCATTCAACGGCGCGGCTACGGGAACGGGTGGTGAAATCCGCGACCGTATGGGCGGTGGAGTCGGCAGCTGGCCTATTGCAGGAACGGCAGTATATATGACATCGTACCCCAGAAAGGAAGATGGCGTACAGCAGTGGGAGAACAATCTGCCAGAACGCCCCTGGCTCTATCAAACGCCGGAGCAAATACTTATTAAGGCATCAAACGGTGCCTCCGACTTCGGCAATAAGTTCGGACAGCCCCTTATCTGCGGTTCTGTCCTGACATTTGAGCACAACGAGGTGGCTGCTGGCGAACGCTATGCCTACGATAAGGTCATCATGCTTGCAGGAGGTGTAGGATATGGTACGAAGCGTGACTGCCTCAAGGGCGAGCCTCAGCCTGGCAACAAGGTGGTTGTCATGGGTGGGGAGAACTATCGCATCGGTCTGGGCGGTGGCTCGGTAAGCTCCGTCGAGACGGGTCGCTACAGCAGCGGCATTGAGCTCAACGCCGTGCAGCGCGCCAATCCTGAAATGCAGAAGCGCACGTACAACGTCGTACGCGCACTCTGCGAAGAAGATGAAAACCCCATCGTCTCTATCCACGACCACGGTAGTGCCGGGCACGTCAACTGTCTGAGCGAGCTCGTCGAGGAGTGTGGCGGATTGATTCATATGGACAAGTTGCCTATTGGCGACAAAACGCTCAGTGCGAAGGAGATCATTGCCAATGAAAGCCAAGAGCGCATGGGACTCCTCATCGACGAGAAAGCCATCGAGCACGTGCAGCGCATTGCCGACCGCGAGCGCGCACCGATGTACACTGTCGGCGAGACCACGGGCGACCATCGTTTCGCCTTCGAACAGGCTGACGGCGTACGGCCCTTCGACTTGGCGGTAGAGCAAATGTTCGGTTCCAGCCCGAAAACGATTATGGAAGATGTCACCGTAGAACGTAAATATGAGGTGGCAGCCTACAATGATAGTCAGGTGGATGAATACCTGAAGAACGTGCTGCGACTCGAAGCCGTAGCCTGCAAAGACTGGCTGACGAACAAGGTTGACCGCTGTGTCTCTGGACGCGTGGCCCGTCAGCAGTGTCAGGGCGAATTGCAACTTCCGCTATCTGACTGCGGTGCCGTGACATTGGACTATCGCGGCAAGAGCGGTATCGCCACTGCCATCGGCCATGCTCCTCAGGCAGCACTTGCTGACCCTGCTGCCGGCAGCGTGCTCTCCGTGGCAGAAAGCCTGACGAACCTCGTATGGGCACCTCTGGCACAGGGAATGGAGAGCATCAGCCTTTCCGCCAACTGGATGTGGCCCTGCCGCTCACAGAAGGGTGAGGACGCCCGCCTCTATACGGCAGTGAAAGCACTGAGCGACTTCTGCTGCGCCCTGCAAATCAACGTGCCGACAGGTAAGGACTCCCTGTCGATGACGCAGAAATATCCCGACGGACAGAAGATCATCAGCCCGGGAACCGTCATCGTCAGTGCTGGAGGTGAGGTGAGCGACATCCGTAAAATCGTCAGCCCCGTCATGCAGAATGTGGCAGAAAGCCGCTTCTATCATATCGATTTCTCCTTCGATGCCCTCCAGCTTGGAGGCTCGGCGTTCGCACAGACCTTAGGCAAGGTGGGTAGCGATGTGCCGACGGTGAAGAATCCCGAATACTTCCGCGATGCCTTCATGGCTGTGCAGCAACTGGTCAACGAGGGCCTCATCATGGCGGGCCACGATATCTCCGCGGGCGGTCTCGCTACGACGCTGCTCGAAATGTGCTTTGCCAACACCAAGGGTGGCATCAACGTCTGCCTCGACAAGTTCAACGGTGCCGACCTCATCCCTGCGCTTTTTGCAGAGAACCCTGGCGTGGTGGTGCAGGTGAGCGATGCCAACGCCGCCCGCGCTAAGAAAATTCTCGACGATGCTGGCGTGGGCTACGTAAAGATTGGCGTTCCGCAGGAAGCACAGGTGCTGAGCGTGACGATGAAGGGGCGCCACTTCGACTTCGACATCAATGAGATGCGCAGCGTATGGTACGAAACCTCCTATCTGCTCGACCGCCGTCAGTCGTTCAATGGCAAGGCAGAAGAACGCCGCGACAACTTGGGCAAACAGCCCCTCGACCTCCGATTCCCCGAAGGCTTTACGGGCAAGCTCGCACAGTGGGGACTCGACCCCGACCGCAAGGCTGCGAGCGGTCTGCGCGCTGCCGTCATCCGCGAGAAGGGCACGAACTCTGAGCGCGAGATGGCCTACTCCTTCTGGCTGGCTGGCTTCGACGTGAAGGACGTGACGATGACCGACCTTATCACCGGGCGCGAGACGCTCGACGATGTGAATGTCATCGCCTTCTGCGGAGGTTTCTCCAACAGCGATGTCCTCGGCAGTGCCAAGGGCTGGGCAGGAGCTTTCCTCTTCAATCCCAAGGCGAAGGCTGCCCTCGACCGCTTCTACGCACGCCCTGACACCCTGAGTCTTGGCGTATGCAACGGCTGCCAGCTGATGGTAGAACTTGGTCTGTTGAACAACGACCACGCCGTGACTGATGCCCGCGGTTTTGCACAGATGCTCCACAACGACAGCCATAAGTTTGAGAGCGCATTCGTCAGCCTTGCCATTCCTGCCAACAACAGCGTGATGTTCGGCAGTCTCAGTGGCAGCAAGATTGGAACGTGGGTGGCACACGGCGAAGGAAAGTTCCATTTGCCACTCGAAGAGAGTGCCTACAATGTCGTGGCCAAGTTCGACCGCTCGGACTATCCTGGCAATCCCAATGGTTCGAGCTACGATGTCGCCGCCATTGCCAGTGCCGACGGCCGCCATCTCGCCATCATGCCCCACCCCGAGCGCACCATCTTCCCCTGGCAGTGCGGTTTCTACCCTGCTGACCGTGTGCTGACGGACGATGTGACGCCTTGGATTGAGGCCTTCGTCAACGCCCGCAAGTGGGTGGAGGCTCACCGCCAGGCATAATCCCCTCTCTCCCGTAAAGAACAAAGCCTCTTTTCGAGGTCTCCCTCATAGACAAAACCATCCGCCCCTGCCAACGTCATGCTGGCAGGGGCGGATTATTTTTTTTGTCGTAGCACGCAACGCCTTTCTCACAGTCGGCGTTTGCCCATTCAAGTCATTCAAGACGAGTGCGGTGAAGCTCTGCGTCATATCGGCAGGGAGGATGAAACGATAGGACATCGTTTCATCCACCACGGATTCAGATTTGAAATGAATATGTATCAGTCGTTCAGATACACCTGCAAGAGGAAATTGGCAGGCACCGCCACGGTATCCTCTCGTTCCGGGTCGTACTCCGGGAAAGTGCATGCGGGGTCGCCCTGCGTCACCCATGAAATGCAGAAGATATCGAGGTCAGCATAGTTTTTCTCAAGCCACTCGAAATCCACGTATTTGGTAGCCTTTATCTTGCCATAATAAATAATTGCCCAGTAACGCGGAATGTCCTTCAGAATATGGAAGAGCTGCTGATAGTCCGCAGCCGTCTTCGCCTCTTTCAGATACATGACCACTCGCTCATTGATAGCCCCCACGATGGCACGGCTCATTTCATCCACAGTCTCGCTCTGCGTATAAAGCCTGTTGAATATCCGTATGCCGGTGCGGAGTGACGCCTTGCTCTCCCCCGAATCTCCCACGAGTGACGCCATGCCCTCCAGCAGCTCCGTGGTGTCGTCCTTCTTCATGCCCTCCCCCGAATCTCCCACGAGTGACGCCATGCCCTCCAGCAGCTCCGTGGTGTCGTCCTTCTTCATGCCCTCCCCCGAATCTCCCACATCAGCTGTCGGCCCGCCGAGCTTGCCGGAAAGATGACTGTTCAGGGCATTCGCGTAGTGGTCTTTTGAGAAGGGGCCCTGAAGATGAATGGTGCGAAACTGCACTACGGGCGCGCCTTTCTGATTATATGCCAGCCACCATGCTATGCCGTTCACGTAGCGATAGGCCGGGTTCGGCAGATTCTGGCGCAGAATCACGTAGCTGATGCCCCTTCCGCCCCACAGAATCGGGGAGCGCGTGGCGGAATAATACATCGAAACCTGCCGACTCTCGCCCCTCGGATTCGACTGCAACTGGAGCATGGAGCAGAAACCTCCCGTATGGTGGGGCAAATCAGCATCGTAGGCTTTGATGATTTTATTGATCATTTCGCCCACTGCCTGCTGCTCCTCCTTGCGCTTGTAGGGAAATTCATAGGTCTTCGTGTTCAGGCAGTAGAGCGAATCGAGCTCGTCAATTCCCTGTTCGCTTTCGGTGGCAATGAGTTTCTCATGCGGCATCTGGCTGATGATGCTGACTATCTGCGCAGCATACTCACCGTCCGCCGCTCTGCCATGCCGTGGCTGAATGGTCTGTGCCGTGCTGCTGGGCATAGTCAGCAGGAGGGCAAAAAAGGAAAGAAGTCGTTTCATAATATGAGAAATGGTTTATTAGAGTTTTCTACTACTCTCATGTATATCTCCTCCAAAGCCGCGCGCTGCATTTGCAGTTCGCTCTCCCGCAACATCCTGACGCGGATTTCCAGTTCATCGAGGATGTCGCTCGCCAGCTCGGGGTTGTCTGCCAGGCTGCCCTGCGGTGTCTTCGCATCCGCGGCGGCGGTGGGAGCGTCAGCCAGGGCCTTT
This sequence comes from uncultured Bacteroidales bacterium, assembly GCA_945787885.1. Lineage (GTDB taxonomy): Bacteria > Bacteroidota > Bacteroidia > Bacteroidales > Bacteroidaceae > Alloprevotella. Next base: position 3,935 of record CALZJF010000006.1, on the reverse strand, counting down.
GCGCCATGTGGCTCATTTTCGGCCGGCGTTTCGCCATACGCAGCCGTCACACCTCTCCCTGCTGCAGCAGCGGTTTCCCTGCACGCCGCAGCATTCTCCAGCCTTACGGCCGATGGTCTCAATGAGGCTGCCGCCGTGGCAAGCCTGCGTTCTGCCGCCTTGCCCTCATGCTTCGCTGCAGCCGCAGAGCAGGAGTCCGTCCCGGAAGCAGCAGGCGCATCGGCAACAATGGTTTGCGCCAAGGGTTCTGCAGTCCTGTCCGCCGCCTCTTCTGCACACCACCATCCTGCTCCTGCCGCCGCCATCACTACTGCTGCTGCGGCAACGGCCCAGCGCCTGCGATTGCTCCGCGGGGCAACGGCCGGCCGACGATAGCTGCCAAGCCCACGGAACAAGATGGCATACTCCCTCCATTCTGCCGGCACATCATCGCTCTTGCAGAAGTATGCCGCCAGCTCGCGCTCCTCAGCCTCCGAAGTTTCGGCAGCCATGAAGCGTTCTATCATTTGCTGTAGCCGTAGTTTCTCGTCCATAGTCTCATTTTATTATAAGTAGCCTCATCTATTTATATATATAGGACACAAGCCTGCGCCCCGCGTCAGCCAAGGCTTCTGACTACTTCCATCATCCTCGCCCTCGCCCTCGAAAGGATGACTCTGACCGCACCCTCCGTGGTGCCCATGATGGCGGCTATCTCGCCGAAGTCCATCTCATCGACGTTTCGCATCACGATGACCGTGCGCCATTTATAGGGCAGACGCTCAAGGGCTTGCCGGACGATGCCGTCTGCCTCCTCCATTTCCAAGCGGCGTTGCGGAGTGTCGAGCGTAGGCCATTCGTGCCCAGCCGCTTCCCCGTCGTCTCCATCGTTCCCCCACGGCCAGAGGCGCAGGAAGGGCGAGCGGCGGCGCGATTTCAGGCGGTCCAGGCAGAGGTTGTGGGTAGTGGTCCTCGCAAACGCCATCATGCGCCCTCGGTCGCCATGAAGATAGTCGCGGCATTCCCAGAGTTTCAGCAATACATCCTGCGCCACATCGTCGGCATCCTCCGTGTTTTGCAGCAATCGCAAAGCCTCCGATGCTGCGAGACATCGGATTTCCGGCACGATTTCTATGTAAGTATTGCTGTCCATACACTAAGTTATACGACGCTCGCCCCTTTTTGTTTCACTCCTCCCGCCACTTTTTTTTGCCGACAGCCATGCTTCGCCCTCGGCAAAACGCAAAAAGCACCGAATACCATAGCGATATTCAGTGCTTTTGTTGTGATGTCGGGGTGACTGGACTCGAACCAGCGACCACACGCCCCCCAGACGCGTACGCTAACCAACTGCGCCACACCCCGAATCATTAAGGAGGGATTGCTCATCAGAAGCATTTGCTCCCGAATTGCAAGTGCAAAGGTAGTGCGAAATTCAGCATACTGCAAGCAAATCCATAAAAACTAACGGCTTTTTCAGTCTCAAACTCCCATTTTGCTATCTCGCTTTGCTATTTGCGCCACCATGAGGCACGAAAAACTCCATACGGCTGATGCCGCCATGCCTCTGCCAGCCCCCCCCGAAGCAGCAGAAACAGCCAGGCGGACAGCAGAATTGATGAAACCTGCAGGCCTCCTGACGGAAAACGCATGAGGAACTGCGGTAAAAAAAGCAGGAATCCGCGACGCCGCTGCCCTCACTGCCCGCCGCCCGAAAGCCTGCCGCCACGCCGATGCTTGCAGCTTTAATTCCTGCCGCCTGAGCTGCTTGCCGCCCCCGCTGAGCTTCGGCCGCTCAGGTGGTCATTTCCCGCCCCAGAAGTGACCATTTTCACCCCCAAATGTCATCATTTCTACCCCTCAAAATGGTCACATCCGAGGCATAAACGCCGCAGGAAATCTGAAAAGCTCCCCTCAGCAGGACGAAAAGCAGGGCAGAAATCATGATTTCCGTGCCTTTTTGGGGCAAAAACCTCAGTCGTCCGTCCGCCCTCGACAAGGGTGTGCAAAATTTGTCAATCATGCGCGATACGCAGTAAGATGGGGCAATGCGCCGAAGGGCTGTGCGCCGCAGGGCCAGCACCCCACAGTCCGGGCTGTCTGCATGGCGCAAACCGCACGCTGCGCCCTGAAGGGGCAGCACCCCATAGCCCAGGGCAGCATTTCCCATAAAAACAGGTGATGACTGCAGTGGACGGTGGATGCAGGAACGGCATGCGAGACACAGAAGTGCAGTGGCTCTCACCCCGACTGCCACCACGTTCTGACAGTGCTTATCAATAATTTTGCACTCCTACTTATAAATCATCTAAGGTAGGTTCTATAAATTAGCTTGCGATGTATTTGCGACTATCGTGCCGTAGGTTTTTGTTTTTCACGAGGGAGCGTAGCGGGCTACGTGACTGAATGAAAGACAAAAACCTGCGGTGCGAGAGGCGTGAAGACATCCAAGCAAGACAGAAACACTGCCTTACATTGAAAACTAATTGATAGAACCTACCCTAAACTATTCTCTCCTCTCACACACAAAACCATGCCTTACGTAAAACTCTCGTACAAACCGTCGGGTAAAGCGAATGCTGCCGGCAAACTCTTCTATGACATCGTCTGTGGCCGTACATCTTGCCCCTTCGCCACCGACTATGAGATATATGATGCCGAATGGGACGAGCTCTCTGGCATCATCTCGCCAAGGGATGTTGCGCAGAGTCGCGTTGCCCAACTCACCGACATCCGCAAACACATATTCTGGGACCTCGAACGCTTCAACCACATCATCCGCCAGCACGAAGAGACGGGGCTGCCCGTTTGTGCGAGCCAAATAGCAGAAACATATCAATATGCCCTGAGCGAACACACGTTCTTCAGATACATGGAACACACGATTGGCCTACTCGAACAGCAAGGCCGGCTACGCACATCAGAGACCTACCGCACCACTCTGCGCAGCTTCAGGGATTTTCGACAGGAGGCAGACATCATGATCGATGAACTTACGGCCGAAGACATCAAAGCCTACGAGTTGTCGCTGCAGCGGCGAGGCGTCAGTCCGAATAGCAGTTCGTTCTATATGCGCATACTTCGGGCCGTCTATAACCGTGCCGTCGAAGCAGACATCACGCGCCAACGCCATCCCTTCAAGCACGTCTATACGGGGGTGGGGAAAACCATTAAGCGCGCCATCCCCATCGAAGCCATTCAGCGCATCCGCGAATGCGACCTCAGCGGGCAGCACGCCTTGGCCTTCACACGCGACATTTTCCTCTTCAGCTTCTACGCCCGAGGCATGTCGTTCGTGGACTTGGCATTTCTCAAGCCATCCGACGTGCAGAGTGGCTTCATCACCTACCGTCGCCACAAGACGGGCACCCTTCTGCACATAAAAATTGAACGCTGCATGCAGGAAATCATCGACCGCCATGCCTGCCCGGGCTGCAAATATCTATTTCCCATCATCAAGAAGGAGGGAAATGAATACCGGCAATACCGCAGCGCACTGCGCATGACAAACGCTCGACTAAAAAAAATAGGAAATCTCACAGGAACCGCCCTTCGGCTCACCACCTACGTCAGTCGCCACTCTTGGGGCAGCGCAGCAAAATTCAGCAACATCCCTCTATCGGTCATCAGCGAATCGTTGGGGCATGCTGACGAGCATACCACTCAAATCTATCTCGCATCGCTCGACTCGTCGATTATTGACGATGCCAACAGCCATATTCTAAGGAATTTTAACCACGCGTAGCTTCATGAGCATCCTTCTCTACATAAGAGAGGGATGTTTGCAGGCAAAACTACGACACTTTTTTGATATATGCCACATTTTATTCTGTTTTTTTTCGCATCAAGCATGGTTTTTCCCAAGAAAACACATCAGCAGAGCGTCTGTTTTGGAATTTCTACTGACAAATTTACCATTCATTTTCACGCAAGCAGCATCCCTCTCTTATGTAGAG